>NZ_CP043046.1:5823941-6165255 GCF_008119665.1 Pigmentiphaga aceris | reverse complement strand
GAATCCCAAATTGCGAAAGGATCGGCCTGGCACGCGTGGGTTAGACGTGCGTCAGACCAAAGGGCAAAAGGTTTGTCAGCGCTTGCATAGCTACCGCTAAACAACACCTGTTTGCCAATCCGAAACCCCTGATTCTACTCTTTTGACCCGAAGTTATCCACAGGCAAGGGCCGCCATTTACCTGTGGACAGCTGGGAAACGATTGACGGCGAACAGCAAATTTGATGAAATGGCGGGCTTTTCGGGATTTCTTTCCGAAAAAAGTCATGGCGTTTGGCCGGGGCTTGTGGTGTGGGGCCTACTTGCAGTGGTTTTGTTGCAGGTACGCGTCGGTGGCAAAAGTGCACATCGACCACATGACGAGCCAAGCCAACGGATGTGGCGCGAAGCAGTTGTGGAAGTGTCTTACCTGTCTGGCCGGAGTTCTTTGGCGGCTGGTTTGGCTAATCCCTGCAACACACAGTATTCGGCCCCGCCCAATCGCAGGCGTGGCTGGCGGGCAAGCTGTCTGACATTGGTGTTCGACATGCGCCGCACAGACAACCTGGAACCAACATGAAACGTACTTACCAACCTTCCGTTACCCGTCGCAAGCGCACCCACGGTTTCCGCGTGCGCATGAAGACCCGTGGTGGCCGCGCAGTCATCAACGCACGTCGCGCCAAGGGTCGCAAGCGTCTGGCCGTCTAAGGTTGATCGCGTGTTGACCGCGTCGTTTCCAAAGACGGCGCGTTTGCGTAGCCCGGCTGAGTTTGCCCCTGCGCTGAAAGGGCGCCGCCTTGCAAAAGGGGCGCTTTTTGTTTTGAGCGCGTCGTCCTTGCACGCGCCCGTCGCCACCGCCGCCGTCACGTCTGACGCCGGCGACAACGCGGTAAACATGCCAGCAGACGCCACACCGGCAGCACCGATCCCCACAGGCGCGCGACTTGGCCTGGTGATCGGCAAGCGCAACGCGCCCCTGTCCGTCAGTCGAAACACCTTGCGCAGAGTGCTGCGCGAGGCGTTTCGTCACGTCCGTCTCCAATTGCCCCCGCGCGACTATGTGGTTCGCCTGCACAGCCGTATCGCGCAGGGTTCCCTGACCTCGCTCAAGCAATTGGCACGCGCCGAAGCCGACGCGCATTTCGCCCGGGCAATTCGCCAGCGAGATGACTCAGCCCGACCGGCGCGTCCACGCACATGAAGCTGTCAGGCTCAGCGCGTACACTGCACGCGGCCAGCAAGCGCTGGCTTCGTTGGGCGCTGATCCTGCCGATTCGCTTCTACCGATATTTCGTCAGCCCGTTCCTTGGGCACTCCTGCCGCTTTCTGCCCACCTGTTCGGTCTATGCCATCGAGGCAATAGAACAACATGGGGCCGCTCGTGGCAGTTATCTGGCAATGCGGCGGCTGGGCCGCTGTCATCCATGGTGCGAGGGCGGCATCGACCCGGTTCCCCCGGTCGAGGGCAACGCTCCACCACCGCCCCATCCCCGGTTATTCCGCGAACGCTGCGGACCCGGAGACGACTAAACTAGCGGGCTTTAGCCCTCGCTGCGACGACTTGGAATTTCCGTCCATGGACATGAAACGCACCATCCTCTGGATGATCTTTTCGCTCTCGCTGCTGTTCCTCTGGGACGGCTGGCAAAAGCACAATGGCAAGCCGTCGCTGTTCGGCGGCACCCCTGCGCAAACCGCGCCGGCGGCATCTGGCGCAGCTGCGCCCGGCGGCGCTGACAACTCGGTTCCTGCTGGCACGCCCGGCAGCGCCCCGGCATCGGCTCAGGCCGTGCCCGGCTCCACCGTCGCACCCGCTGCGGCCGCTGAAACCGTCGTCGTCACCACCGATGTACTGCGTCTGACCTTCGACACCGTGGGTGCACAGATCATCAAGGCCGAGCTGCTGAACCAGCCCAGCATCGAAGATCCGAAGCAACCAATGGTGCTGCTCGACCGCTCGGCAGCCCGCACCTACCTGGCACAGACCGGCGTGATCGGCGCACCTGCTGGCGCATCGTTCCCGACGCACCAGACCCCGTTCCGCGTCACCAGCACGCCGCGCGCGCTGGAAGGCGAAGCGCTCGACGTGGTGTTCGAAGCCGAGTCGAACGGCCTGAAGGTCGTCAAGACCTACACGCTGCGCAAGAGCCGCTACGACGTTGGTGTGCGCCACGACATGGCCAACGCCACCGCCAACCCGCTGGCACCGTCGCTGTACTACCAGATCACCCGCGACGGCACGCCGCCGCCGGGAGAGTCGAAGTTCTACAGCACCTTCACCGGCCCGGCTGTCTACTCCGACGAAACCAAGTTCCAGAAGGTCAGCTTCTCGGACATCGAGAAGAACAAGGCGCAATACACCAAGCAGTCGAACTCCGGCTGGGTGGGCATGGTGCAGCATTACTTCGCCACCGCCTGGGTACCGCCCCAAGGTGCAGCACGCACCTATGACCTGACGCATCTGTCGAACAACCTGTTCGCCGTGCGTGCGATTCAGCCGGTTGGTGACATTGCCCCCGGCACCGCCACCAGCGTGGATTCGCGCCTGTGGATCGGCCCGCAAGACCAGCGCGCCATGGCAGAAGTTGCCCCGGGCCTGGAACTGGTGGTCGACTACGGTGTGCTGACCATCATCGCCAAGCCGCTGTTCAAGCTGATGACCTGGTTGCACAGCGTGCTGCTGAACTGGGGCTGGACGATCGTTGCGCTGACCTTCCTGATCAAGGCCGCGTTCTACCCGCTGTCGGCAGCAAGTTATCGCTCGATGGCCCGCATGAAGCTGGTGGCACCGCGCCTGACCGCGCTGCGCGAGAAGTACGGCGACGACCGCCAGAAGCTCAACACTGCGATGATGGAGCTGTATCGCACCGAGAAGATCAATCCGCTGGGCGGCTGCCTGCCGGTCGTGATCCAGATCCCGGTGTTCATCTCACTGTACTGGGTGCTGCTGGCCAGCGTTGAAATGCGCAACGCACCCTGGATCGGCTGGATTCATGACCTGGCCGCACCGGACCCCTTCTTCATCCTGCCCGCCATCATGATGGGAACCATGTTCCTGCAGATGAAGCTGAACCCGACGCCGCCGGACCCAGTCCAGGCCAAGGTCATGATGGTGATGCCGCTGGTCTTCGGCGGGATGATGTTCTTCTTCCCGTCGGGCCTGGTGCTGTACTGGGTGGTGAACAACACCTTGTCGATTGCCCAGCAGTGGTCGATCACCAGACGGATGGAAGCGAAGAAGGCGTAAGCCTGATCGCCGGGGCAGTTCTCAGGACTCGCCCCGTGTACGATTCAAACCCCACGCAGCCCTTTGGGCGCGTGGGGTTTTGCATTGGAATTTGCGGAGTCGCCTCAAGGAAAGCAACATGAATGCAGTGGCACTGAGGGCCTTGCTCGGGCAACTGATCGCCGCCAAAAAAAACGGGGTGGTGGAGTTCAAGCAAGCTGGCAACGACTACGACACAGACAAGCTTGGCGAGTATTTCTCTGCTAAGTAACGAGGCCGAGGTGTGATTATCAACACAGGCTCGGACACAGCACCTCGCTGGCAGCTTGCAGAGAGAAAATAGAGCTCTGCAGAGAGAACGCAGCCTGATCCCTTGTGAATCGATGGTTCGGTGCTTGATTTCACACCAAGTTTGCAGAGAGCCAGCGAAGAGTCGTAACGAACCAGGAATGCCCCGTGTACGATTCAAACCCCACGCAGCCCTTTGGGCGCGTGGGGTTTTTCATTGGAATTTGCGGAGCCCCGAATGACATCCGACCACGACCCTATTGCTGCGATTGCCACTGCCCCAGGACGAGGTGGCATTGGTGTCGTTCGCGTGTCGGGACGCAATATCGACACGCTGGTCGAGGCCTTGCTTGGCCGCACGGAATTGAAAGCGCGTCATGCGTATTTCCTGCCGTTCCTGGATGCCGACGGCAATGCCATCGACGAAGGCATTGCGCTGCGTTTCGAGGCTCCGCACTCCTACACCGGCGAACACGTGCTGGAACTGCAAGGCCATGGCGGGCCGATGGTGATGCGGCGGCTGCTGGCGCGCTGTCTGGAAGCGGGCAAGGCGCTGGGCCTGCGGCTGGCCGAACCCGGGGAATTCACGCGCCGTGCATTTCTGAATGACCGGCTGGATCTGGCGCAGGCGGAAGCAGTGGCCGACCTGATCGATGCATCGTCGGAGGCCGCCGCGCGCAGTGCGGTGGCGTCGATGACGGGTGCGTTTTCGCACGAGGTGAATGCGCTGGGCGATCAGATCGTGGGCTTGCGCATGCTGGTGGAAGCCACGCTGGATTTCCCGGAAGAAGAGATCGAGTTCCTGGAAAAGTATGACGCCCGTCGCACGCTGGCCGGGATTCGCAGTGAACTGGTCAGGCTGCTGGCGCGTGCACGTCAGGGTGCGATTCTGCGTGAAGGGCTGCATGTGGTGCTGGCCGGGCGGCCGAACGTGGGCAAGTCGAGTCTGCTGAATGCGCTGGCGGGGGATGAGGTAGCGATCGTCACCCCGATTGCTGGCACCACGCGCGACAAGGTGGTGCAGCAGATCGTGATCGATGGCGTGGCGCTGCACATCGTTGACACGGCAGGGCTGCGCGAGACCGATGACACGGTCGAGCGGCTGGGCATCGAGCGCACCTGGGCAGAGATCGCCAAGGCGGATGTGATCATCCATCTGCAAGATGCAACGGCGCAGACCGAAACCCTGGACGAGGACATTGCGCGCAGACTGCCGCCACGCACGCCGGTCTTCCAGGTGTTCAACAAGGTGGATCTGCTGACGGACCAGACCTTCGGTGCCTCGGCGTGGGGAACGGGAGCCGCAAACCGTCCGTCGGATGCTGCGTACCCCACAGACAACAGATTGGGCATGGGAACGGCCAGTGAACCTGCCGACGTGCCGCAAGATGCAGAACCCATCCGTTTGGCCATCTCTGCACGCACCGGTGACGGCCTGGATGCGCTGCGCCAGGCGCTGCTGGCAGTTGCCGGATGGAACCCAGGTGCCGAGAGCCCTTACCTGGCCCGCGAACGCCACCTGCAGGCGTTGCTGAAGGCCCAAGACCACCTGGACGAAGCCGATGCCCATGCAGCACAAAGCGACCGCGTGCTGGACTTGTTCGCAGAAGAGTTGCGACTGGCGCACGATGCGCTGACGAGCATCACGGGCGCGTTTACCAGTGATGACTTGCTGGGGGTGATTTTCTCGCGGTTCTGCATCGGCAAGTGATACAGACAACTCAGCAGATCAAGTACAGCAAATCATGCGACTTCAATAGCGCCACACCATGTTTTGATCACGGGTAAACCCTAGTTTTCAGACGAACGGTAGCTTTTCTGACAAATACCTGATTCAGATCATGGAATTTCAGCCGTTAACGTGCTTGAAGGACGAGTAGAACTCCACGTAGACCGCGCGCAGTCGGTACGTGGCAGATCCTTCGCTATTACAAGCCGCCTCTGCGCCGCGGCATTCCAAGGATCTCCCCGTGCTCCAAAAACGTTTCGGCATTGCCGGCCAGTTGGCGTCGTCGTTGACGCTGGTACTGGTCATTGTCATCAGCGGCAGCTGCCTGTTTGCGCTGCGCTCGCTGAGCCAGGCCAACCTTGAGACGAATCATCAGCACTTGGCCAGTGAAGGGCGCTTGCTGGCCGACCAGCTGCAGAGCTTCCACGGCTCGCTGCGGATCAGCACGCAGCGTCTTGCCAACCTGTTCGAAGATCGCTTTGTCGAGGGCCTGACCCGCGACGTCACCCAGCGCATTCCGGTTGCCGATGTCGATGCGCCGCAGCTGGTGCTGGGTGCTGCCCTGCGTCTGAACAACAACTTCTCTGAAGTCGATGAGTTCTCGCGTCTGACCGCTGGCACGGCAACGGTGTTCGTGCGTGACGGTGACGAGCTGCGTCGCATCACCACCTCGGTGCGCAAACAAGACGGCGAGCGCGCGATTGGCACGACCCTGGACCGCAAGCATCCGGCCTACGCCAAGCTGCTGGCCGGTGAGCCTTATGTCGGCAGCGCGGTGCTGTTCGGCCGCAACTACATGACGCAATACACCCCCGTGCGCGATGTCGATGGCGTGGTCATTGCCGTGTTGTATGTGGGCTTTGACTACACCGACGAGCAGAAGAAGCTGTTCGACACCTTGGCCAGCTTCCGCATTGGCAATACCGGTTCGCTGGCTTTGCTGGACAAGGAAAACCGCTGGTTGATTCCGCCCGCAGGCACGACCAAACCGGAAGCTGCAGTCGCCGCCCTGCCGCCGGGTGCAAGCAACGCACGCGTTACCTGGAATGATGGTGTGCAGGACTTCCAGAGCGTGGCGGTGCCGCTGGCGGACGGCAGCTGGCGCGTCTTCGCGACCTTGCCGCAGGCCGAGATTGACGAGCTGACTTGGTCGGTGGGTACGCAGTTGGCCTTGGGCAGTCTGCTGGCCTTGGCCTTGGCTATTGGTGCCTGTGTGGCCTTGCTGCGTCACAAGCTGAAGCCGCTCGACAGCATGGTGAAACAAGCCCACGCGCTGGGTGAAGGCCAGCTGAGCGTGCGCATGACGGTTCGCAGTCGCGACGAAATCGGTGCGCTGGCCGACAGCTTCAATCATATGGCCGAGGCGCTGGAAACCACGGTGGGACGCGTGCGCGCGTCGGCTCGTGAAGTGACCAGCCGGTCGAACGCGCTGAGTGCACTGTCGTCGGCGACGCTCACGCGTGCCGCGCATCAGTCCGATCAGGTCGATGGCATGGCGGCAGCGGTGGAAGAGTTCAGTACCAGCGCGCAAGAGATCGCCCACAGCATGCAGCACACCGAGGAACTGACGCAGCAAAATGCCGAGCACACGCTGGCAGGCGGCAAGTCGATGCGGGATGCCTCCGGTGCCTTGGCGCAGTTGGCGGATTCCCTGCGTCAGACGGTGGATGTGGTCAATGACCTGGGTTCTCGTTCGCAGCAGATCGGCGGCATCATCGGTGTGATCAGCGGCATTGCCGAGCAGACCAATCTGCTGGCGCTGAACGCTGCGATCGAGGCAGCGCGCGCCGGCGAACAAGGGCGCGGTTTTGCGGTGGTGGCCGACGAGGTGCGTCAGCTTGCCGGCCGCACCAGTCAGGCCACGCAAGAGATTGCGTCGATGATTCGTGCCGTGCAGGACGAGACGCGCACCGCGATCACCACCATCGACGCCGGCAATCGTCTGATGCAGCAGGGTCTGGATCTGAACGGCGACGTGGCACGCACACTGGAACAGATCGAGACGCAAAGCCAGGCAGCCGTCCAGCAGTTCTCCAGTGTGTCGCACGCCACGCGTGAACAAAGCAGCACTGCCACCTTGCTGGCGCAGAACGTACAGTCGATCGCCATCGACAACGCCGCCCAGCGCGATGGTGCACAGGAACTGGCCAACACCGCCCAGGAATTGAAGCGCCTGGCCGATGCCCTGAGTGAAGAAGTCAACCGCTTCAGTTGAACGCGTTTTTTCGGACGGGCAGCACGCTTCGGTACACGCTGCTGCCTGCTTCGACGACAGGCCGACGCAGTCTTTCCAGCACCAACATGCTCGACGAGTCGGCCTGATGCACCAGTGCATCGGCATGGGGGAGGGTCATCGGTGCGGGCATCAGGCCTACGAAGATGAGGCCCGCGAAGACAAAGCCTGTGCAGCCAAACCCCATGTGCGCCAAGTCTCTGGCCATATGTACCTTGTTCCAGCAGGAACGAGATCAAGCCCCGTTCGGCGGCACTCTGAAATTCTCCACCACATACTTCTCGGCGCGCGCCAGCGCAGCGGCTGCACGACGCGTCCAGCGTTGAAGCAGGCATCTTGTCTTGCGCGAAACGCGCAGCAATCGCCACGCGCCTGTGCGGGCTTGTCTGGTGTCACCAACGGGTGACTTCGGGGCTTCGGTGGGGTGTTCATGGCTCATGAACACGATGCTAGGATTGGGTCTGATACCGGTAAAGTTGAATTGAATGACCTTTCAGGTCAGAAATCCTGATGCGTAATCTGAACCTCGACCAACTGCAGACCTTGATCGCGATTGCGGATCTGGGCACGTTTGCGGCGGCTGCCCATGCGTTGCATCTTGCGCCGCCCACCATCAGCCTGCACATCAAGGAGCTGGAATCGCGCATGGAGGCCACGCTTGTCGTGCGTGGCCGACGGCATGCGGAACTCACGCCGGCCGGTCAGGCGCTGGTTGAGGAAGGGCGCAAATTGCTGGCTGCCAGCGATGACTTGATCGACCTGGTGCAGCGCCGTGCCAGTGGCCGCGAGGGCTTGGTGAAGGTGGGTGTGTCGGCGGGTGTCAGCACCCGACTGTTGCCGCTGATGCTGGATGCGCTGAGCCGGCGCAGCCCGGGCGTTGAAGTGAAGCTGGAGGCGGTAGGTTCGTCCGATGCCATGCAGCGATTGAAGGCCGCTACGCTGGACATCGGCATCGTGGCCAGTCCTCAGCCAGCGATGGCGCAGATCAGGCTGATGCCCTGGCGAAACGATCACATGGTGGCGCTGCTGCCGGCAGCTTGGCAGACCCCTGACACGATCACACCCGAATGGCTGTCCAGCCGGCGATGGGCGTCGTTTGCGCCTGCCACGCAGATGCATGGCCTGGTGTCGTCGTGGTTCGGTCAGGCGGGTTTCAATCCACGGCCGTTTCTGACGCTGAGTTATCCCGGCGCGTTGAAAAGTCTGGCGACCGCGAGCCAGAGCGCGGCCATCTTGCCCTTGGAAGAAGTGGAAGACCAGATGCACTCGCCGGACGTGCAGGTGCGGAACCTGTCCCCGGCCTTGATGCGCCCCATGGCAGTGGCGTATCGCAGTTCGCCGGCACCTGGCATGGCGGTCACTGCGGTGCTGGATGTATTGACGGAATTCTCGAACGCCTGAAGCAGGCGTGACCGGCATACAAGACGCACCTTCGCGCATAGGATTCAAGCCGATGCTTTCATGGGCGGTTCATGCCTGGAAACAGTTCGGGCAGACAATCCTGCCAAGCGGGGCGCGCGTCGCCGCATAATCTCGGTGGATTTCTACAACCCGGGATGCTTTCACTCCATGAAAAAACTGCGCGCAGGCATCATTTTCGGCGGCAAATCCGCTGAACATGAAGTGTCATTGCAATCGGCGAAAAACATCGTCGACGCCATCGACAAGAACAAATTCGACGTCACCCTGCTGGGTATCGACAAGCAGGGACAATGGCATGTCAGCGACGTGTCGAACTACCTGCACAACGCCAACGACCCGGCACGCATCGCGCTGCATCACTCGCGCCAACACGTTGCGCTGATCCCCGGCCAGACGCAGCAGCAACTGATTCAGAGCCGCGACGCGAGTGCGCTGGCGCAGCTCGACGTGGTGTTCCCGATCGTGCACGGCACCCTGGGTGAAGACGGCTCGCTGCAAGGCATGCTTCGCATGGCCGACATTCCCTTTGTCGGCAGCAGCGTGCTGGGCTCTGCAGTCAGCATGGACAAGGACGTGACCAAGCGCCTGCTGCGCGACGCGGGCTTGAAGGTTGCCCCGTTCGTCACGGTGACCCGCAGCACTCGGAACAAACACGATTTCGCCACGGTGACGGCCAAGCTTGGCCTGCCCTTGTTCATCAAGCCGGCGAACCAGGGTTCGTCGGTAGGTGTCAGCAAAGCTCGCACGGAAGACGAGTTCAATCAGGCCTTGGCGCTTGCCTTCGATTACGACCACAAGGTGCTGGTGGAATCGGCGATTGTCGGGCGCGAGATCGAGTGCGCGATCCTGGGCAACGAACACCCGCGTGCAAGCGTGTGCGGCGAGATCGTGGTCAGCGATGACTTCTACTCCTACGACACCAAGTACATCAACGAACAAGGGGCCGTGGTCAAGGCGCCGGCCGACCTGTCTGACGAGATCAACGAACGCATTCGTGCGATTGCCATTCAGGCTTTCCAGGCACTGGACTGCTGCGGCATGGCACGGGTCGATGTGTTCCTGACGCCCGATGGCGACGTGATCATCAACGAGGTCAACACCTTGCCCGGCTTCACCAACATCAGCATGTATCCGAAGCTGTGGGAAGCCAGCGGCCTGGGGTACACCGACCTGATCACCACGCTGATTGAGCTGGCGATGGAACGTCATCGCCAGGATGGCGAACTGAAGAGTTCGGTGCGTTGAGAAACGAGGGCGCGAACGTGACAGGCAAGGGTGCGAAACAGGCCATTGCGCCGCGCAAACTGCGGCGTGCCCTCATCGTGCTGGTAGTGCTTGCGATGCTCTGGCCGGCCTATAGCCTGTTCTATGCAGGCGTGCCGTATCGGGAGCGAAACTACAGCCCGAACGGACAGTTCTATGCGCAGAAATTCCGCTTGTACAGCTGGGACAGCTGGATTCCCCGCATGGGCATGCCGGGGGGCGGATCAGACTATCTGTACTACATCGACGGCTATGTGCGCGTGTACACCGCAGCGGGAAAGCTGCTTGGTGAAATCAAGATGGGTGCGGTGCCGATCGCAGATATCCACTGGGCTGGCGACGCGCTGGTTGTCATGGGGGATGGGGACGGAATGGTGAACCTTCCTGGCCCTTCCGAGTGATTTACAGGTATATCGGATTTCATGATTCATGGTGGCTTTGATCCATATCCGATATGCAAATCACCCGACCAACGAGGCCATAAAAACCTCAAAAACAGAGCGATAAAAGAGTCGAGTTTTCCATATCAGGAACTGATAAGCGAATACGATAATTTCCATCTTTTGATATGTCGAAAATTCCGCTAAAAGACCTTATGCACAGGCCAGCATTTACCTAAACACTGAATCTCAACATATCAACAGGAACATCAGACGAACCTTCTGATCCACTTCCGATATGTTCGAAAATTGCGAATTTTCAGCGCAATCTGCGCGCCGCAGATGACGTAAAAAACGCGGTTTCTCCTGCGCTGCGCTTGCAGAACACCAACACGCTGCCTATGCTGCTCCACACAGCAAAAAATTTGCGGCTCAACCCCTTCTTCATGGAAATTTCTTCCAATGGATACCATCGACCGGAAGATCATTTCCATGCTGCAAGACGACGCGGAAACGCCCATCAGCGTGATCGCGGAAACCGTCAGTCTGTCGGTCACGCCCTGCTGGCGGCGCATTCAGAAACTGAAAGAGGCGGGGGTTATCCGCAAGCAGGTTGCGCTGTGCGATGCCACCAAGCTCAATGTCGGGGTCACGGTCTTCATTTCGATTCGCACCAGCCAGCACTCGCAAGCCTGGCTCGACAAGTTCGCCCAGCATGTGAAGGACATTCCCGAGGTGGTGGAGTTCTATCGGATGAGCGGGGATGTGGACTACCTGATCCGGGCGGTGGTGCCCGACATCGCTGCCTATGATCGCGTCTACAAACGGCTGATCAAAATCTCCGACATCTACGATGTGAGTTCATCGTTTGCGATGGAACAGCTGAAGTATTCGACCGCCTTGCCGGTGGACTACGCGCCGTGAATTAGCCCCCACCAGACGATTTGATATTCTGCTGCGTCTGCGGGCTGGCAGGGTTGACCCTTGGGCCCGCCTTCCGTCTATCCACACCCATATCGAAGCGAGATATCCATGTCTTTCGTCCGTCGCCAATTCCTCGCGAGCGCAGTCGCGCTGACGCTGGGCGTAGCTGCCCAAGCCAGCTTCGCTGCCGACCCGGCCAAGCAATCCCTGACCCTGGGTGCCACCGTGGGCTACAACTACGACGTGCTCAAGCGCGGCATTGCGCCGCAGCTGGAAAAGCAGGGCTACAAGGTCAAGCTGGTTGAGTTCAACGACTACGTGCAGCCGAACATGGCGCTGGCCCAAGGCGCGCTGGACGCGAACCTGTTCCAGCACATCACCTACCTGAACCGCTTCAAGACCGACCAGAAGCTGGATCTGGTGGACATCGTGCAAAGCACCACCGCACCGATGGGCGTGTATTCGAAGTCGCGCAAGAGCCTGGCTGAAGCCAAGCAAGGCGACCGCATCACGCTGCCGAATGACCCGAGCAACCTGGCGCGTGCGCTGCTGCTGCTTCAGCAAAACGGCGTGCTGACGGTGAAGTCGGACATCGATCCGCTGCGCGTGACCGAAAAAGATGTGGTGTCGAACCCGAAGCAGGTCAAGCTGCAACCCATCGAAGCTGCGCAACTGCCGCGCACGCTGGATGACGTGGAATTCGTGGTGGTGCCGGGCAACTTCGCGACCTCGGCCGGCCTGAAGTTCACCGGCGCACTGACCCTAGAAAAGCCGCCGGTGGCCTACCAGCAAGTGGTTGCCGTGCGCACCGCCGACAAGGACACCGTGTGGGCCAAGGACCTGGCCGCCGCCTTCAAGTCGCCCTTCTTCAAGGACGTGCTGACCAAGGACTTCCCGGGCTACACCTACCCGCAAGGTCTGTAAGTAAGCCTTTTAGCCTGTAAGCCTTTAAATCAGCCCCAGATGACCACGGGTGCCGTCAGGCGCGGCGTGGTCATCCTGTCTGACGGTCGGCCTGCAGATCGACCGTCAGGCAATAGGCGCTCAGCTCGGCCCCATAAGCGGGTGAGAGCACCAGCAAGACAGCCTGGCCCGCGGACAATCCCGCCAGCTTGGCGGCAATAAATGCCGCATGCGCAGCGTGAATGTCCGGCCGTGCCGATGCGTGCGGTGCCGGGAACAGCGCATCCAGCGCGGCGTGCACATCTTGCGCGACCGGCAAGTCCTCACCAGGACGATCCTCGCGTCCGACACCCCGAATCGAACGAAGCGTGAGAATGGTGTTTCCCAGCCGAAATCCATCAATATTCAGAGCGTCTACCCCCTGCAAGGTCATCGTCCACGACGTCCCGTCAGCCTGACGCAGACCAAGCACTGCGCGGTCGTCCGCGATAGCTACCGAGGTCAGATGACCATCGTGCAGGGGATAGTGGGTGACATGCATGCGCGAGAATCCGGTGAGCAGAAGGGCGACTATTGCCCAGACGGCTTGCAAGATGCAAGACGCACTGCATGGCCAATTTACACACCACGTCCCACTGCACACCAAGCATCCGCTCAGGCAGGCCTTCGCAACGTAGCACTTAGCGACGATGCGCGCCCCGCCATCAGCCGCCCCTCAGTCGCCCAATCAGCCAGCCATCTCGCCACGCACCAGGTGATTCACATGGGTGCTGATCTGATCGCCTTGCACCCCATAAACGTGAATGGACACGGCGATCTCGTTGCTGTCGTTGCCGAGGCTGTGGATGTCTGCCAAGCCCGCCGGGGCAGCCAGCGTCTGGCCGGCATGGCGAGTCACGGTGTCGGTATGCACCGCACAGTCTTGCGCGGCGTGCCACGCAAAACGCGCCTCGCGCAAGATGCCGCGCAAGACCAGGTACGCGCACCAGGTGCGGTGACCATGCACAGGTGTGCGGTGACCGGGGTGCCAGATCAATGCGATGACCGAGAAGCGGCCAGCCGGGTCTGCATGCAGCAGATGGCGGGTGTAGCGCTCGGGACTGCCCGCCCACTGTGCATGGGACAAGGGCAGGGTAACGTCCGCGTGCTCGGCCAGTACCTGGCGCACAGCCTCTGACACGTCGCTGCCGGGACGACGGGCCGACAGGCTGACTGCACGGCCGACGTCATCGACCAACTCATCGAGGGTAAATGTGCGTTGAAAACAGGGTAGATCACGCAGGACGGCGGACATGGCTGAATACCGATGGGGGCATGCATCCATGCTAGGCGCGGGCACCCGCAAATTGCTCTCAATGTTTCACGTGAATCATTCGCTGCTTGGAATCTGATTTCAAGAACATGGCTTAGATAGGAAAAAAATACTTCTAACAATGGATCAGCGAGCATCGGCTTCGAAAAGTCCTAGATGAACCAGACAAGCCGGTGCTGGCAGTTATGCCGCTCATCTCTTTTCAAACAGCCAATCGGTCTTAGGTCCAAGCGGTCGCAGCCGATAGAGTGCGCCTTGCTGAATGGCCCTCGCTTAACTTCCAGATGACCCCGTGGATGACGCCAATGCGTCGATGGCGTGCAGGGCGTTCGCCTCTTTTTTCTTGTCATCAAGGAACGTCCATGAGCGCCCTGGCCCAAGCACCGCTTGCACCGCAACCGTATCCCACACGCGAGCAATTGCTCGCGCGCCTGCCGGTGTTGGCGCAGCAGATCGCCATCGGCGCAGCAGACCGCGAACGCCTGCACGACCTGCCGTTCGATGCCTTTGCCAAGTTTCGTGAATCGGGCCTGGGTGCGCTGCGTATTCCGGTTGAACAAGGTGGCCCGGGCGGGTCGTTGGTGGACGTGTTCCATGTGATCGTGACGCTGGCAGCGGCGGACTCCAACGTGGCCCACGCGCTGCGCCTGCACTACGACCTGACCGAAGCACTGGCCCTGCAGCGGCCAACCCCATTCACGGCCGTCCAGGTGCGACGTGTGCTTGATGGCGCGATATTCGGGGGTGCATCGACCGAGCGGGAAACCGCCAAGCCGGGTGAATTCCAGACCGTGTTGCGTCGTCAGGGTGATCACTTCGTGGTCAGCGGGCGCAAGTTCTATTCGACGGGCACGGCGTTCTCCGACTACGCGCGCATCAACATGCTCAACGAGGCCGGCGACTACGTGATCGTGATCATTCCGGTGTCACGCCAGGGGGTGCGCATCATCGATGACTGGAACGGCATGGGCCAACGCCTGACCGCCAGCGGCAGCCTGCTGCTGGACGAAGTCGAGGTCTACGACGATGAAGTCGTCCCGCGTGAATACGAGAACCTGCCGGGCCGCCACAACGGCGCGCTGCGCCAGCTTCACCTGGTAGCCACGGCGTCTGGCATTGTCCACAACGTGTTGGCCGATGCGCTGTCGTATGTGCGACACCATGGTCGTCCTGCTGCGCACAGCGGGGTCGACTCCCCGCGCGATGATGTGTTCATCCACCAGGTGATTGGTGATCTGGCGTCCTATGCGCATGCCATCGATGCGCTGGTGGAGCAGAATGCGCGCACGCTGGATCGCTCGGCGGTGGCGATTGCGGCTGGGCACGCGGATGCAGAAGAACGGGTGCTGGAAGGCGCGCTGGCCACCGCGCAGACGCAATTGATCGTGAGCAAGCTTGCACTGCAGGCTGCCGAACGCCTGTTCGAAGCGGGCGGTGCATCGGCGACATCTACCACCCACAATTTCGATCGCCATTGGCGAAACCTGCGCACCATTTTCAGCCACAACCCGCTGCTGCACAAAGCACGGGTGATCGGCGACTACCACTTGAACGGGGTGACCACACACCTGAAAGAAGGTCGCGTTTTCTGAAGCAGTAGACACGTGCCGCAAGCCGCGCGGAGATCATTCCATAAACAGGAAGGCCCGACTTGCGTTCACGCAGATGCCAACGGACTCAGGCGTGCATCACAGCGCCTGACTCGACCGCATGACCCGCGCGAATCTTGCGCCATGCCTGGGGTGCAATGCCTGTCTCACGCCGGAAGATACGGGTGAAATGCGATTGATCGCAAAAGCCGTGCAAATGTGCGATGCGGATCAGCGGCTCATCGGTGGACAGCATCATTTCACGCGCAGCCTGGATGCGTCGGCGTGCCACATGCGCAAGCGGTGGCACGCCCATTGCCTGCTTGAAGGCGTGCGAGAAATGGCCAGGGCTGAGTTGCAGCAGCGCCGCCAGTTCCTCGGTGCGGATGCGCGTGTCCAGATGCGTGTCGATGTAGTCGTTCAGCCGCTTGATCTGCCAGCGGGCCAGCCCGCCCGGGCCACGCCCGGCAGGGGGCAGGCCGTCATGGGCTTGATGCAACAGGTCGATGGCGCGGATCAAGTGCCGGCATGCAGAGTCGCTGTCCGATGACAGGCTGGCTTCGGCATCGCTGAGCAACAGGGAGACGGCGGCAATCGTGGCGGCTGAGCAGGCCGACGAACGGTGGCATCCATCCATGATCGGGGTCTGACAACGAGGGATAGTGTGCATCGATCTGTCCTCGGAAAATCAGCCGGTGGACGCGTAGCAAACGTTGGCGGCAAGCCGGCATGATGCGCGGCTGGCGTCGTACTGGATAGCCCCGAAAGAGGGAGGTGGCGGCCACACTAAAGTGCGCTGCCTTGACCTCAAAATGTAATGATGCCGCGCTCGATACCAATGCTGACTGCATGGGTGCGATTGTTTGCACCCAGCTTGTCCATGATGCTGCGCACGTGTCCCTTGATCGTATCTTCCGACAGCCCCAGCTGCGTGCCTATCTGCTTGTTTGCCTGGCCTTGCGCCACGCACTGCAGGACTTCGACCTCACGCGCACTCAGCGCTTCCCGCCCCAGTGCACGGGCAACATCGGCCGCGATCTCGGGCGGAATATGGCGCTCGCCGGCCGCCAGCGCGCGAATCACCTCGGTCAGTTCCTTGCGCAGTGTGCTTTTCAGCAGATAGGCCTGGGCACCGGCGCGGATCGCATGCAGGGCGCGGACATCCCCACGGTAGGTGGTGAGAATGGCAATGCACGCCTGGGGGAAGTCGGCACGGATGGCTCGGATGGCTTCCATGCCATCGAGCTCGGGCAGCTGCAGATCCATCAGGGTCACGTCGGGCTGAAGCAGCCGATAGGCGGCGATGGCTTCATGACCATTGCCGGCTTCGCCAACCACCTGAATGTCGTGGGAGCCAGCCAGCACGGCCTTGATACCTTCACGCAGCAGCGGGTGGTCGTCGACCACCAGCACGCGAATGAGGGGCATATCCTGAGTCATGCGGTCCTGTGTTGATTGATGCATGGGTTATTTCTTTTATTCGGCGCGGTCTTGATCATGCCTGCGAACGATAAGCCAGCGTCGCCTTCACCCGCAGCCGGACGTCGCTGCCTGCGTCGGGCTGGCTGCTTATCTGCAGTGTTCCGCCCGACTCGCGCGCGCGCTCGTGCATGCCTCGCAGCCCCCAGTGGTCCGGTCGACCGTAGGGGGTCAGATAGCGGGCGTCGATGCCACGACCATCGTCCCGAATACCAAGCGTGAACATCATCGTTCCATAGTCGATCTCGACCACAACCTGCCTGGCCTGTGCATGGGCAAAGGCATTGACGAGCGCCTCGTGCCCGATGCGATACGCCTCGTCGCACACCACAGGGTGCAGCAATATCGGATCACCCCGTACAGCCAAGGAAAAGGCCGTGGTGCTGTTCTGGGCCAGTTGGGCACCCAGGGCTTGCAGCGCGTCATCCAGCGCCGCAGGGCCGCGCACAGGGCTTCGCAAATCACGTACCCGATCACGGCCTTCGCTGAGCACGATGTCGGCCCGGTCGAGCGCATCTTCCATGCGTTGTCGCGCTTGCAGGTTTGGCGGCAACATGTTCACGACGGCCTGGAAGTGCAGCATCACGCCTTGTACGCCCTGCAGCAAGGTGTCGTGCAGCTCGCGTGCGATCCGTTCGCGCTCGTGATGGCGGGCTTCCAGGCGGACACGCAAGGCGTCGGCAGATCGCCGCAGCTTCACGCGATACAACAGCCACAACATGAACACCACCAGCGCAGCCGCCGGCACATAGAACAGCGGACGTCGGTAGAAGACCGGCGGGATCGTGAACGCGGTGGTGGCCTCTTGTTCGCTTGGCACGCCATCACCATTGACGGCAATCACACGGAACCGGTAGTTGCCCGCGTTCAGGCCGGTGTAGACGGCTTGCCGCTGGCGGCCGACGTCCTGCCAGGTGGTGTCGTAGCCATCCAGGCGATAACGAAAACTCAGGCTTTCTGGTGCCGACAGGCTGAGCGCCGTGTAGTCGAACATCAGACGCTTGGTGTCGGTCGCCAGCAGCAAGGGCGCGCCCGATGCCGCAGCGGGCAGCAGTTCGCCATCGGCGCTGACCGATTCGATGGTCACCTGCGGCACCATGTCCTTGCTCACGGGCTGCTGCGCCGGGTCAAGCCAGACCACCCCGTTGCTGGTGGAAAACCAGATGCGACCGTCATCGGCACGCACGGCCGTCGGCAAGGGCAGTACCTGATAGGGATCGTTGGCCAGCCCGCCCATCAGGTCATGCGCGCGATAACGGATGGTATGGCGGCTGTCGGCAAACACCTGCGCAATCTCGATGGCGGACAGCTGGAATATCCCTGCCTTCGCGTGAATCCAGAGTTCAGGAGCGTCGTTGCGGGCTGCAGTGCTCGTGTCGGAGGTTGACGTCGAAGCAGCCCCGTCTGACGCGGGTTCAGGTGATGCAGTTTTACGTGAAGCAGTTGTACGTGACGCAGTTTCCTGTGACGCCGCTGCTGTGCCAGGCACAGCGATGATCGCGTAGATGTTGTCGAACAGATCGTTGTCGGGCAAGGGCAGTGGATGAAACCGGTCGTCTTCGATATAACCCGCCCCGTGCTGCCCGCCCACCCAGGTACGCGTGCCCTGGTGCGTGATGGCGGTGATGTGCCCGATGCGCATGCCGTCTGCGTCGCCCCAGCGACGTTCGCCCTGCGCATCACGCATTACCAGCAGGTTGTCGCGATAACCGAACCACAGGCGTCCTTGCGCGTCGGCAGAGGCCGCAACCGGCATGATCTGGCTACCGCGCATAGAAGGCGGCGGCATGGCACGCCAGATGCCGTCGCGCAGTTCGAACAGGCCAAGCCGGTTGATCGATACCCACAGGCCACCTTGGTGGTCGCGCGCCATCGCACGTACCGATGAACCCGGCGTGGCAGCAGCTGGCAGCCCCGCTACGCGCACCTGACGATCCCCCTGCGTTTGCCAGATGCCAGCCGGCCCGGCCATCCAGATGCTGCCGTCGGCATCACGCATGGCACTGGTGACCGGTGCAGGCATCTGCATGGTGTCGATGCGATCGCCCACCATGCGCATCGCGGGACGATTGCTGGTGCCGGCCCACAGACTGCCGTCATCACCCGCGACCAAGGCCACGTTCAGCGCGTCCGCAGGAAACCCGCCAGGCATCAGTTCCCGAGGATGGAAACGATCGATACCAGCATTGCTGCCCACCCACACATTGCCCTCGCGGTCTTCCAGCAAGGGCCAGAGATGATTGCCGCTGAGACCTTCGCGCACGGTGAAGGTGCGGGGGGTGGGCAGGTGGGGCGTGGTGCTCGACGGATTGCTGGATGGGTCGCTGGGCAAATCGACGTCTGGGTTGTCCACAGCTAGCTTGTCCGCCGCCGGATCTCCCACATACAGCAGGCCATTGCCGAGTGTACTTATCCACAAGGCACCCCGGCGGTCGAACAGCAAGCCGTTCGCACTGCTGGCAATGGCATGCGTGGCACGACTGATCTTGCCATCAACAAGCATTACCCGATGCAGATCTGTCCCATATCGTTCGCTGATCCATATGGCACCATCAGGGGCCTGTGCGATATGGCTTGCCCAGTCGATATTCATCCCAGCATCGATGAATGACGCAGTGCCGGGCGGGCGATAGAACAGCTGGCTTTCATTGGCAGCCCACAATATCCCGTCACGGTCGACGAAGACGGCGCGCGCATGTTTTCCGGGAAAATTCTGCGCGCCAGCCATGCGTTGCCAGCGGGTGCCATCGAAGCCTGCCAAGCCGTCATCGGCTGCTGCCCAGACGGTGCCGTCCCGATCCCGCGCCATGCCGTAGATGGCCCCGGCAGGCAGACCTGCAATGACATCTGAATCTGAACCTGCACCTGGCTTTGCACCAGTCACATGACGCTGCATGGCGTCGCGTGAGATGACGTTGATGCCACCCGCCCGCAGGCCCACCCACAGCCGATCATCCACGGTCAGCAGGCTGGACACGATGCCCGGCGCCTTGCCATCGGGCGTGGCGTAACGCACGAAGCGCAGGCCGTCGAAGCGGAACAGGGAGTCATTGGTGCCGAGCCACAGATAACCGTCTGCGGTCTGTGCCAATGCACCGACCTGGCTGGGACCGCCATCGCTGCCGCTCCAGCGGCGATGCTCAAGCTCGTCAAGATCGCGCGCGGCGATGCTGCCGGCCGTCAGCATCAGCAGCGCCGATGCACAGGCAAGCAGCCGGCGACGCCACGTGGCGCGGCGCGCTCCCGTGGCCTCAGAACCCGCCCAGTTGTTGGTTGGCCCAGTCGATACAGGCATCGGCGATTTCTTCCCAGCCTGGCTCAGTGATAAGAAGGTGGCTACGGCCTGCGTACAGGCGCATGGCGCTGACGGCGACCGAGCGGCGATGCTGGCGGAAGCTTGCAGCCACCGTGGACGCCTGCACGCTGCGATCCTGTTCACCTGCGATGAAGAGCAGGGGCGCGCGGCAATCGTTGCCGAAGTCTACCTTGCAGCCGATCCCCAGCAGGGTCTGCCAGAGCAATCGGCCCGACGCAGGGACGACCCAATCGTCAAAAGCCTGCTGGCGTTGCTCAAGGGGCAGCGTCTGCGCCACATCGTGGTCGAAACGAGCGCGCGTGAGCGGTATGGCAGGGCAGAAGGAAGGAGAAAATGAAGCGGGAACGGCGGGATGCCGAGCAACGCCTGTTGATGCGGATGCAGCAGGCGACGTCTTCATCGTCCGGTGCATGACACGCATGCACAACCGACTTGACCAGCTCGACCACAGCGGTGCGATGCGGCGCAGCGCAGACCACCCGGGCAGCACACCGCTTGGCGGGGTAGGCGCAATCGCAATACCGACTGCGCCCAAGCCACGATCGATCAGCAGTTGAACCAGCAGACCACCCACGCCGTGCCCGACCAACACGGGTGGTTCTACCAGCGTGCGAATCAGGAAGGCGTAGTGCGCAAGCAGCCCGTCCATACCAAGTTCCACCAGCCCTGCGGGAGGCTGACGGGTCGCAATATGATCCGGGTGTTTGTGCTCGGGCGCTGAGGTCTCAATGCCTGGCCATGCCGGTGCCATCCACGTGTATCCACAGGCCGCAAAGCGGTCTGCAAAGTGACGCCAGACGCCTGGACTCAACCAGGCGTCATGGATGAACACAACCGTTCTATGCATGCCGGCATTCCCGCAGTCGTTGCGTCATGCGGGCTGTCCGATGACCTGGCGTCCCGCGCGAACGGAACACCAAGCGACTTGACTGGACAAGACGCCAGCCTTTAATCAGACGAGTCTTTGATCAGACAAGACGCCCGCGGCTTAGCGGATCGGTGCGGGAACCGGTGCCAGGGTTTCGTGGTTGCCCGGCAGGCGGGCAGGCGACTTGTGCACCATGGTGTAGGCGTAGTCCACGCCCATGCCGTAGGCACCGGAGTGTTCGCGCACGATGTCCATCACGGCGTTGTAGGTGCCCTTGTTGGCCCAGTCACGTTGCCATTCCAGCATGACTTGTTGCCAGGTCACCGGCACCACGCCAGCCTGGATCATGCGCTGCATGGCGTAGTCGTGGGCTTCCTTGCTGGTGCCGCCAGAGGCATCGGCCACCATGTAGATTTCGTAGTCGCCTTCGGCCATGGCGCACAGGGCGAAGCTGTTGTTGCAGACCTCGGTCCAGAGGCCGGCAACCACGACCTTCTTGCGGCCGTTGGCCTTCAAGCCGTCGCGCACTTTCTGGTCATCCCACGAGTTCATCGAGCTGCGTTCCAGGATCTTGTGGTCCGGGAACACGTTCAGCAGTTCGGGGTAGGTGTGGCCCGAGAAGCTCTCGGTCTCGACGGTGGTGATCAGCGTCGGAATGTCGAAAACCTTGGCAGACTTGGCCAGCGCCACGGTGTTGTTCTTCAAGACCTGGCGGTCGATCGACTGCACGCCGAATGCCATCTGCGGCTGGTGATCGATGATGATCAGCTGCGAGTTGTGCGGAGTCAGTACGTCGAGCTTGGGATTCGGATTCATGATGATCGGGTCCTTGGGGGTAAGCGGGCACCGTCGCGTATTGCGTGTGCCCGGAGATCGCAGATTTCTGCGCCAGTCCGGTTTGGTCCGAACTGTGGCGCAGTACGCGCGCGTCGCCTAGGACGTGCCTGCGTTTCTTGGATGGATCCCTGATCGTCTGCAAAGACCCGCCTGGTGTTCGCCAGGCAGGTCGATTTACCCCTTCCGATCTTTCTTGCGATTCAAGCTTGCGACTCAAGCTTGCAATCAAGCCCTGCAATCAGCCCAGCAAGGCCTCGATCGCCGCTCCGATGGCCAGCAGGTCGCGGTCGGCATTGCGACGGCCGACCACCATCAGCCCGACCGGCAGTTTGCCGTCGCGCGGCAAGGGCAGGGACAGCGCGGGCAGGTCGTAGAAGTTGAACACCGAGGTATTGCGCAGGACCAATGCGTTCACACGCATGAAGTCGGTTTCGTTCTGCACATCGGCGATCAACGGAGCCAGGAATGCCACCGTGGGCAGCACCAGCGCATCGAAGTCGGCCAGTGCCCGATCAAGCTCGCCAAGCAGTGCATTGCGCGCCTGCTGAATGCCCACGTAGGTGGCGGCGTCCAGCGTCTGACCACGACGGATGCGGCCCAGCACGATCGGGTCATACGCCTCGGGGCGTTGCACCACGGCCTCGCGGTGGATGTGCGCGGCTTCGGCTGCGATCAGCGTGCCTTTTTCCTGCAACTGGAAGGGAGCACCCAGCAAGCTGTCGAGCGATTCATCGCTGACGCGCGCGCCAGCTTCAGTCAGTGCGGCGACGGCTTGTTCGAAAGCGTCTGAGACCTCGGTTTCCACCTGCGTGAACAACAGACCGCGCGGCACAGCCAGACGCAGACCACGCACGCTGCGCGCTTCCACCGGCACGTGATCGATGCCGGCCAGCACGCTGTCGGTGGCCACGGCGTCAGCCACGCTTTGCACCAGCGGACCCAGGCAGTCGAGCGTGAACGACAGCGGATAGGCACCTTCACGCGGCACGCGCGACAGGCTGGGTTTGAAGCCGACCAGGCCGTTCAGCGCGGACGGAATGCGGATCGACCCACCGGTATCCGACCCGATGGCGATTTCCGCCATGCCACGCGCCACCGATACGCCTGCACCCGAGGATGATCCGCCCGGAATGCGCAG
This sequence comes from Pigmentiphaga aceris, assembly GCF_008119665.1. Classification (NCBI taxonomy): domain Bacteria; kingdom Pseudomonadati; phylum Pseudomonadota; class Betaproteobacteria; order Burkholderiales; family Alcaligenaceae; genus Pigmentiphaga; species Pigmentiphaga aceris. The sequence continues at coordinate 6,142,366 of NZ_CP043046.1, read as the reverse complement.
CAAGTCGTGGGCATTGCCAGGCGTGCCGTAATGCGGATTCAGGCCCACGCCCGAGAACGCAAATTCAGTCATGTTGGTCTTGCCGATGATCACCGCACCACCCGCGCGCAGACGACGCACGACCGGTGCATCCTGCGTGGCCGGTGCCGCATCGCGCAGCAAGGCCGAGCCCGCGGTGGTGGGTTCACCCGCCACGTCGAACAGGTCCTTCACGGCGACGATGCGACCGTCCAGCGGCCCCAGCGACAGCCCGCTGGCCGCACGTTCATCGGCTGCGCGCGCCGCCGCGCGGGCCGTGTCGACATAGACACGCGTGAAAATGCGGCGGCCTTCGTCGCCGGCCTGCTCGATGGCCGACAAAGCCGCGTCGAGTCGCTGGGTGGAGCTGGTAGTCATCTTTTTCCGTCAGAAAAAAAGGGGCAGAAAAAACGGTGGTTAAGAACGATCAAGCAATGACGGGCAACGAATCGGTCACGTAGCGGTGACGGATGCTGCGCTTGCGACGCGGGTCGAACAATTCCATGTCGAACACGGCGGAAGGACGAATGCCGCCGATGGCTCCCATGGTGCCGCAGGTCATGCCGGTACCGTCAGGCAAGGTGCCTGCGCCGCCCACGTAGCCGGCAATCAGGTCCAGCGGGTTCTGCAGGGAGTCCAGCGTGCCTTCCTGGTACAGCACACGTTCGCCATTCTCTTCGATCCAGGCGCGCACCACCAGTTCGTCCCAGTATTCGGCCACGTCGGCATGACGCCAGGCGTCGCGGCCAACCGGTTTGATGCACGCTTGTTTGGAGAAGGCCACGCTGACCGATTCCAGCTTGCGATCGGTGTGGTCCGACGAGATGCTGACGAACAATTCGCCATTCACGGCGAACACAAAGGTTTCGACTTCGCCAGAAGAATCGCCACCCAGCACTTGCAGGTTTTCTTCCTGGGTCAGCTGGTTGTGGCCGATGCGGTAGTACAGCGGCACGCTGCTGGGGCGCGGCACGCCGATGGCGGCAAGCTCTTCGATGTGATGGTCGATGGCAGCGCGATCGCGGCCGGCCCAACCGGCGACGACGAGTTGCGAGATGTCGGCGACCAGGGCTTGCGAACCGGTGTCGGTGATCAGGGTGAATTCAGCTTTCATGGCATATGTCCAACACGAATGAGGAGACACGTGGCCGGCATCATGCAGACCACGTGCGAAACAAAGGAAGCGTTAAGGGGGAGGCGTCAATCGGGCAACGGCAGTAACGCGATCAGCCGAACACGCGCGGCAACCACAACGCGATGTCGGGGAAGAAAGCGAGCAAGGCCAGCATCACGAACATGGCCGCGACGAAGGGGAGGGCACCGATGATCACGGCGTTCATGGACCCGCTCTTGCGCAGGCTTTGCACCACGAACAGGTTCAGGCCTACGGGCGGGGTGATCAGCGCGGCTTCCACCAGCACGATGATCAGAATGCCGAGCCAGATCGGGTCGTAACCCAGTGCCAGCATGATCGGCGCGACGATCGGAATCGTTGTGATCATCATCGACAGCGTTTCCATGAAGCAGCCGAGCACCAGGTAGAACACGATGATGATCAGCAGCATCCAGCCGGGCGACAGACCCAGGCCCTGGATCGATGAGGTGAGCGCATCGGTCAGACCAGTGGCTGCCATGATGAAGTTCAGGAAGGCAGCGGCGATGACGATCAGCATGATCATCGCAGTCGAGCGCATCGTGCCTTCGATCACTTCGCCCAGCATCTTCCACGACAGGCGCTTGAACCACGCAGCCAGCAGGAAAGCGCCGAACACCCCCAATGCGGCCGCCTCGGTAGGCGTGGCCAGGCCGGCATAGATCGAGCCCACCACCAGCAGGAAAATGCCCATCGGCGGCGCGAGGTCGACCAGGCTGGCCATGCGCTGCCCCCAGCTCGCCTTGATGGTCTTGCCACCCCAGGACGGCTTGAACATGCAGGCGATCACGATGGTCAGCATGAAGAGCGCTGCCATGGCAAAGCCGGGGATGATGCCGGCCAGATACAGCTTGGGCACCGACGAATTCGTCAGCACGCCATAGATCACCAGGTTGATCGACGGCGGAATCAGGATGCCGAGCGTGCCGCCCGCAGCCAGGCTGCCCAGGAACAGCGGTTCGTTGTAGCCGTATTTGCGGATCTGCGGAATGGCGACGGTACCGACCGTGGCGGCGGTGGCCACGCTCGATCCCGAGGTCGCCGAGAACAGCGTCGATGCACCGATGTTGGCATGCATCAGACCGCCCGGCAGCCACGACAGCCACAGGCTCATTGCGGCGTACATGCGTTCGGCGAAACCGGCACGCAGCAGCACTTCACCAAGCATGATGAAGAGCGGAATCGCCACCAGCAGGAACTCGTTGTTGGTGCTCCAGGACAGTTCGCCCATGGCGCTGGACAGCGGCAGCATGGAGTACAGCGGATCAAGGATGAGCCCGAGCAGGCCGAGTGCGGCGCCGACGGGAATGCTGATGCCGATGAGCACCAGCAACAAGACGATGGTCACCGGAATCATGTGGCGGCTCCCTTGCGTTGATTGGCATCGCCGTGAACCATGCGTTCACCGGCTGCCGCTTCTTCTGCGGCTTCTTCCTGGCTGCTGCGGACACCGCAGATCGCCTTCAGGGTCTCGATGTCGCCGCTGACGAGCGCGACGGACGCGCGGCACAGCATCAGTGCGAGCACGATGCACATCCACACCAGACCAACGAACCACAAGCCCTGCGGAATCCACAGCGGCGTGCCCATGGTGGTGTTGGAGCGCGAACCCTGGATCCAGGACATGGCAACCACGTCGTAGGCATACCAGGTGAGGTAGGCCATGAAGACACCGAGCGACACCAGGCAGACCCAGTCGATCACGGCGGACACGCGCACCGGCAGCATCTGGTAGATGACGTCGACGCGCACGTTGGCGCGCTGCAGCGTGGCGAAGGCCAGCGCCCAGGAGGTGCTGATCGCAAAGGCGTAGCTCGACAGTTCGTCGGCACCGCCGACGGTGATCGAGAACAGCTTGCGCACGATCACGTCGTAGGAGATGAGCAGGACGCTGGCGATGGTCAGCAGACCGCCGGCCCAGACCGCTGCACGCGACATGCCTTCGGCGGCCCGCAGGAGGCGGCCGAAGACGAGGAATTTCTCGGTTGGCATGATGGGAATGCTCGTAGTGACGATGCCCCCGGCCGGCAACACAGCGTGCCGGCCCGGGGGCGGAGGTACGTCGGGGACGTACTGCTTACTTAACGGCCGTCAGACCCAGGGTCGAGCCCACGTCCTTGTTCCACGCGGTGACGTAGGTGTCACGGGTGCGCGATGCCCACTTCGGCAGCACTTGTTCGTTCAGTACCTTCTTCAGCAGTGCGCGGTCGGCATCGGTCGGGGTGACCAGCTTCATCTTGCCCTTGACCGCCAGCGTGCACGCCGCAGCGCCGGTGTTGCAGTCATAACCTTGCTGGGTCTGCTTGGCAGCGGCGTCCCAGATCGAATCGATCATGGTCTTGATGTTGGTCTGGACAAAGGTCTGCACCTTCGGGTCCAGGCCAGTCCAGACCTTGTTGCTGACTGCGTGGATCTGCTGGTTCCAGTTGATCGGCAGCGCATACAGGTGGGTGGCGACTTCGTACCACTTGGCCGAGTAGCCCGACAGCGAGCCGGTGATGGCGCAATCGACCACTTTGTTCTGCATGGCGGGCACGACTTCACCAAAGGCCATGGTCACGCTGGTGCCGCCCAGGGCTTCAATGAACTCAGCCTGGGTACGGCTGCTGGTACGGACCTTCTTGCCTTTGATGCTTTCCAGACCGGTGATGTCGGCATTGCAGAACAGCACCTGCGCCGGGTAAGTCGAGATGCCGAGCAGCTTGACGTTGGCGGTGCCCGCGTAGAACTGGGTGTAGGTGGGCATGAAGGCGTCGGTGATCTTGCGCGCGGTGGCGGCATCGGGTGCCAGACCGGCCAGATCGATGGCTTCATTGACCGGGTTGTCGCTGGCGAAGTACGACATGGTGGCGGTGCCGAAGGGCACCACGCCCTGAGTCATCAAGCGCAGCAATTCCGGGCCTTTCAGACCCATTTCGTTGAACCCCTTGATGTCGGCCGTGATCTGGCCCTTGGACAGTTCGGGAACCGTCTTGGTCCAGAACGGCACTTCGTATTCCTGGTAGGCGCTGAGGTTGCTCAGACCGCCGACGATCTTCAGATTCGTCTTGGGCAGGTCCTGGGCATGGGCAGCCGTGCCCAGCATGGCACCGGCGACCATGACGACGGAGAGAAGAAAACGCTTTTGCATGAAAACATCCAAGGGAGAAGATTCGTTGAGCCCGTACGCGCCCGCACCAACATCGGTCACGCATACCCACACTGGCGCACGTTGAGCCGCCTGCGCACCATTGTGATGCTTACGTGAAATTTCACAATGGTGTTAACACTAGCCCATGCGAATTTCATGCCACGCAAGGAGTACGATGACGTGGTCGGGAGAGGGCGTGAGCGCCACCCGGCTGCGGACGAGTGCCGCTTCACGAGAAGACAGGAGCGGGCGTGCCCCCCAAGCCGAAATCAATGAATCGCGAATCCGACCCGGTCGATCTATCCCGAAACGAGCAGGCCTATGTGCTGCTGAAGGACCGACTGACCACGCTTGCCTATCCGCCAGGAGAATTCCTGAACATCGCCACCCTGGTGGAAAGCCTGGAGATCGGGCGAACGCCGATCAACCACGCCTTGCACCGGCTGGCCACCGAAGGCCTGGTGCAGGTGATTCCGCGCAAGGGCGTGGTGGTGTCACCGCTGTCGATCAACGATGCCTTGCATCTGATCGAGGTCAGACTGGCCAATGAGCGGCTCTGTGCGCGCCTGGCCGCCGAGCGCATCACGGCGGCCGAGGTGGAAGACCTGCGCAAGGTGGCAGCCGCGTTCGACGCGGCGGTATCCACGCGCGACATGCCGTTGATCATGAATTGCGATCGGCTGTTTCACGAACGGATTGCCGCGGCATCGGGCAATTCCATCCTGATCGAGATACTGAAGGTGCTGCACGCCCGATCGCAGCGTTTCTGGGCGATTTCCCTGGCGGCAGAAGGCCACCTGGCCGAGGTGATGGTCGAGCATCAGGAGATCGTCGCTGCCCTGGCGGCCAATGATGTCGACGCTGCCGTCCGCACGGTCGACGCGCACATTCAGTCGTTCCGCCAGTCTTTGCTGCGCGGGCGCTGAGGGCGAAAAAAAGCGCATCAAACAGGCGTCGGTGTGACGTCCGGTTGATGCGCTTCGGCATGGCGATCAGGCATGCTGTCTTGATGCCAAGTCGGGACATCGCCCCGACTTGGTTTGACTGACTTGGTTCGACCAATCAGATCCTGCCGACTTACGCCGCGTCGACGGTCGGTCGATAGCGCTCAAGCCAGTGCGCATACGGCGCGGGCAGGGTCCACGACGGGCGATCAACACCCAGCACCTGCGCGGCGTAATACGGCCAGTGCGGATTGCCCAGCGACGCGCGACCTACCATCACCAGATCGACCTGTTCTTTGCTGATCAGGCTTTCTGCCAGCTTGGGCGTATCCATGCCCCAGGCCGAGCTGACCGGAATGCCGACTTCACGACGCACGCGTTCTGCAACCGGGCCCAGGAAAGCCGGGCCCCACGGGATGTTGGCGGTGGGCGTCGAGAAGCCTACGCTGACGCTCAGCAGATCCAGGCCATCTTGCTTGAAACCCTTGGTAAGCTCGATGGCTTCGGACAAGGTTTCTTCGTCGTGACCGTCGTATTCGATCACGCCCATGCGCAGGGTCAGCGGCAGGTTTTCCGGCCACACCTTGCGCACGGCGCGCAGCGTTTCGCGCAGGAAGCGGCCACGATTTTCAGCGCTGCCACCGTATTCGTCAGTGCGCTGGTTGGAGTGCGGCGACAGGAAACTTTGCGCCAGATAACCGTGGGCAAAGTGCAGTTCCAGCCACTGGAAACCAGCATCACGCGCACGGATTGCAGCCGCCACGAAATCGGCCGTGACGCGCTGGATGTCGGCCACTGTCATGGCCTTCGGCACCTTGGACAAGGTCTTGTCGTCGAACGCAATCGCCGAGGGCGCAATGGTGTCCCAACCAGCTTCGCCGAAGATGTGGTCGTCGCCTTCCCAGGGCTTGTTCGCACTGGCCTTGCGACCGGCGTGGCCGATCTGGATGCCGGGCACCGAGCCGGCTGCCTTGATGGCTTCCACGATGGGCACGAACTGCCTGGCCTGTTCGTCATTCCACAGGCCCAGGCAACCCGGGGTGATGCGGCCTTCCGGCGATACGGCAGTCGCTTCCACGATGACCAATGACGCACCACCACGCGCCAGTTGCGCCAGATGGGTCAGGTGCCAGTCGTTGGGCACGCCGTCTTGCGCCGAGTACTGGCACATCGGCGGGATCACGATGCGGTTGCGCAGGGTGACGTCTTTCAGCGAAAACGGGGTAAACAGAGCGGTCATGGTTCACGTCATGAAGTTGATAGGCGCAGTGTATTCAGTCATCTTGCGGCGATAAACTGGTCTTCACGCAAATGATTTGTTCTCGTGAGGCATGAATGAAGCCACCAATGACACCACCCGCGGAACCAGTGAGGGGGCAAAAGCATGGCCCGTCGCTTTGATCATGTGGGTGACGTGGAGGTGTTCGTTGCCGTGGTCGAGCATGGCTCGCTGACCGCAGCTGCCGTGGCCTTGTCGACCACACCGTCGGTAGTCAGCCGGGCCATTGCCAGGCTGGAAGCCCGGCTTGGCACGCAGCTCTTGCGTCGGACCACCCGACGCCTGGGGCTTACCGACGCAGGGCATCAATACCTGGAACAGGCGCGCCAGGCATTTGCGCTGATCGACAACGCGGAACGGGCAATCCAGGGACAGGAAGGCGGCTTGCGCGGCCGTGTGCGGCTCAGTACATCCACCACTTACGGCCACTATCGGCTGCCACCGCTGTTGCAGCGGTTTGCACAGCTTTATCCGCAGGTGCAGATCGACCTGCATATCGGCAATCGCAACGTGGACCTGGTGGCCGATGGTTTTGATCTGGCCATCCGCTTCGGCGATCTGCCCGACAGCGGCATGGTGGCACGCAAGCTCGAAGACGCCAGCATCTGCCTGGTTGCGTCACCCGACTACATCGCGCAGGCCGGTATGCCGCAGGACGTGGAAGTCTTGCAGCATCACCTGTGCGTGTCGTATGTCATGCCGCACAACGGCCGCATCATGCCCTGGTCGTTCCGGCGTCAAGGCAAGCATTTCGATTGGACGCCGAACTCATACATCAACGTGTCCGACGATGTGCTGGGGGTGGTGTCATTGGCCGAACAAGGTCTGGGGATCTGCCAGACCTACGATTTCGTTGCCCATGAGCGGATCGCGCGCGGGTGTTTGGTTGAAATACTGCCGCAATATCGCGGCCGAACACGCCCGTTTTCGGTGATCTATGCGCCGCATCGCAGCCTGTCGGCGGCGGCGCGGGCCTTGATCGATGTGTTGACGGCCGGGATATGAGCGATCGCTTCGACAAGTCGGTCAGACCCGATTCTGACCGGATGATGTTGAGTATTCAGACGATCAGGCAGGCGTAGACGTAGGCGCAGCTTGATTGCGGCGCGCCGTCACCGTGCAACCGATCGACGCCACGATGATGCTGGCGATTGCCAGCCATTGGGTGCGGGTCAGGTGTTCGCTGAGCATCACCACGCCAGTCAGCGCGCCGATTGCCGGTTCCATGCTGAGCAAGATGCCGTAGGTTTTTCGCGGCAGGCGTTTCAGGGCCACCATCTCGAGCGAGAAGGGCAACGCGGCCGACAGGATGGCCACCGCCAGGCCCGCTACCAGCAATGACGGGTTCAGCAGACTCGTCCCGGCCGTGGCCACCCCGAACGGCAACACCACCAGCGCCGCCACCGTGATGCCCAGTGACGTCGCCTGGCCACCGTGGGTGTTGCCCGCAAGTTTGCCGAGCAGGATGTAGGCCACCCAGAACACCCCGGCGGCCAAGGCGTACGCCACACCCACCGGATCGAGATTGGTGGCGGCATCGCCAATCGGCAGCAGCAAACCCAGCCCGCACAGCGCAAAGCCGATCCACACGAAGTCGATCAGGCGACGCGACAGGATCACAGCCAGCGTCAGCGGACCGGAAAATTCGAGCGCAATCGCCAAACCAATCGGAATGGTCTGCAGAGACAGGTAGAAGCACAGGTTCATCACGCCCAGCACCACGCCATAACCCACGATGGCGATGGCATCGCGCTTGGCCAGCGGCATGCGCCAGGGCCGCCAGATCGCCAACAGGATCAGGGATGCGCCGACCAGTCGGTAGGTCGTGGTGCCCTGGGCTCCCACCAGCGGAAACAGGGTCTTGCCGAACGAGGAGCCGATGCACAGGCACACCATCGACGAGATCAGTGCAACAAAGGCGATGGCGGTGGCGCGGGAGGCGTGGGGCACGGATGAAACAGAGGTGGCGGCAGTCATGCATTGCGACAGGGCAAGGCCCGTACGCCCAAAAAGAGCTCAAAAAAAGCCCGAAAAAGATGTCCCCAGACTGGGGCTGCAAGTGTACGGGACAGGTGGCTGCCGCCGGGATCAGCTGTGCATGGTCAGGGAAAACCTGGGATTTCCAGCTTGTGCATAAGCGCTGGGAATCGAGTTGTGCACAGCCTGTTGATGATCAGGGACAAATCCGACGATTTTCCGGCTGGGGAAAACTTGTTCATTTTGCGGCTACACCACCGGACCAGAGTTCTCCACAGTCAAAATTTCGATCTAAGTTGTTGATAACGCTAAGTTTTTGGTCCGAGTTGAAGTTACCCACAGACTCCTATTACCTACTACTATTTATGTAGATAGTTATCTACATAAGAACCCTTCAAGAGAAATTTGCGCCTGACGGCGCAGAACTTCCCGTTTTTCTGCTGTGGACTACGTAAAACTCGACTGCGTTCTTTCTTCAACCTGCTTTCTCAACCCAGACTTCTTGGCGCAACTGCCAAGTCCTGCCACATCTCTCCGTGGCAAGTGAAGATCAGGATCTGGTGACGTTCACCGGCATCGAACAAGGCACGTTTCATCAGGGCACGCCGTGATTCATCGGCATGTACCAAGGCATCGTCCAAAATCAGCAGCGTTGGTCGTCCTGCTTCCTGTAATAAATCGGCATAGGCCAGACGGACCAGCACCCCAAGCTGTTCTTGCGTACCGAAACTCAGGCTTCGCAGCAGGTCTTCGTTGTCACCCCGTTGCAAGCCGGTTGGCATCAGGCTGTCGTCCAGACGCAGGGCAGCATTCGGGAAAAGCAGATGCAGGTAGTGGTTCAAGCGCCTGGCCAAAGGTGCTTGCAGACGTTGAGTCGCGGCATCTCGCTGCGTGCGCAGCAGATCGACGAGCAGATCCAGCGCCAGGGCACGCCGCGAAAATTCGTCGCGCCTGCGTTGCAGGCGCTCGACATCGGCAGCGGCTTGCGCCAGGTTTTCGCCCACGCCCTGACTGCCCGCCTGATCCAGACGACCTTGTAATTGCAGGATCGATGCGTGTCTGGCTTCGTGGGTTTCCCGGGCAATGCGCGCCGATTGCTCGAAGCGCTTCATGTCCTGTTCGATCAGCGCAGGCTGATGGGCTGCAATCGCGGCTTCGGCGGCTTGCACACGGGACTGCAGATCGTCGCGTGCTGCACGCGCCAAGACCAGACGACTGCCACGCTGTGCACGGGCGTCCAGGTTGCTGGGTTGTTCACGCACTGAACGACGCGCATCCAGTTGCGACCGCAGCAGTTGTGCCTGGGCGTGGACCTGATCGAAGGCACGCTGCGCCTGCGTCACGGCTTTTTGCGCGTGGATCAAGGCGGTTTGGGCTTCTCGCTGAGCGGCCGTGATCTCGGGCAAGGACAGCGATGACGGGGCTTCGGCAAGTACCGGCAAGGCCTGCGCGCGTGCAGTCAATTGGGTGATGCGCGCACGGTTTTCCTGGATCGATGCGAGCAAGGCATCGAGCCCGTCGGGTGCATGGATGGCCAGTTCCTTGCGCGCAGCCTGTGCATCGCGCCGTGCCCGTTCACCGCTCATTGCGCGGGCATCGGCTGCGGCCAGATCGGCCACACCAAGCTTTTCCAGCAACAAAGTCTGTTCACGCTGCAGGCTTGCGATTTCCAACCGCAGTGTCGGCAGATCGGCACCACCGGGGGCAATCTGGAAACGGCCGATACCGGCAATCGCAAGCAGCGTTTCCGCGCTCAGTTGCCGCTCGCCAGTGCCTTGCAGGCTCACGCCATCCAGACTGACGTCCGTGGTGTTTGCCGAGTCCAGATGGAAAGACAGGCGTGTCGCCCCTGCGCTTTGTCGGGATTGCAGGGGGGCAAGCTGCTGGCTGCCGGTGCGCAATGCCGTCAGCTGTGCGGAATCAAGATGATTGGCCTGCACCTGGGCATCGAATTCGGCAATGCGCTGGGTGAGCACCTGAGCTTCGCGGTGTGCCGTCTCCAGACGCCCCAGTTCGCGCTCGGCCCGGACGATCTGGTCGGACAGGTCTCGCCGCTCGGATTCGGCCTGTGCTGCCTCCAGAAGCGCCGTGGCGGCGTTTGCAGCCTCGGTACGGCCTGCGACCGAGGTCTCGGTACGCTGACGCGTCTCCTGGGCCTGGGTGACCGCCTGGTCGGCCTTTTCAAGCTCGCGCGCCAGCGCAGCGACTTCGTCTTCGTCCTGCTGGTCGCGTGCAACCTGTTCCTGCAGCAGTGTCAGGGTCTGTGCGGCCTGCAGCGATTCACGTTTCAAGGCGTCGGCGGCATCCTGGTCACGACGGATGGTGGCCAGCTTGTCACGTGCCTGTGCCGCCTGTTTTTCCAGCTCGGTCCAGGGCTGGGCCTGGCGTGCTTTTTCGTGGGTGTCGCGCAGTTGCGCCAGCTGGTCTACATCGGTATCCAGGCGGGTTTTTTCTGCCAGCAATGTGCTTTGTCTGGCCATCGCTTCGGCCAAGGCATCTTCCGCCGCTTTGTACTCGCCTTTGGGACGGTTGCTGCGGGCATCACGCAGGGCGGCGCGCGCCTCGACGGCACGGTCGAACACGCGGTCGCTGTCACCCGTGACCAGCTCGCCCGACAACTGACTGAGCGCATCGCGCAGATGGGAACCGGCGTAGGCGGCCGGTTCCAACAGGTTCTGTCCCTCGCCTTGCTGTATCCACAAGAGGCCGGGCACACCACTGTGTTCGGCTTTGCTCTGTCCTTTGCTGGCGAACTCGAAACCCAGTAGTTCAGCCAGCGCGTCTTCTGCCTGTTCGCCTTCCAGTCGCTGGGCACCGCCGTCGATCAGCAGTTCACAACGGGCCTTGGTCAGAAAGGATTTACGCAGTTCGTATTCGCGGGCACCGACGCGGAATTGCACGGTGACGGTGGGGCGGGCACCGCTGCTGTTCCAGGGGGCGAAGTCTTCGACTTTCGAGGTCTTGAAACGCTGAAGAAACGCACCGCGCAGGGCAGCGGCAATGGTGCTTTTGCCGGCTTCGTTCGGACCGACAAAAAGATTGAGCCCAGGCTGCAATCCATCGAGCGCAAAGGGGGCGCGGAAGCGGCGGAATTCTTCGAGTGCGATGCGGTCGAGTTTCATGCGGTTTTGGTCCATGCGGTCCTGACTCATTTCCCGGCCTCCTTCGCAGGCGCATCCACAGTCAGTTCACGTTGATAACGAACCAGCAGACCGAGTGCTTCGCGAGCCAGGTCCGCCTTGGCGGGGTCTTCCTGCAAGACCCGCAACTGCTGCAGCACATCGGAGACATAACCCTGCGCGCCGAGCGTGACCAGATCATGTTCGTCCGGCTCCAGCACCATGGCCGTCACATCGCTGCGCAGCGATCGCACCCGTGCCGAGGCATCGGCCAGGCAGGCATCCAGCCGATCTCGCGTGGCGAGATTGACGTGTCCGCCCACCTCGATCTGCAACACGTCCTGCGGACCTAGTTGCGCCAAGCGTTGGGCGAGTTCATCGACATCGCTGGGCACCGAGATATGCACCGACCAGGACGACCAGACATAACGGCCGATCTGGTGACGGGTCACGGCGGGCACTGCGCCCACCGCATCAATGGCGACTTCCAGCACGAAGCCCGGTTCGTTGCCGCGAAAGCGGTCCTGTTCCGGCGTGCCGGCGTACCAGGTGTTGGCGTCGATCTGCAGGCAGCCATGCCAGTCGCCCAGCGCCAGGTAGTCCAGACGTGCCCGGCTGGCCCTGTCTGCGGCAATCGAGTTGGTCGAATCGATGGTGTCGGGCAGGCGGCCGGTCACGCTGCCATGGGCAATGCCGATGCGAAGGTGGTCGTCCGGACTTTCCAGCCGGTCGAAGGCGTCGGTCACATCGTCGTAGGTATGACGCTGGGTCAGCGGGGCGGCGAGCACGGCTGCGCGCAGGTCCGGCAGCACCAGCAGGCCGTTCGGTCGATGGACATTGGCGGGTACGCAGCCCAGTTGCGCGGCGCGAGTCCACACGCTGTCGGCCAGCGCGGCGTCGTGGTTGCCCGCAATCATGATCCACGGGCCGGCAAACGGTGCGAGCGCTGCAAACAGGCGGCGAATGGTCCGGTCCGACACCGCCTGGGTGTCGAACACATCACCGGCGACCAGCACGGCATCGACCTGGCGGGATGCCGCCAGCTGGGCAATCCGGCCAACGGTGTCGATTCGGGCATCGGCCAGCACCGCGCCGTCTTCGACATCGAACTGACCGTAGTGGCGACCAATCTGCCAATCGGCGGTGTGGATAAAACGAAGCATGCAGATCCTGGAGCAATGGCGGCCACGACACGTGGACAAGCCGAAAAGTTGGGGCTGTGGATGACGGCGAAATGTTGAAGTTATCCGCAGTTCTGGTGCAAAAACTTATCAACACGCCTGTGGACAACGTGAGGGAAAAGAACTTGTGCACAGCCTGTTGATAATTTCTGGATAAGGCTGCTTATTTGTTCTGTGGAAAAAGTTGTTCATTTTCCAGATACACTACAGGTTCATACTTTTCCACGCCAAAAAAATCGCGCAGGTTGTTGATAAATAAAGATAAAGTGAAGAACTTCGAGTTATCCACAGACACCTATTACCTACTACTATCAAGATAGATAGTAATGTGTATAACAACCTTCCTAGCTGCGACGACGCGTCCCTCCGGGACTTGCTGAAGACCAAAGGCAAGGATTCCTGGCAATGCAGGGATCACGTCTTGGCGATGCAAAGGGGATTGCCGACTTGAAGACATGCAGAACAGGCATGTGGAACAAGCCGTGCAAAACGGACGTGCAAGGGGATGGGAAACTGATGCGCTGGTACCTGCCGGGCTCACCAGGCAGATTCACAGTGGATAAACCGTGAACAAGTCGAAGGAAATCGACGGTGTACAAGCCCTGGTCTGCAAGACAAGGGTGAGAAGGCTCAGGAAGCGCTCAGCGGGCCGTCACGGCATTTGGGGCTCTTGTGCCCACCCTGGGGTGGTCCAGACGCTTGTAGTGGCATCAGGAAGCGCTGCTGACGCTCTGGCTGAGGGGAAGTCAGACGAGCGCGTCTGATCCTGCGAGCAAGGCTCACATCGCCATTTACTGAAAACCGTGTTTTGAACGAAAAAAGACCACGGTGCGGCAATCAGCCGCAGCGTGGTCTTTTATGCCGGTGTGATTCAGCGCAATCGCAAATCACACCGGTCCTACACGGGGTTCTGGCCAATCACACCCGTTGCAGGCGTTCCAGTGCGGTGTCGAGCGTGGCGTCCTGCTTGGCGAAGCAGAAGCGAACCATCTGACGGTTGGAAGAGGGCGCATCCGGTTTGCCGTAGAACGCTGCAATCGGGATGACGGCCACGCCGTGCTCAGTCGTCAGCCATTTGGCAAACTCGGCTTCCGGCACGTCGGAAATCGCCGAGTAATCTGCCAGCAGGAAGAACGTGCCCGGGCTGGGCAGCGGACGGAAACGGGTTTTCTTCAAGCCTTCGAACAGGCGGTCGCGCTTGGCCTGGTAGAACGTGGGCAGATTCAGGTAGGGCAGGGGGTCTTTCAGATATTCCGCCACCGCAAACTGCATGGGGGACGAGACGGTGAACACCATGAACTGGTGAACCTTGCGCAATTCCACCGTGAGCGCCGCTGGTGCGCAGCAATAGCCCAGTTTCCATCCAGTGATGTGGAAAGTCTTGCCGAACGAACCGATCAGGATGGAACGGGCCGCCAGGGCAGGGCGACGTGCAATCGACGCATGCAGCACGCCGTCGAACACGATGTGTTCGTAGGCTTCGTCCGACAGCAGAATCACACCGGTATCCGACACGATCTTTTCCAGCGCATCCAGATCGGCGTCGTTCAATACCGCGCCGGTGGGGTTGTGCGGGAAGTTGATCAGCAGCAGACGGGTGCGCGAGGTGATGGCCGCACGCACGCGATCCCATTCCACCCGGTAATACGGGTCGTCCGTCTGGGGCGTACGCAGCGGCACGGGTACCGGTGTGCCGCCAGCCAGGCGAATGGCAGGCACGTAGCTGTCGTAGCAGGGCTCCAGCACCACGACCTCATCGCCAGGGTGCACAGTGGCCATGATTGCCGTCATCAGCGCCTGGGTGGCACCGCTGGTGACCGTGATATCGGTATCCGGGTGGTAGGCGTGGCCGTAAAGCGTTTCGATCTTGTCGGCGATGGCTTGGCGCAAGGGGGCGACGCCCGGCATGAACGGATATTGGTTATGACCCGCCTTCATCGCTTCGTCGACCAGCGCGATCAGGCGCGAATCCGGATTGAAGTCAGGAAATCCCTGTCCGAGATTAATCGCTTGGCGTTCGGTCGCCAGGCGGCTCATGACAGTGAAAATGGTGGTGCCGACATCCGGCAGCTTGGAAAGGACCATGGTTGGCAACTTGGTAACTGTTCAGGCAGAGGTGCCAGTCTAGCCCACGCGATGATGGTTCAAATGGGCTGCCGGACCCCCGTTCAATACCCGCATATCCAAGCCCCACGTGACTTTAAGGGTTTTCCCGATACGTATTGCGAATTACTAACAATTTCATTGGCAAAGGTTTGATTCGTCTGTTTTGCGCGGGTATGCTGCATTTCGCAGTTGAATTCCAGTAGTGCGCAAGTCCCGTCTGCCTTATGCGGAGGCTTTCCGCATTCCAGTTGGTGTCGGCGTTCTTGGTTTCAGTGCACTTTTCTTTATTTAAAGGACGCCACCCATGGCACAGAAGGGCAAGGTTAAATGGTTCAACGCCGACAAGGGCTTCGGTTTCATTACTCCCGATGCCGGCGGACCTGACGTTTTTGCACACTTTTCCGCCATTACCGGCCGCGGCTATCGCAGCCTGACGGAAGGTCAGGAAGTGGAATACGAAGTCAAGGACGGCCCGAAAGGCCCCCAGGCATCGGACATCAAGCCGCTTTGAGCGCGGTGTCCTGTCAGACCTGATATCGGCGCTTGTCCCGCCGATAAACAAAACGCCCCGCTGATGCGGGGCGTTTTATTTTGGTTTTTATACACGTTCCAGGCTGGTCGGGATCAGCGATTTACATATTCTGATGCGGCCAGCGTTTCAGCACATCGGGATTGGCCACGTGTTCCGGTCGACCTTCTGCCCAAGCCAGGATCGTGCCGAATGCCTGACGGAAGTAGGACTCATAACTGTCCTGCTCGACATAACCAATATGCGGCGTGCAGATCACGTTTTCCATGCGCAGGAACGGGTGGCCTTGCAAAATGGGTTCGGACTCAAACACGTCGATGGCAGCCAGACCCGGTTTGCCCCGGTTGAGGGCAGCCACCAATGCATCGGGTTCGATCAATTCGGCACGCGCGGTATTGACCAGAAGCGCAGTGGGTTTCATCCGCAGCAGATCTTCCTGCGTCACGCTGCCACGCGTTTCGTCATTCAGGCGCAGGTTCAAACTGAGCACGTCTGCCGTTTCGAACAGGGCCGATTTGCTGGTGGCAAATTCGTGACCATCTTGTTGTGCGCGTTCCCGTGACCCTTCGCGGCCCCATACCAGGACCTTCATGCCGAAGGCGGTGGCGTAGGTGGCCAGGCGCTGGCCGATCTTTCCATAGCCCAGAATGCCCAGCGTGCGGCCATGCAGCGTCTGGCCCAGGCCGAAATTGGCCGGCATCGACGCGGCCTTCATGCCCGGTTGCTGCCAGGCGCCGTGCTTGAGCGCAGCCACGTGCTGGGGAATGCGGCGCAAGGCCGCCATGATCAGTGCCCAGGTCAGTTCCGAGGCGGCAATCGGGGATCCTTTGCCCTCAGTCACGATGACGCCACGCGCGGTGCAGGCGTCCAGATCGATATGCGGACCGACGCGTGCAGTCTGCGCGATCAGCTTCAGTTTCGGCAGCTTTTCCAGCAGCAGGCGAGTAATGGCCGTGCGTTCACGGATCAGCACCAGGACTTCGGTATCTCGCAGTCGTACCGACAACTGGCCAATACCTTTGACGGTGTTGTTGAACACCTTCACTTCATGGCCTTCCAGCATGCTGAAGCAGTCCAGTTTACGGACTGCATCCTGGTAGTCGTCGAGGATAGTGATATTCATGAACGCGGACTCATACGTCGATGTTTAAAGTGAGCGGATACTATCATCGCAAGCATTGCCTGGCCGCTGCTGTTGCGAACGCTTGCCAAGCGCCCGCGCCTGGTTACAGCCTACACGTCCATGATGCCAATTGATAGACGGTGAGTTTCCTTGCTCAGCCGCCATTTTTTCGGGAGGCCGGGACATGAACAGAATCTGGATAGCAGGTGTATTGCTGAGCGCAGGCTGCATAGCAGGTGCTCAGGCTGCCGATGTGGTCGATACGGCAGCAGCAACGGGTCAGGCGCGCACCATGGTGGAGGCCGCTCAGTCAGTGGGATTGTCTGACACCTTGCGCAAGGCCGGGCCATATACGGTGTTTGCACCGACTGACGAGGCGTGGGCGCAATTGCCTGCCAATACGGTCGAGCAGTTGCTGGCTGACAAGGCCTTGTTGGCCGAGGTGTTGAAGTACCACGTGGTGCCGGGGGTCTTGCATGCGGATGACTTGAAGCAGGGCAATCTGAAGACGGTGCAGGGGCAGACGCTGGCGATGGTGAACGGGCCACAGGGTTGGCAGATTGACGGTGCGTCGGTGGTCAAGGCAGATGTGGAAGCCGATAACGGTGTGGTCTATTTGATCGACAAGGTGATTTTCCCCAAGTGATCCGGCTGCGCCGGGTTGGGGAATTGAAGGTGGCTTGCGTGCTAGCATGCGGCGCAATCTGGCGGCCTTGGCTGACGAGTGCTGAGGTGGTTTAGCGATGAACGTGGGTGCTTTCAGGTAGCGAATTCGGGTATTGAATTCAGGTATCCCCGGATACGCACGCAAGCATTCCGTTAAGCATCCAGTTAAGCACTCAGGCAAACATTTTTGTCGGTAAGGAAGCGCGGTCTCGATCAGAGGCCGCGTTTTTTTTCGCCTTGATTATTCATCTGCGGTTCTTCTTCTACCCGACTTTTTGCGCTGGTTTTGCTATGGACTTATCGAGCACGCAATGGCTCATGTTGGCTTGTGCCGCTTTTATGGCGGGTTATATCGATTCGATTGTGGGTGGGGGAGGGCTGATTCAAGTCCCGGCCATTTTCTCGATTTTTCCACGTGAAGCACCGGCGACCTTGTTGGGGACCAGCAAACTGGCGGGCATCATTGGGACCGGTTCGGCGGCATGGCGATACGCTCGTTCGACGCGGGTGCCGTGGCGCACGGCGTTGCCGGCAGCGTGTGCGGCTTTCTTTTGCGCATTCTGGGGCGCATGGTCGGTGACGCGAATTCCGCCTGAGACGGTGCGGCCGATTTTGCCTTTTGTGTTGATGGCGGTGTTTGTCTATACCTTGGCGAAGAAGGATTTGGGCAGTGTGCATGCGCCGAAGTTTGATGGTCGGCGAGAGTTGTTCATGGCCTTGCTGATGGGTGGGGCGATTGGGTTTTACGACGGTTTGTTCGGGCCTGGCACGGGCAGTTTTCTGCTGTTTATGTTTGTGCGCTTTTTCGGGTTTGATTTTCTGTCTGGGTCGGTGTCGGCCAAAATCGTTAACGTGGCGTGTAATGCGGCGGCACTATTGTGGTTTGGTGCGGATGGCCATGTGTGGTGGGCGGTGGGTGCGGTGATGGCGGTGTTCAATCTGGCGGGTTCGCAGATTGGCAGTCGGATGGCGCTTAAGCATGGAACGGGGTTTGTTCGGCGGCTGTTTTTGGTTGTTGTCTCGGCGCTGATTGTTAAGTCTATGTATGACGCTTTTTTCCGATGATTGCTGAGGTTGTCGCACTGCAGCAATTTGGGGTGGTGGCAGTTTTTTGGTGATGGTGTAGCTGTGCTTTAGTCAGTCGCGGGTGGTGGGGCCGGCTCGTCTGCCCCGCTTGACCTTGGCGTCGGGTCTCCGCCCTCCACCTTGTCCAGAAGGGCAGCCGACCCGGCCCCACCACCCACGCCTTCAGGCTTTCTTGGTTAGCTGCGCATGCCGCCTTTGGGCGGTTTTTGTTCTTCTGGCTGCTTGGTGCTGGACTTGGTTCTCGGCATTTATTGGCCACCATTCTTGATCGCCACGCGGCTGGCCTCGGGGGATTGGCTGGCTAGGTCGCCACGAAGCGACGCCTCCGGCTCGCAATTCGGTAGGTTCTTCAGCAGCCTTTTACAGCAATGCCACTCAAGGAAATTTGCGCGCTTGCTTGGTGGTGGGGTGACACCGAAGCGGGTGGCCGCCGCGTCACGGCATGCGGAGAAGGGTGGCGGCAAACGTGGTGGGGGCGGCTAAGCGTGAGAGTTGAAAGCCTAATGTGAACGTCGATTGCTAACGTGAAATTGAGGAACGCTTGGTAGGTTGAGCATGCTGACAATCGAACGAGACAGACCCATTGCTCGGACTGCACGACGTTCTGCCAGCAGCAGCTCGCTGCCAAAAACGTATCCGTCAGGGTACGTCCGTACTCAAGCTGCCGCTCGGCCCGCTTACGCTCAAACCTGAAAAGCACAGATCGTCGACGCCCCGCCTTTTCGTCGCATTACCTGATGCGCGGCCACCCGCTTCCGTGTCACCCCACCACCAAGCAGGAGCGCGATCTTGTTGAGTGGCGCTGCTGCAAAAGGCCACTGATATACGGTCAGAAACGTGAGCCGCTGACTCGCTTCGTGGCGACCTGGACAGCTAATCCCGAAGGCCAGCCGCGTTGTGGCTAAGAACGGTGGCCACCAAATGCCGAGAACCGCATCCAGCACATGGCAGCCAGAAAATCACGGCACGCCCAAAGGCGGGATCAGCTTTTAACCAAACCGCTTTGAAGGCGTGGGTGTCGGGGGCGTGGCGGCTGCCCTTCTGGACGACGTGGAGGGCGGGAGACCCGACGCGTAGGTCTAGCGGGGCAGGCGACGCGCCCCCGACACCCGCGACTGGCTGCATGGCGCTACATAGCTCTACAAACCAGCCATAAAACACCAACCAAGAACCATGTATATCCGGCGCAAATCCAACAATGTTCCACGTGAAACATACCCGCCGCGCACGCAATCAACTCAGCACCAACACTGGAACAAAGCATCCCACTTCCAATGTTCCACGTGAAACATAGTCCCGTTAATCTTCGTGAAGGGACCAATCTCCAAACCTCAGTCAGCTTATCCAGACTGTTGTTTCACGTGGAACATCGATAGAAACAGCCCCTTGATGTAGACCTGACAGTACCGGCGGGCTCGCTTATCACTGCGTGCACTCCTATAATCTTTGGTTCTGGCCCATACAAGCGTCTACGTTTTTAACGTCAGATAAGCGCGTCGCGCGTCCTGCAGGTCTTCTTCTGGATTTCTCTCATGTTGTACCCAAGCGAATTCGACGTCATTGTCGTGGGCGGCGGTCACGCCGGCACCGAGGCAGCATTGGCCGCCGCGCGTTCCGGCAGCAAAACCCTGCTGCTCACCCATAACATCGAGACCCTGGGGCAGATGTCTTGCAATCCTTCCATTGGCGGGATCGGCAAAGGCCATCTTGTCAAAGAGATCGATGCCCTGGGCGGAGCGATGGCCATTGCCACCGATGAGGCCGGCATCCAGTTTCGTATCTTGAACGGATCGAAAGGCCCGGCAGTACGTGCCACGCGTGCTCAAGCAGATCGAATTATCTACAAGCAGTCGATTCGAAGCCGCTTGGAAAATCAGCCAAACCTGTGGCTCTTCCAGCAAGCTGTTGACGACCTGATGGTTGAAGGCAACAAGGTTGTCGGCGCAGTCACGCAGGTTGGTCTGCGCTTTCGCGCGCGCTCGGTGGTGGTCACGGCCGGTACCTTCCTGAACGGATTGATTCACGTGGGCCTGTCCCACTATCCGGCAGGCAGGGCAGGGGACCCGCCGGCGCAGTCCTTGGGCAAGCGACTGCAGGAACTTGCGTTGCCGCAAGGTCGGTTGAAAACCGGTACGCCGCCGCGTATCGATGGGCGCACCATCGATTTCAGCAAGCTTGCTGAACAACCCGGTGACCTGGACCCGGTGCCGGTGTTCTCGTATTTGGGCAATGCCGCGATGCATCCCAAACAAGTGCCGTGCTGGGTGACCCATACCAACGCCCGCACCCACGACATCATTCGTGCTGGTCTGGATCGGTCGCCGATGTACACCGGTGTGATCGAGGGCGTGGGGCCGCGTTACTGCCCGTCGATCGAAGACAAGATCCATCGCTTCGCGGACAAGGAATCGCACCAGATTTTCCTGGAGCCCGAAGGCCTGACCACCAACGAGTTTTATCCGAACGGTGTGTCGACCAGCTTGCCCTTCGATGTGCAGCTTGAGTTGATTCACTCGTTGCCCGGCCTGGAAAACGCATTCATCTTGCGTCCGGGTTATGCGATCGAATACGACTACTTCGACCCGCGTGGACTGACCTCGTCGCTGCAATCGCGCCAAATCGAAGGGCTGTTCTTCGCCGGCCAGATCAACGGCACCACAGGCTACGAAGAGGCGGCTGCCCAAGGTCTGCTGGCCGGCATCAACGCTGCCCGATTTGCACGCAATGACGAACCGTGGACACCGCGTCGCGATGAAGCGTATCTGGGCGTGATGGTAGATGACCTGATCACCCGGGGGGTGACCGAGCCGTATCGCATGTTCACTTCGCGCGCGGAATATCGCCTGAGCCTGCGGGAAGACAATGCCGATCTTCGTCTGACCGAAGTCGGACGCGAACTGGGCTTGGTCGATGACATCCGCTGGGATGCCTTCAACCGCAAGCGTGATGCCATCGAGCGGGAAGTGCAGCGCCTGCGCGCTACCTGGGTCAATCCGCGCATTTTGACGGCGGCCATTGCCGAACCCTTGCTGGGCAAGGCGATCGAGCGTGAATATTCCCTGTTCGATCTGCTCAAGCGCCCGAACGTGTCTTACGAGGCACTGATGGCTGCCCGCCTGGCCGATGACAGCTTGCTGGCTGGGCCGGGTGAAGCTGACCCCATCGTGGCCGAACAGATCGAAATCCAGGTCAAGTACGAAGGGTATATCGCACGTCAGTTGGATGAAGTGCAGAAACAGGCTGGCCACGAAAATCACCGCATCCCCGCCGATATCGACTACGACGCGGTGCGCAGCCTGTCCTTTGAAGTTCGCCAGAAACTCAAGACGCATTTGCCCGAAACGGTAGGCCAGGCCAGTCGCATCTCCGGCATGACGCCGGCTGCGATTTCACTGCTGCTGATTCATCTGAAACGTTTGCAATACGGACGCCGTGACACCACGGCAGCGGCATGATGGATACCACCCAGAACCCGACGACCGCACCTTTCAACGGCGCAGTATTTGCAGCCCAGCTTGAAACCGACGCAGCCAAACTGCGTCTTCCCTTGCGCCACGCACAGATCGACGCCTTGCTGAATTACATGGCGCTGATGATGCGCTGGAACGCAACCTACAACTTGACGGCAATCCGTGACCCGCAGCAGATGTTGCTGCATCACATTGTCGACAGCCTGACCGTGGTGCCGGAATTCGCACAACGTCTGCAAGGTGGTCCCGCCAGTTTCCTGGACGTCGGATCGGGCGGCGGCTTGCCGGGCGTGGTGCTGGCGATTGTCCAGCCCGAGTGGAAAGTGTGCTGCGTTGACGCGGTGGAAAAGAAGGTTGCCTTCGTCCGTCAGGTTGCCAGCGTCTTGAAGTTGCCTAACCTGAGCGCCGTGCATTCGCGGGTGGAAGCGATGCCGCTGGCCAATGCCGATATCGTTGTCTCGCGCGCCTTTGCGTCCTTGCAGGATTTCGCGGCACTGGCTGGCCGTCATGTCCGCCCGGGCGGGTTGTTGACGGCAATGAAAGGGCATCAGCCCGATGATGAAATGGCAGCCATCCGCGACCAGAAGCAGTGGGCGGTGGAAGGCGTGACCAACTTGTTCGTGCCGCGCCTGTCGGCGCAGCGCTGCATCGTCTGGATGAAGCGCACTGCGGACAACGAGGTGGCCTCATGACGACCTGGGTGCGCCGAGGTCTTGCCGCGCTGATCGTCAGCGTGTGCGCCAGCGCGACAGCGCAAGTTGCACCGCTGGAATCGATACCGACATTGGATGTGACGCGTTACATGGGCACCTGGTACGAAGTTGCCAATTACCCCAACCGGTTCCAGAAAGACTGCGTGCGTGACACCACGGCGACCTATCGCCTGATCGATGCGGAGCGCATCGAGGTCACCAATCAATGTACCCATGCCGACGGCAAGCAGGATGTAGCGGTCGGTCTGGCGCGACCAGCTGGTGCGCCGGCCCGCCTTGAGGTGCGGTTCGCGCCGGCATGGCTGTCGTGGCTGCCCATGGTGTGGGGAGACTACTGGGTGATTGCACTTGCGGATGATTATCGTTACGCAGTGGTGGGCACCCCGTCGCGCGAATACCTGTGGATACTGTCCCGCACGCCGAGCTTGGCTGCGGCCGATGAGCAGACCATTCTTGCTCAATTGCCCAGCCACGGCTACGACGCCTCGAAGCTGGTTCGCACGCCGCAGACCGCGCGCTGACCGGTCCGGCGGGCTGTGCTCGCCCGACCCTTTTTCTAGAAAGCAGATTCAAGCAGATGCCGATGGCAGACTCCCGTACTCAATCTTCCTCTGACGCTGGCACCGCGCCTGCAAAAAAATCCGCCAAGAAAACGGCGACGACGACGGCACGCGTGTTCTGCATCGCGAATCAGAAAGGCGGTGTCGGCAAGACCACCACGGCAGTCAATCTGGCTGCTGCGCTGGCCGAGCATGACAAACGTGTGCTGTTGGTTGACCTGGACCCGCAGGGCAATGCCACGATGGGAAGCGGCATCGACAAACGCAGCCTGAGCACCACCCTGTATCAGGTGCTGATCGGCGAGACCGATATTGCGACGGCACGGGTGCGTTCCGAGGCGGGTGGCTACGACGTGCTGCCTGCCAATCGAGAACTGGCGGGTGCCGAGCTGGATCTGGTCGAACTGGAAGCGCGCGAGAAGCAGTTGAAGACCGCGTTGGCCGAGGTGTCGAACAGCTACGACTTCGTGCTGATCGACTGCCCGCCGACTTTGTCCTTGCTGACGCTGAACGGACTGACCGCCGCCCATGGCGTGATCATTCCGATGCAGTGCGAGTACTTTGCACTGGAAGGTCTGTCGGACCTGGTGAACACGATCAAGCGGGTGCACGCCAACATCAACCCTGACCTGGCGATCATCGGTTTGTTGCGGGTGATGTTCGATCCGCGCGTCACCTTGCAGCAGCAGGTATCTGCGCAATTGGAAAACCACTTCGGTGACAAGGTCTTTTCCACGCTCATTCCGCGCAACGTGCGTTTGGCCGAAGCGCCTAGTTATGGACTGCCGGGTGTGGTGTTCGACAAGGCATCCAAGGGCGCACAGGCCTACCTGTCCTTTGGTGCAGAAATGATCACGCGTGTCGATTCGCTGTTCTGATTGCATATGCACTTGACGGTCTTCGATCCGACCACCATTGCGCCCGCGTTGCTGCGGGTCGAGGACCCATTGTCCTTGCGGATCGAGGAGAGTTTTCTGAACGCGACGGCAACGCGTGAACAGATGATGTACGACGGGTGGCTGATCCGTTGGAACAACGGCCACATGTTGCGCACGCGTTGTGTCAACGCGCTGGGTCCGGGGCAGGGCACGCTGGATGCCCGCCTTGGTTTCTGCGCGCGCTGGTATGCCCGGCATGGCATGAAGACCACAGTGCGGATTTCGCCGTTTTCCCAGCCGATAGAACTCGACGCAGCACTGGCGCTGCGTGGTTTCGAAGCCGTGGACGATCGGCGCATGATGGCGGCCGATCTGTCGCATCCACCTGAAATGCCTGACACCGGCCTGCATTTCGAGCTGGTCGATCGCGAACGATTCGCCCGCGAGATCGGCCGCCGGCTGGGGGTGCCAGAGCAATACAGCGAAAGCAACGTCGCCCAGCTATTGCAGCTGCCGATGGATGCGATGCCCTTGTTGGCCATGCATCGCCGACGTTGTGTGGGCGGCGTGCTGGTGGTGCTGGACGATACGCTGGCGGGCATCTACGACCTGGTGGTCGATCCCAATACCCGTGGGCTGGGAATCGGCCGAAGCCTGCTGGCATCGGCCATGGGGGCAGCGGTGGCGCACGGGGCACAACATGCCGTGTTGCAGGTGGCAGCCAGCAACACTCCCGCGCGCAACCTGTATTGCCAATATGGTTTTCAAGATCGCTTTGCGTACTGGTATCGCAGAGCGCCAGATAATTTTGCGGGCTGACACCCGCTCGACCGCGCGCATGACGCTGCGGCGCTTCACATGAATCACGAAACAGGTCTTATCGACATGGTCAAGAAAACCAAGGGACTCGGCCGCGGCCTCGATGCGTTGTTGGGCGAAGACGCACCCGGCGCACTCTCGCTGGTTGCCCGCGAGGTGGATACGAGTCCGTCGTCCTTGCCGGTCACGGTGCTGCAAGCAGGCAAATATCAGCCCCGTACCCGCATGGACGAAGGTGCGCTGGCCGAACTGGCGGACTCGATCCGCACCCAGGGCGTGATGCAGCCGCTGCTGGTGCGTCCGATCGGGGAAGGGCGCTACGAGATCATTGCCGGTGAGCGACGCTTCCGCGCTGCGCAACTGGCGGGGCTTGAAGAAGTACCGGTGATGGTCCGCGACGTGGCCGATGATCGCGCAGCGATCATGGCCTTGATCGAAAACCTGCAGCGTGAAGACCTGAACGCGCTGGAAGAGGCGCAAGGCGTGCAGCGGCTGATCCACGAATTCGGTCTGACTCACGAGCAGGCGGCGCAAGCCGTTGGCCGATCCCGGTCAGCCACCACGAACCTGTTGCGTCTGCTGAACCTGGCTGCACCGGTGCAGACCATGTTGCTGGCCGGCGATCTGGAGATGGGACATGCCCGCGCGCTGTTGGCTGTGGACGCAGCAGCACAGATTCAGCTGGCGAACCAGATCGTGGCACGCCGTCTGTCGGTTCGTGAGGCAGAAAAGTTGGTGGCCAAACTGCTTGCCGAAGGGGACGCACCCGTTCGCCGCAGCAAGGTCCAGGCGCGTGACGTGACGCGTTTGGAAGAGGCCCTGTCCGATCAGCTGGGCACGGAGGTCAAGCTCAAGCTTGGTGCGCGTGACAAAGGACAGATCGTGATTGCCTTCCACGGCTGGGAGCACCTGTCTTCGTTGCTGGAAAAGCAGGGACTGGGCAGCGCCATCGATAGCTGATCAAGCATCGAATTGTTGTAAAGCAAGCACTCACTACCGAATGGCTTGTGCGTGCTGCATTGCGACAAAAGACCACGAGCGGGCAAGGGGCGATATACTCGCCCCCCAACGCTGCACCATCGTGAGGCTTTTTCCCCTGGTTGTTACACAGGTGATTGATTCAAAAGCGCTTTTTACTTGCTGTCGTTTGCCTTACAGCTTGATATAAGGCTATACTCTTTGGGTTTGACGGCACCCTATTTTCTGCTGTGTTTGCGCGTGATAGGTGCGAGTTGGGCCGAGATGGTGGGTAGAACGGGCTTAGCAAGTCTTGAGCATAAGACTTGAGCAACAAGCACTGAGCCGTTGCCCCAAGCTGATCCCAACCTTGTCATGGCGCTACGAACGATGACGGCAGCGGGTGGAAGTTTCTGAACATCTATCCGCTGAGTGGTAGTGGAGTGGCAGTGCGCTGAATGTCAAAAAAGACCGGCAATATCCGAAATTCTCGTAAGACCAGTAGCAGCAAGACCGGCAATACCCGCACGGATGCGGGCGGCGCAGGCTCATCGGCCCGTACCACCCATCCAGGCAATGTAGTTGTGGGCAAATCTGCTGGCGGCAAGGGTGCCGGGAAAGATTTTCCTCGGAGTGCAGGCAGTTCCGGCAGCAATCGGGCGGCAAGACGCAGCAATGCGGGCGCACCGAAGCAAGGCTGGAAGACCTGGGAAGATGACGACGCGTTTGCCGGCGGCAGGCGCGGGAAAGACGAAATACAAGAACCCGTTGTACCGGTGTCGCCCGAAGTGGTGGCGCAATTGCGGCGGGAATCGCAGCAAAGTCTGGTGCGATCGGTGGCAGTGCAGTGGACGGTGTGTGTGGTCGTTGCGCTGATCGCGTTGTTGATCGGCGGCGTGAATGCCGGGTTATCGGGGTTGTTGGGCGCAGCTTGCGTGACGTTGCCGAATTCCCTGCTGGCTTTCAAGCTGCTGATGAATTCGCTGCGACCCGATGGCGGCAGCAGTACCACCGTCCTGGTGGGTGAGTTTGTGAAGATTGGCGCCGTCGTACTGCTCTTGGTACTGGTGGTGAAGTTGGGAGGCGCGCTGATTGTCTGGCCGGCATTGCTGGCAGGCTTGATCGCCGCTCTGAAAAGTTATTGGGTGATGCTGGCCTTGGACAGCATCCAGCGGAAAGGGCGTTAAGCCCCTTCCGGCCGAAAAATCTAGCTGGTCATTTTTAGGTAAGGGTCGCTTTTCACGATGGCTTCCTCCGAGCACGGCGCTTCGAACGCTTCTGAATACATCGTCCATCACCTTGGACACTTGAATAGCTCTGGTGCACCGCAGAAGTTGATCGCCGACTTCTCGATCATCAACTACGACACGCTGTTCTGGTCGATCACGTCCGGCGTGCTGGTCTGCTTCTTCCTGTGGCTGGCCGCGCGTCGCGCCCAGTCCGGCGTGCCTGGCAAGTTCCAGGCAGCCGTCGAAATCGTCGTCGAAATGGTCGACGAGCAGGCAAAAAGCATCGTTCTGAACGAAACCTCGCGCAAATTCGTCTCGCCGCTGGCCCTGACCGTGTTCCTCTGGATCATCGTCATGAACACGCTTGACTTGCTGCCGGTCGATCTGCCGGGCTGGATCATCCACGCCACCGGCCTGCACGAGACCATCGGTACCTATCACCGTATCGTCCCGACCGCCGACCTGAATGGCACGATCGGCATGTCCTTCGGCGTGCTGCTGCTGATGCTCTATTACGGCATGAAGATCCATACGCCTGGCGGTTTTGTGAAGGGGCTGTTCACGGCTCCCTTCCACGGGCACGGAATCGGTGCGGTGCTGCTGGCACCGGCCAACTTCCTGCTCAACCTTGTCGAGTACGCAGCGAAGACCGTTTCGCTGGGTATGCGGCTGTTCGGCAACATGTTTGCCGGCGAACTGATCTTCATGTTGATCGCCTTGCTGGGTGCTGCGTGGGCTACGACTGGAACCGGGATTGCTCTCGGCGCTGGTCACCTGGTCGCCGGTACGTTGTGGGCCATCTTCCACATTCTGGTCATCGTGCTCCAGGCCTTCATCTTCATGATGTTGACCCTGGTGTACATCGGCCAGTCGCATGAAGGTCACTGACCTGGACGGTTGCGCGGCAGGCTGGGCCCTTGGGTTCAAGCCTGCTCCGGGCACGCCGCGCTAAGTTATTGCTCTACAAGTTCTACCCTCCAAAATCCCAAGTTTTAATCTCTGAATCCAATCTAGGAGTTGTCATGACCAACGTCGCTTTCGTCGCTCTCGCTTGCGGTCTGATCATCGGTCTGGGTGCCATTGGCGCTTGCTTCGGTATCGCGATCGTCGGTGGCAAGTACATCGAAGCATCGGCACGCCAGCCTGAGCTGATGAACCCGCTGCAAACCAAGCTGTTCCTGTTGGCTGGCCTGATTGACGCCGCCTTCCTGATCGGTGTTGGTATCGCCATGCTGTTCGCGTTCGCAAACCCGTTCATCGAACCGCTCGCACGTTAATAGCCTCCTTCAAGATGCCTCCCTTGTGGCAGGCCCCCTAGAAGGCCTAACCTGCCGCATGCGGATGATGTTCATTAACGAAGAAGGATACTTACCGTGAATCTGAACGCGACTCTTATCTTCCAGACGCTCGTGTTCTTCATCCTGGCTGTCTTCACGATGAAATTCGTGTGGCCGCCCCTGATGAAGGCCATCGAGGAACGTCGGGCGAAGATCGCCGATGGCCTGGCGGCTGCCGATCGCGGCAAGGCCGAACTGGCACAGGCACAGGCGCGCGTCAGCTTGATCGAAGCATCCACCAAGGCCGACAACCAGTCGCGCCTGGCCGATGCCGACAAGCAGGCCGCCGCCGTGATCGAACAGGCTCGTCAAGAAGCTGAAGCCGAGCGCGCACGCATCCTGGCGCAAGCCAAGCTTGATGCCCAGCAAGAGCAACAACGTGCGCGCGAGCAATTGCGCGATGCGGTTGCCGAGCTGGCGGTCAAGGGTGCAGAGCAGATCCTCAAGCGCGAGGTGAACGCCGCCGCGCACGCGGACCTGCTCGGTCAGCTCAAGGCGCAGCTGTAATCGCTGCGTTTCTTCTGCACGGCGCAGCGCCCTATCGGGCGCGCGCCGTGTCCGTAAACCCCATATCAGGCATCGAGAGCCAACATGGCTGAACTGTCCACCATCGCCCGGCCGTATGCCGAAGCGCTGTTCGGCGTTGCCCGCGCAGACAGCGCCGGCCTCGCCGGCTGGGCTGAGCTTGTTTCCGAGCTGGCGCAGGCTGCCGCACATCCCGATGTGCGCGCTGCCGTTACCGACCCCCACCTCGACCATGCCCAGCGCATCGAACTGTTCTCGGCCGTGTTGAAGTCGCCGTTGAATGCCGCTGGCCGCAACTTCATCGAACTGCTGGTCGACAACGACCGGTTGTTGCTGCTGCCCGAGATCGCCTCGCAATTCCTCTGGTTGAAAAACCGCCACGAGGGAAGCGCAGACGCCGAGATCATCAGCGCGTTCGACTTGACCGCTGCCCAGGTTGCCGACCTGGTCGCCGGGCTCGAGAAAAAATTCGGCGTGAAAATCAAGCCTACGGTGCGCGTGGACGCTTCGCTGATTGGCGGCGTACGTGTGCTGGTCGGCGATCAGGTGCTCGACACTTCGGTGCGTGCCCGGTTGGCCGAACTGCGCGACGCCCTCGTCGCTTAACCGTATATCGATCGACGCCACAGCGAATCAGGATTCCAGGAGTCAACATGCAACTCAACCCGTCCGAGATCAGCGAGCTGCTCAAGAGCCGTATCCAGGCGCTGGGCACGTCGGCTGACGTGCGTACCCAGGGCACGGTCGTTTCCGTGACCGACGGTATTACCCGCATCCACGGCTTGTCCGATGTGATGCAGGGCGAAATGCTCGAGTTCCCCAACAATACTTTCGGCCTCGCGCTGAATCTCGAGCGCGACTCTGTCGGCGCCGTGATTCTGGGCGACTACCAGCACATCTCTGAAGGCGACATCGTCAAGACGACGGGTCGCATTCTGGAAGTGCCGGTGGGTCCGGAACTGAAAGGCCGTGTGCTGAACGCACTCGGCGAGCCGATCGACGGCAAGGGCCCGGTCAACGCCAAGCTCACCGACGTGATCGAAAAAGTCGCGCCGGGCGTGATCGCCCGTGAAGGCGTGTCGCAGCCGGTGCAGACCGGTCTGAAGTCGATCGACGCCATGGTGCCGATCGGCCGCGGCCAGCGCGAACTGATCATTGGCGACCGCCAGACCGGCAAGACTGCGGTGGCGATCGACACGATCATCAGCCAGAAGGGCAAGGGCATCACCTGCGTGTACGTCGCTATCGGTCAGAAGGCCGCTACCGTCAACAACGTGGTGCGCAAGCTGGAAGAAAACGGCGCGCTGGAATACACGATCGTGGTTGCTGCCACGGCGTCTGATTCCGCTGCCATGCAATACCTGTCGGCCTACGCCGGCTGCACCATGGGCGAGTACTTCCGCGACCGTGGCGAAGACGCCCTGATCATTTATGACGACTTGACCAAGCAAGCTTGGGCCTATCGCCAGATCTCGCTGCTGCTGCGCCGTCCGCCGGGCCGCGAAGCCTACCCGGGTGACGTGTTCTACCTGCACTCGCGTCTGCTGGAGCGTTCGGCACGTGTGAACGCCGACTACGTCGAAGCCTTCACCAAGGGTGAAGTCAAGGGTCAGACCGGTTCGCTGACGGCACTGCCGATCATCGAAACCCAGGCAGGCGACGTCTCGGCATTCGTGCCGACCAACGTGATCTCGATCACCGACGGCCAGATCTTCCTGGAAACCGACTTGTTCAACGCTGGTGTCCGCCCCGCAATCAACGCCGGTATCTCGGTGTCGCGAGTTGGTGGTGCAGCACAGACCAAGATCATCAAGAAGCTGTCCGGCGGTATCCGTACCGACTTGGCTCAGTATCGTGAACTGGCTGCGTTCGCGCAGTTCGCTTCCGACCTCGACGATTCGACCCGTCGCCAGCTGGAGCGCGGCAAGCGCGTGGTTGAGCTGCTCAAGCAGCCCCAGTTCCAGCCGCTGCAAGTCTGGGAACTGGGCGTGTCCCTGTTCGCAGCCAACAACGGCTACCTGGACGACGTGGATGTGCCGAAGGTCCTGGCCTTCGAGAAGGGCCTGAAGGACTACCTGAAGTCGAAGTACGCCGATCTGGTTGGCCGCATCGAGGACAAGAAAGAACTGTCCAAGGATGACGAAGCCAAGCTGCACGAAGCGGTCAAAGACTTCAAGAAAAACGGAGCGTTCTGAGGCAGGCCGCGTGTGATGCGGGTCCGTTCATGATGCAGACCCTGCATCCCACGCGCTACTGACAAGGGAAGACGAAATGGCCGGAATCAAGGAAATTCGGACGAAGATCAAGAGCGTGCAAAACACGTCCAAGATCACCAAGGCGATGGAAATGGTCGCCGCGTCCAAGATGCGCAAGGCGCAGGAGCGCATGCGCGCTGCTCGCCCGTACGCCGACAAGGTACGCAATATCACCGCGCACCTGGCCGAAGCTGCGCCCGATTACGAGCATCCCTTCCTGACCGTTCGTACGGACAGCAAGGCGGTTGGCGTGATCGTGGTCACGACGGACAAGGGCTTGTGCGGCGCGTTGAACACCAACGTGATGCGCATTGTGCTGAACAAGCTCAAAGAGTATGACGCGTCTGGTGTGAAGGTTCAGACCACTGCGATCGGTAACAAGGGCCTGGGTTTCCTGACCCGCCTGAATACCAACGTGGTGTCGGAAGTCGTCCAGCTGGGCGATGCACCGAACCTGGAGCGCCTGATCGGTGCCGTGAAGGTGCAACTCGACGCGTACGCCGAAGGCCGCATCGATGCGGTTTACCTGGCCTACAACCGCTTCATCAACACGATGAAGCAAGAGCCGGTATTCCAGCAGCTGCTGCCCTTGGCGGACGATCGGTTCTCGCAGACCGCTGACGAGAAAAAAGCCTACTCGTGGGAATACATCTACGAGCCGGACATGCAGACCGTGATCGATGAACTGCTGCTTCGTTACGTTGAAGCGCTGGTGTTCCAGGCCGTGGCCGAGAACATGGCATCGGAACAGTCTGCACGGATGGTGGCGATGAAGGCCGCCTCGGACAACGCCAAGAAGGTGATCGGCGAGCTGAAACTGGTCTACAACAAGACTCGTCAAGCAGCGATCACCAAAGAAATCTCCGAAATCGTGGGTGGCGCTGCTGCAGTCTAAGCAGTAGCGACTCACCTCAAGAAATCAGCAATCGGGAATCGATATGAGCAACGGAAGCATTGTTCAGTGCATCGGCGCCGTGGTGGACATTCAGTTCCCCCGCGACCAGATGCCCAAGGTCTATGACGCCCTTACCCTGGCCGACGAGAGCGCCTCGTTCGCAGAGAAAGGTCTGACGTTCGAAGTTCAGCAACAGCTGGGCGACGGCGTGGTGCGTACTATTGCAATGGGCTCGTCCGACGGCCTGCGCCGCGGCATGGCCGTGGCCGCCACGGGCGCGCAGATCCAGGTTCCGGTTGGCACCGCCACCCTGGGCCGGATCATGGACGTGCTGGGTCGTCCGATCGACGAACGCGGTCCGATCCTGACCGAAGAGCGTCGCGGCATCCACCAGGCAGCACCGAAGTTCGACGAACTGTCGCCTTCCGTGGAACTGCTGGAAACCGGCATCAAGGTGATTGACTTGGTCTGCCCGTTCGCAAAGGGCGGCAAGGTCGGCCTGTTCGGCGGCGCCGGCGTGGGCAAGACCGTGAACATGCTGGAACTGATCAACAACATCGCCAAGCAGCACTCGGGCTTGTCGGTGTTCGCCGGCGTGGGTGAGCGTACCCGTGAAGGCAACGACTTCTATCACGAAATGGCGGAAGCCGGCGTGATTCAGTTGGACAACCTGCCCGAGTCGAAAGTGGCGATGGTGTTCGGCCAGATGAACGAGCCCCCGGGCAACCGTCTGCGCGTGGCGCTGTCGGGCCTGACGATGGCCGAGAAGTTCCGCGACGAAGGCCGCGACATCCTGTTCTTCGTCGACAACATCTACCGCTACACGCTGGCCGGTACCGAAGTGTCGGCACTGCTGGGTCGTATGCCGTCGGCCGTGGGCTATCAGCCGACGCTGGCTGAAGAAATGGGCAAGCTGCAAGAGCGCATCACGTCCACCAAGGCTGGCTCGATCACCTCGATCCAGGCCGTGTACGTCCCTGCGGATGACTTGACCGACCCGTCGCCGGCAACCACCTTCCTGCACTTGGACTCGACCGTTGTGTTGTCGCGTGACATCGCTGCGCTGGGTATCTACCCCGCCGTCGATCCGCTCGATTCGACCAGCCGTCAGCTCGACCCGCAGATCGTTGGCGAAGAGCACTATGCCGCCGCACGTGGCGTGCAGCAAACGCTGCAGCGCTACAAGGAATTGCGCGACATCATCGCAATTCTGGGCATGGACGAACTGTCGCCGGAAGACAAGCAGGCCGTCTCGCGCGCTCGTAAGATCCAGCGTTTCCTGTCGCAGCCGTTCCACGTCGCCGAAGTGTTCACCGGCGCACCGGGCAAGTACGTGCCGCTGAAGGAAACCATTCGTGGCTTCAAGATGATTGTGGACGGCGAGTGCGATGCACTGCCGGAACAAGCCTTCTACATGGTCGGCACGATCGACGAAGCCTTCGAGAAAGCCAAGAAGCTGCAGTAATCACTGACGCTTCACAGAGGATCTTATGGCAACCATTCATGTTGACGTGGTCAGCGCCGAGGCCTCGATCTTTGCCGGTGAGGCAACGTTCGTGACCTTGCCGGGTGAGTCGGGCGAACTGGGCATCTTGCCCGGTCACACCCCGCTGATCTCGCGCGTTCGTCCGGGTACGGTCAAGATCACCCGCGCAGACAACGGTCAGGAAGAGTCGATCTTCGTGGCCGGCGGTCTGATCGAAATCCAGCCGAATGTGGTGACGGTCCTGGCCGACACCGCAATCCGCGGCAAGGATCTCGATGAAGCCAAGGCCAACGAAGCACGCGTGCGTGCCGAAGAGGCCCTGCGCAACGCGACTGACAAGGCCGAAGTGGCCGTGGTCGAAGCCGAGCTGGCCATGTTGGCAGCTCAGTTGGCCGCGATCCGCAAGCTGCGCGGGCGCTAAGACGCGCCGGCAGTGCTCACCACCCAGGTGGTGAGGAAAAACAGGGCAGACGCCGAAAGGGTCTGCCCTGTTTTTTTGTCTGTGCTGGATGTGTGCTCAGGTTTGCCGCGCTGGGGGGGGCCGTATTCGTGCGGTATCTACCCAACACTGGCCCTGGATGGCTGCCGCGTTGTTGCGGCGCTTTCCCTGCGAGCCAACGTGCAGCCGACCCCAATGGGCAAAAAAGCTTCGTATTTTGTGATCGATTTATCTAGGTGATCACATTCAGAAGTTTTGCCGTTGATTACGTGTAGACCGCTGTCGCTGAAAGTTGCCTGCATCTTGCTGTCGGTCGACCGGCGCAGACCTGCTTTGTCCCTGTGAATCATCTATTTGGACTAGGCATTTTTACGTTGTGTGAAATGCGAATGGAAAGCACTTTTACGCCCAAGTAGCCTTCAGGTGTTACTTACTTGTTACAGGTTTTGGGGTATGAGAGAGTCAGTTGATTGTGCAGTGCTGGTGTTGCCTGGCCAGGAAAGCTGGATGCGCAGCTTCATCGACATGCACGCGGGACAGCTGGGCGGTATTACCTTGCACATGGTGGATCTGGGTGACGCACGTTACGGCGGACTGGGGCGGGCAAGCGCCGGGAGTCTGCGCGACGCAGCGCTGGCATTGCGCCGTTTCGACGTCTGCCTGATGCCCGTCACGCCGCTGACGCTGGGGTGGACCAGGCTGGCGCTTGCCAATGCCCTGGGTACCTTGAACACTCCCATTCTGGGACTGGCTCGCGATCTTCAGGCGGCTGGCCTGCAAGACTTGCTGGGGCTGGGCATGCGCGACTTTTTGCGTGACCCGGCCACTGCAGACGACTTGAAGGTGCGCCTGCGGCAGTGCACGTGGTCGCGTGCAGCGGCACCGAGCGCAGCGCCTATTGAGGCAAGCACGGTCAGTGTCGAAGAAACCGAAGCCCCGCCGCTGCGCTCGCGTCTGACCGCTGACGAGCCTTTCCGGGCCGCCAAGGCGCGCATCGTCACCGAGTTCGAGCGTCGTTATCTGAAGAACATGTTGCGGCACCATCAGGGCAACATCTCGAAGGCAGCACGTGCCGCCGACAAGAACCGCCGTGCGTTCTGGCAACTGATGCGCAAACACGAAATCGCCGCCGAGCCGTTTCGCAGCGCGAGCTGAATGCCCCAGTTTGATTGCGGCAAAGATCGACACAGCAGGTCAGGCAGACAATTGATCGGGCGGAAGCGGGACGACGGGTGGTTCATGGCCCACTGTTGTCCCAAATCATTGGTCGGGTCTGCCGCACAGGTTAGAATTGCGGGTTCCGCGCTACCTTCAAGGCCTTGCCCAGTGTCTGCCACGCCTCTTCAGAACGACGTCTTCCTGCGCGCGCTGCTTCGCCAGCCTACCGAGTACACGCCGATCTGGTTGATGCGTCAGGCCGGACGCTACCTGCCCGAGTACAACGCCACCCGCGCACGCGCCGGTTCTTTCCTGTCGCTGGCCAAGAATCCCGATTACGCGACCGAAGTGACCTTGCAGCCGCTTGAGCGTTTCCCGCTCGACGCGTCGATCCTGTTCTCTGACATCTTGACGGTGCCGGACGCAATGGGTCTGGGCCTGGACTTCGCCGCTGGTGAAGGTCCGCGCTTTGCACGTCCGATTCGCGACGAGGCAGCCGTGAATGCGCTGGCGGTGCCGGACATGGCTTCGCTCGATTACGTGTTCAATGCCGTGCGCCAGATTCGCGGTGCGCTCAACGGCCGTGTGCCCTTGATCGGTTTTTCCGGCAGCCCGTGGACGCTCGCCTGTTACATGGTTGAGGGTGCAGGGTCGTCTGACTACCGTACCGTGAAAACCATGCTCTACCAGCGCCCGGATCTGCTGCACCGTATTCTGGCGATCAATGCCGAAGCGGTGGCGCAATATCTGAATGCCCAGATCGAAGCGGGCGCGCAAGCTGTCATGCTGTTCGACAGCTGGGGTGGTGTGCTGGCCGATGATGCTTTCAAGGCGTTTTCGCTGGCATACACCCAGCAGGTCGTGTCGCGCCTGACGCGTGAACGTGACGGCCGCAAGGTGCCGGTGGTGGTGTTCACCAAGGGCGGCGGGCTGTGGCTGGAATCGATTGCCGATCTGGGCTGCGATGCGGTCGGCGTTGACTGGACGGTCAATCTGGGTGCCGCACGCAAGCGCGTCGGTGACCGGGTGGCCTTGCAAGGCAATCTGGACCCGATGGCCTTGTTCGGCGGCCCGGGCAACATTGCCCGCGAAGCCATCAAGGTGCTCGACAGCTTTGGGCAAGTTGGCCCGGGCGCAGGGCACGTCTTCAATCTCGGTCACGGGATTTCACAATTCACGCCGCCCGAAGCAGTGGTCGAGTTGGTGGAAACCGTACATTCGCACAGCCGTCGCTGGCATCAATAGTCTGCAGGGTGTCCCGAGTCGGGACACCCACCACTGCCGCCGTCCAGCGGTGTGAGTGGGCACTTCTGTGCGAGTACCCATAAGTACCCGCAAGTCAGCGTACCGGTAAACGGTACTTATACACATGTCGGCTTTTCCTGCCTGTCAAGTCAGCGCTGTCCCAGGCAGCGCCTGAGAAAACGCATTAAGTCCTTGATTTATAAGGGAACATAAAAAACTCGATTTAAGTGCCTTACCACGCTTCTGTACATGCAAGCGGCACTCAAGCGGTTTTTTTCTGCGTTGTCCCCAAAGTTGTCCACAGGTTCTGTGGGAAACCTTGAAATCCGCAGCCCGCGCCTGCGCTTACGGCAAACTTCAAGGATTCACTTTAAGTTCGATGGACCCGTATGGCGCTGCCTGATCTCCCGCTCGATGACGACAGCGCGGCACCTGAGGCCTCGCGCGGGGGCATGGTTGTGCCCGGGCAGCGCGACGATATCGCGGCTGTCAGTACGGGTGCATCAGCCGACACCCATTGGTTGAGCGTCGCGTTGGACGTGCCCTTGCCGGGTCTGTTCGACTACCGTGCCGATCGGCCTGTTGCCATCGGCACGCGGGTAATCGTGCGCTTCGGGCCGCGTCGCATGGTGGGGGTGGTGGCCGACACGCCGCTTGCGCCCACGTACCCGCCCGCCCAGGTCCGCGCGATTGATGCCGTGTTGGACGACATGCCACCGCTGGCTGCCGACTGGATGAAATTGGCACGTTTTGCGGCCGATTATTATCAGCGGCCCCTGGGGGAAGTGATTCTGCCGGCCTTGCCCGGTGCCTTGCGCAAGCCCGCTGCCTACGAAGGTGCCCGCTCGGCGGGCGGCCCGATTGCGCGCATCGACGCCCGGGCTGCCAAACGCAAGACGGGGGATGCCGCCCCGGTTGCGGCAGCGCCTACGCTCAACCCCGCACAGCAACACGCGGTGGACACCTTGGCTGCTGCGACAGGGTTCGAGACCTTTGTATTGTTCGGCGTGACCGGCAGCGGCAAGACCGAGGTGTATTTGCGCGCCGCAGAAGCCGTGTTGCGCAGCGACCGGCAAGTGCTGTTGCTGGTGCCGGAAATCAACCTGACGCCGCAGCTGGAAGGGGTGCTCACGCGCCGGCTTGAACAGGCGGTGGGGGCAGGCGCGGTTGCCGTGTTGCACAGCGGGCTGGCCGATGGCGAGCGGCTGGAAGCCTGGCTGCGTGCGGTGCGCGGGCAGGCTCGCCTGATCGTGGGTACGCGTCTGGCCTTGTTCGTGCCTTTGCCCGCGCTGGGCCTGATCGTGGTCGATGAAGAGCACGATCCGTCCTATAAACAGCAAGACGGCCTGCGTTATTCGGCGCGTGACCTGGCGATCTGGCGCGCGCGCGACCGCAACGTGCCCATTGTGCTGGGATCGGCCACGCCGTCGCTGGAAACCTGGCATCACGCCGAGTCTGGCCGTTACGTGAAGCTGTCGCTGCCGCAACGTGCCAGCGAAGCCGAGCCGCCCACGGTGTCCCTGATCGATACCCGCCGTCTGAAGCTGGAACAAGGGCTGTCCCCGCAGTTGGTGGCGGCAATCGAAGACCGGCTGGCACGTGGCGAGCAGTCGCTGATCTTCCTGAACCGCCGTGGTTACGCGCCGGTGCTCAATTGTGAAGCCTGCGGCTGGATGAGCACCTGCAAGCGTTGTTCGGCCTTCATGGTGCTGCATCGGGGCATGCGTAGCGGCCACATGCTGCGCTGCCATCATTGCGGTGCACATGAACGGGTGCCGCCTGCCTGCCCGGACTGCGGCAACCAGGACTTGCAACCGATGGGGCGGGGCACGCAGCGGCTGGAAGAATTCCTGGCGGCGCGCTTTCCGAATGCCCGACTGGCGCGCATCGACGCCGACAGCACCCGGCGCAAAGGAAGCGCCGAGGCTTTGTTTGCGCAAGTGCATGCCAATGAGGTCGATATCCTGGTGGGCACGCAGATGGTGGCCAAGGGACACGACTTTCACAACCTGGGTTTTGTCGGGGTACTGAACGCCGATGCCATGTTGTTTTCGCACGATTTCCGTGCGCCCGAGCGCCTGTTTTCGCAACTGATGCAGGTGGCGGGGCGGGCAGGGCGGCGCGGCAGCGGGGCTGATGTATATATTCAGACGGGCTACCCCGAACAGCCGGTGTACCAAGCCCTGGTGCGCCACGACTATGCGGGGTTTGCTGCGTACGCGCTGGATGAGCGTCGCAGCGCGGGTTTGCCGCCTTTCGCATTTCAGGCGCTATTGACGGCCGAATCGCGTGAACTGGCGACCGCCGTGACCTTCCTGACCGAAGCCCGCGACCTGCCCACTGCGCGCCCGGATCTGCCGGGTGCCGAGCAGGTCATGGTCTACGATCCGGTGCCGCTGCGGGTCGTGAAGGTGGCCGACCTGGAGCGCGCGCAGTTGCTGGTCGAAAGCGATAGCCGCCCGGCTTTGCAGGCCTTCCTGCGCGCCTGGGCCCCGTGTCTGGCCGACTTGCCTGGGTCGGCGCGGGTGCGCTGGCAACTGGAAGTGGATCCGTTGGAGATATGACGCATGAATGTGCCGTGCATGACTGAGCAGCGTCCGGGTTCGCGCCTGTGGGGGTGGAGTGGGAGTGTGCAATCGGGTGTGCAACCGGTAGGACCGCAAAATGAGTGATGAACGCCCCACCTTCGCCTCGCGCGCGTTGGCGCGCGCCGATGCACGCGCGGACGGCACGGCCCCAGTCCCCAGCCCCGTGCCACTTGATGCCGGCATGAACGATGCCCAGCGTGAGGGCGTGCGCTATCTGGATGGCCCGTGTCTGGTGCTGGCCGGTGCCGGTAGCGGTAAAACCCGCGTGATCACCCAGAAAATCGCGTATCTGGTGCGTGACTGTGGTTATCACGCACGCAACGTCGCGGCGCTGACCTTCACCAACAAGGCTGCCCGTGAAATGGACGAGCGGGTGCGCAAGATCGCCAGCAAGGAGCTGATCAAGGGACTGACCATCAGCACTTTCCACTCGCTGGGTGTGCGCATGTTGCGCGAAGAAGCGCGCAAGGTCGGGCTGAAACCGCAGTTTTCGATTCTGGATTCGTCAGACGCGATGGCGATCGTGCAAGACCTGATCGCCACCACCGACAAGGGTCGGCTGCGCCAGGTGCAAAGCACGATTTCTTTGTGGAAGAACTCGCTGATCGACCCGGAAGAGGCCGAAAAAATCGCCGCTACCGCGGCGGAAGCCGAGGCCGCACGCGCCTATCGCAGCTACAACGCCACCTTGAAGGCGTATCAGGCCGTCGACTTCGACGACCTGATACGCATGCCCACGCAGCTGCTGGAACGCGACGCCGAGGCGCGTGAGCGCTGGCAGTCGCGCCTGCGTTATCTGCTGGTGGACGAATATCAGGACACCAACGCCTGCCAGTACCGTCTGGTGCAGTTGCTGACCGGCGTGCGTGCCATGTTCACGGCGGTGGGCGACGACGACCAGGCGATTTACGCCTGGCGCGGTGCCACGGTGGAAAACCTGGCCAAGCTGACGACCGACTACCCAAGCCTGAAAGTCATCAAGCTTGAACAGAACTACCGGTCGGTGCAGCGCATTCTGGCTGCCGCCAACCGGGTGATCGAGAAGAACCCCAAGCTGTTCGAGAAGAAGCTGTGGTCCGACCTGGGGGCAGGGGACCCGATCAAGATCATCCCGATGGAAAACGACGAAGCCGAAGCCGAGTCGGTGTGCGTGCGCATCTCGGCCGCCCGGTTCGATTACCAGGCGCAGTGGAAAGACTTCGCGATCCTGTATCGCAGCAATCATCAGGCGCGGGTGATCGAGCAATCGCTGCGCAACATGAAGATTCCCTATCTGCTGTCGGGCGGGCAGAGCTTCTTCGACAAGGCCGAAATCCGCGACGTGCTGTCGTACCTGCGGCTGATCGCCAATGACGAGGACGACCCGGCCTTCATCCGCGCCATCACCACGCCGAAACGTGGCGTGGGCCAAGCCACGCTGGACGTGCTGGGCACCTACGCCGGGGAACGCGAAATTCCGTTGCTGGCGGCGGTGTTCGAGGAAGGCCTGGCCCAGCGCCTGGCGCCGCGACAACTGACGCCGCTGCGCGAATTCGGTGAATTCATGCATCGCATGCAGTGGCGTGCCGGGCGTGGCGCTGCCAACAAAGAGCCGCCGGCTCCGGCCGAACCGGCAGGCCCGATCATCAGCGACTTGCTGAGTGCGATCGGCTACGAGCGTTTTCTGTATGACAGCGGTGAAGAGCGCACTGCGCAGACCCGGTGGCAGAACGTGCTGGAACTGATCGGGTGGCTGGGCCGCAAGGCAGAAGAAGACGGGCTGTCGCTGGTTGACCTGGTGCAGCACGTGGCGCTGGTCACCATGCTGGAAAAGAACGAGGAAGAAGCCCCGGATGCGGTGCGCATGTCCACGCTGCATGCGTCCAAAGGGCTGGAGTACCCGCACGTGTACCTGGTGGGCTGCGAGGAAGGCTTGATGCCGCACCTGGGCAAGGACGATGAAGATGGTGACCCCGCCAAGGCAGCCGAATCGCTTGCGTCGCGGGTGCAGGAAGAGCGCCGCCTGATGTATGTGGGCATCACACGCGCCCAGCGCAGCCTGAACGTGACCTGGTGCCGCAAGCGTCGTCGCGCGCGGGAAGACGTGGCGCGGGAGCCTTCGCGTTTCATTGAGGAAATGGGCCTGGATACCGACAAGATCGTGGATACCGAACCCACGCTCAGCCCGCGCGAACGCATGGCCAGGCTGAAGGGATTGCTGAAGAAAACCTAGGGGTTGTCAGGTAGGGGTCGCGGCCAGCTGGAAGGCTGGCTGCCTTGTTATGTAGCTAAAAACGCAAAATCCCCTGGTGATCAGAGATCACCAGGGGATTTTTCACATCTTTCGGCGTGTTTGGCGATGTTCAAGCGGCTGACACCGCTTGAACGAATCGATTACTTGGCCGCAGCCGGTGCCGCACCTTCTGCTGCGGGCGCTGCGGCCGGGGCCGGGGCGGCAGGTTCTTCGAACTTGCCACCGGAGCCGTTGGCCATGTAGGCCACGGCGCGTGCGATTTCGATGTCGTCGAGGTCGGGGTTGCCACCCTTCGGGGGCATGGCACCCTTGCCCTTGATGGCGATGCTGACCATGGTGTCGAAGCCTTCGGCAATGCGCGGAGCCCAGACGCCCGCATCACCGAGTTTCGGCGCGCCGGCGACGCCGGCGGCATGACAGGTGGCACAGACGGCTTTGTAGACGGCTTCGCCGCTTTGGAACACGCGCGGTGCGTTGGCATCGCGCAGCTCGAAGCCGGCCACCGGGCGCAGGCGGTTGGCGACCGATTCTTCCGTCAGGCTGTCCGAGCCCGCCCCAACGCTATTTCCGGCGGTCACGAACTTGACCAGCAAGATGATGACCACGATCGGAACCACAAATGACAGCAGGACAACCACTGCCAATTGCTTGGGTGTCCGGATGGGCGATTCGTGGTCTTCCGAGTGAGTTTGCTGCACGTTGCTCATTGCCAAATCCTGTAGGTCGACCGGCTTACATCGGCGGGGTGCCTGGCGTTGCGGGGTATGCTTGCAATTCAGCCGGAATCGTTTCGTGTCGCCACGAAGCCGGTCAAGTATAGCGGCAAAGCCCGCGTGGTCGATGGACGGGAAGGGCCAAAAGCGGTATCCTTGCGGGCTACTCAGCATGTGGTTTTCACCTGTTTGCGCCAGATCAAATCTGTGCAATATAGGTGGGCACTGAGTAGTAAAAAAACGGCAGTGAAAAGCAGGCAAGGCCGTAGTAGCACGACGTGTAGCGATACCCCGTGCAGCAATACCCAGCAGTACAGATGCGCCCGTAGCTCAATGGATAGAGTACTGCCCTCCGAAGGCAGGGGTTGCTGGTTCGATCCCAGCCGGGCGCGCCATCGAAAGATGCATGTAAGAAAACCGCACTACGACGCAAACCACCTTCACGGTGGTTTTTTGCTTTCTGGTGCTGACATCGCGCCTGTTCCAGGCGCGCTATCCCTTCCGCACCTATTCTTTCGCACCTATTCTTTCAGCGTGTCGGAAAACTGCCCGATTGCCGACACCACCTTCTGCGCCCCGTCGTGGATTTCCATGATCACGCCACCGGCATCGGTGGCCAGGCCCACGCCCTCGGCTGCCTTGTCGCG
Organism: Pigmentiphaga aceris; assembly: GCF_008119665.1. NCBI lineage: Bacteria > Pseudomonadati > Pseudomonadota > Betaproteobacteria > Burkholderiales > Alcaligenaceae > Pigmentiphaga > Pigmentiphaga aceris. The sequence goes on along the minus strand of NZ_CP043046.1, from coordinate 6,099,908 downwards.
GGTGACCTGCATGCGGGCCACGGCCTGCTGGGCAAGCGCATGGTTTTGTTTGACGACGTCCACGATCTCGACTGTTGCCTGGCTGGTGCGCGCGGCCAGGTTGCGAACTTCGTCGGCCACCACCGCAAAGCCGCGACCGTGTTCGCCGGCCCGCGCTGCTTCAATCGCGGCATTGAGTGCCAGCAAGTTGGTCTGGTCGGCAATGCCGCGAATGCTCTGCACGATGGCGCTGATGCGGTCCGACTGCTCGCTCAGCGCGCTGATGTTCTGCGCCATGCCCTGCAGTTCATCGGCAATCCCTTGCACCACGCTGACCGTCTGCTGCACGACAGTGCTGCCCTGCTGGGCGATCTTGTCGGTTTGCTGGGCGGTCACATACGCCAGCAGCGCGGCCTGGGATTCGGCTTCGCGCTGCAAGGTCTGCTCGGTCACGTCGGTGGCGAGTTTGATCACGCCATACAGGCGGTCCTTGGCGTCGAACAAGGGGTTGTAGGTTGCCCGCAGCCACACCGTCTTGCCCGACCGGTCCAGGCGCTTGAAGCGGCCCGCCACGAATTCGCCGCGATTGAGCTGTGCCCAGAAGGCGCGGTAGGGCGCGCTGTCGGCCTCGCTAGCTTCACAGAACATGCGGTGATGTTTGCCGACGATCTCGTCCAGCCGGTAGCCCATGGTGCTCAGGAAGTTGTCGTTGGCTTCCAGCACATGGCCTTGCAGGTCAAATTCGATCATCGCCAGTGAACGGTTGATCGCATTGCCCAGGCTGGCTTGTTTGTCGGCCTCGCGCACCCGCCGGGTGATGTCGGTGGCGATCTTTTCAATGCGTGTGATGCGTCCCTCGGCATCCCGCACCGGCATGTAGCTCGCTTCCAGCCACCGTTCGCTGCCGTTTTTGGCCAGGCGCATGAACTGGTCGCTGAAGCTTTCACCCGCCGCCAGGCGACGCCAGAAGTCCGTATAGGCGGCGCTGCTGGTGTAGCTGGTTTCACACAGCATCCGGTGGTGATGGCCTTGCACTTCGGGCAAGGTGTAGCCCATCACGTCCAGGAACAGGCTGTTGGCGTCGAGAATCGTGCCGTCAGGCGCAAACTCGATCATGGCCATCGTATTGCTCACCGCATCCAGCGACGCTTCGAGTGCAGCGTTTCTGGTCTGGGTGGCGAGCAGCGTGGACTTAAGCTGGGTGTTGAACATGGGGGACCGAGGAAAGAGGAGCCGCGACTGAACCTTCAGGCCATTTGGCCTGAATTTCCAGAATGGCCGGCAGCACATCCAGGAACAGGGTGACCAGGTTCGGATCGAAATGGGTGCCGCTGTCACGACGCAGCAGGGCAAGGGTGTCTTCCAGCGGCCAGGCCCGTTTGTAGGGGCGCTCGCTGCTCAAGGCGTCGAATACGTCCACGATGGCGACAATGCGGGCAATCAGCGGAATCGCTTCGCCACGCAAGCCATTCGGATAGCCCGTGCCATCCCACTTCTCGTGGTGGTGCAAGGCGATCGTGTGGGCCATCTTCAGCAGCCCGTTCTTGTGTTCACCGATGATGTCGGCACCGATCGACGAATGCTGCTGCATGACCGCCCATTCCTCGGGGTCCAGCTTGCCCGGTTTTTTCAGAATGGCGTCGGGGATGCCGATCTTGCCCACGTCGTGCATGGGGGCTGCGTGCAGCAGGTCTTCGGCTTCGCGCTCGGTCAGGCCGGCTGCCCGTCCCAGCACCTGCGCGTAATGGCTCATGCGAATGACGTGCAGGCCGGTTTCGTTGTCTTTGTATTCGGCAGCCAGGCCCAGGCGCTGGACAATCAGCAGACGGCTCTGGCGCAGTTCATCAACGGTCACCAGCGACAGGTGGGTGCGCACGCGCGCCTTCACGATCAGCGCGCTGACGGGTTTGGTCAGATAGTCGACGCCGCCGACGGCAAACCCTTCGGCCTCGTCATTCATGTCGGCCAGCGCGGTGACGAAGATCACCGGAATGTCGCGGGTTTCCGGCGACAGCTTCAGGGTCTTGCAGACCTCGTAGCCCGTCATGTCCGGCATCATGATGTCGAGCAGGATCAACGAGGGATGCTCGTTGCGCGCCAGTTCCAGCGCCGTCATGCCGTCCTTGGCGAACAGCAGGCGGTAATCGTCTCGCAGGATGTGGCGCAAGACCTGCAGGTTGGTCGGTTCGTCGTCGACCAGCAGCAGTTTGGGCCGGGAGTCCTTAAGCGCTTGCATAACCGTCCTCGGCAGTTTCCGGTTCGAGCTCTTTCAGCAGTGCTTCGATGATCAGGGTGGCGTCGACCAGATCGAAGCCGGCCAGGCTCGCATGGAGGCGGGCCAGGGTTTCCGTACGCCCCAGGCCTTCCAGTCCCAGTTCGATGGCCTGCAGCGCAGATTCCACCAGTTCGCCGTGGCGCAGGGCGTTCAGTGCTTCCATGCAATGGCGCACCAGCCCCGGGCGGTCGATGCCACCAGTTGCGATCGGCGTGTCGTGATGGTGCAAGGCGCTGGCGGCCCGGACCGCAGCGATCTCTGTGGTCAGGCCATCGATGGCGGTGCGCACCCCCACTTCGTCACGGCTGCGGAAGGCCTGTTCAAGCACCAGCGCCACGGCGGCCACGCGCGGCAGCATCAAGTTGGCGGCGGCACCGCGCAAGCGGTGCACACGCATCGATCCTTCGGTGAATTCACTGCGATCGAGCATGGGGGTGAACAGGGCAGATACGTCGCCATATTCATCACAGAAACGGCGCAAGGTCTGCTCGAAGGCATGTGAATCGCCCCACAGCTCCAGGCCCCGGGTCCAGTCGATGGCCAGGTTGGGCTGTTCCGCCGGGCGCGTCAGCGGGTTTTCGGCGTGACGCTCGAAGACCACGCCAACCACCTGGGCGATTTCGTTCAACAGGCGCGGCAACTCCACCGGTTTGGGCGTGAAGCCGTCCATGCCGGCCTCGCGCGCGGCACGGCGGTCTTCTTCCATCACGCTGGCGGTCAGCGCAATGATCGGCGTGGCCGGCACACCGCGCTGCATTTCCGCGCGACGGATCTGGCGCGTGGCTTCCAGGCCATCGGTGCCGGGCATCTGCACGTCCATCAACACTACGTCGAAGCTGTCGGCCAGGAACAAGGTGACCGCTTCCGCGCCATCGCGCGCAGTGGTGACACGATGGCCCGCCTTGCTCAGCGCCAGTGACAGCAGTTCCAGATTCTGCGGCACGTCGTCAGCGACCAGAATGCGCAGCGTCGGCAAAGGTTGCTGAGTCATGACCGGCCGTTCGATCACGGGTTTGCCGGCTTCCAGCGGCAGCAGCACCTGGAACACGCTGCCCACGCCTACCTGGCTTTCCACCTGAATCTGGCCGCCCATCAATTCGGTCAGCTGGCGGGCAATGGTGGTGCCCAGGCCGGTGCCGCCAAAACGGCGGCTCATCGACGCATCGGCTTGAGCAAACGGGGCGAAGATCCGGTCCAGACGGTCGGCAGCAATGCCGACACCGGTGTCGCTCACGCGGATGTTGACCTGGCCGTGGCTGCTGAGCACTTCCAGGCGAACCCAGCCACGATCGGTGAACTTGATCGCATTGCCCAGCAGATTGGTGATGATCTGCTGAATCCGCAGCGGGTCGCCCTTGAAGAACGGGCTGAGCGCGGGGTGATAATCCAGCGCCAGCTGCAAGCCCTTGGACTCGGCGCTCAGGCGCAGGGAGGCCGTGATCTGGCGGCACAGTTCCAGCAGCGAAAAATCGATGACATCGAGCTCGAACGCCCCTTTTTCCAGCTTGGCGGTATCCAGGATGTCATTCAGCAAGCCGAGCAGCGAGCGCGCCGAATGGCGCACGGTGCCCAGATGTCGCCGTTGCTGCACTTCCAGGTGACCGCCCAGCAGCAATTCGGTGAACCCGATGATGGCGTTCATGGGCGTGCGGATTTCATGGCTCATGTTGGCCAGGAACGCGCCCTTGGCGGCCGCCGCTTCTTCCGCCCGGGTCTTGGCGTCGCGCAGGTCTTCTTCCATGACGCGGCGTTCGCTGATGTCGAGCATCATGCCGTCGACCCATTCCAGCTTGCCGTCGGCATCCGTCACGGCCGTGCCGCTGCCCCAGATCCAGCGGATATTGCCGTCGCGATGCATCAGGCGATATTCCACGACAAAACTCAGGCCCTGGCTGAAGGCTGCCCGCACTTCCTGGGTGACACGTTCGATATCGTCCGGGTGAATCAAGGCCGCCTGGGATACCTGGCCATCCATGAATTCCTCCGCGCGCCATCCCGTCAGTGTCTCTACCTGTTCGCTCATGAACAGGGTCTGCCACGGTGATTCAGGCAGGCAGCGATAGACCGCGCCGGGAATGTTCAGAATCAGCGAACGGTATTGCTGTTCGCGATCCCGCAGCGTCTTTTCCATGCCCTTGCGTTCACTGATGTCGGTAATGAACGCGACGAAGAGCGACTGTTGATTGCGAATCTTGACCTCGCCGATGGCCAGCCGGATCGGCACCAGGCTGCCGTCCTTGCGCCGGCCGACGACTTCACGGCCCATGCCCAGCACCTGGCTGGAACCCCCCGCCAGATATTGCCGAAGCAGGTCGTTGTAGCTGGCGCCGTACTCGCCATGCAGCAGGATTTCGCCGTTGCGCCCGACCAGTTCGTCGCCGCGCCAGCCGAACAAGGCTTCCGCCGACGGGTTGATCGATACGATGTTGCCGCGTGAGTCCATGGTGACCAGGCCGTCGGCGGCGGTATCGACAATGGCGCGCAGGCGCGATTCGCTGGCGCGCATCTGGGCCAGCAACTGGCGATAGCGCAGCAAGGTGTTGACCGCCAGCACCAGAATCGTCAGCGCCACGCTGATCAGCGCCACCGCCAGCGAGATGAAGGTGGCTGAACTGGATGCCATCGTGCCGTCGGTGACAGGCGTGCCAACGAAGCGCGCGGCCATCATGCCGGTGTAGTGCATGCCGGCAATCGCAAAGCCCATCACCACGCCGCCCGCGATCACACCATGCCAGTTGTTGTTGGTGCGTGCCAGGCCAAAGCGGATCCACAGCGCCAGAATCGCCAGCGATACGGCGACCGCCGCTGAAATCAGGAACCAGACCACGTCGTAACGCAACGACGGTGCCATGCGCATGGCGGCCATGCCGCTGTAGTGCATGGCGGCAATGCCGCCGCCAACCAGCACGCCGCCGATCACCAGTTGCGACGTTGTGATGCTGGGCCGCGACAGAATCCACAAGGTGACCCACGATGCGCCCAGGCTTGGCAGCATCGACAGCAGGGTCTGTGAATAGTCATAGCTGACCGGCGTGCACAGTTCGAACGCCAGCATGCCGACGAAGTGCATGGCCCACACACCACAGCCCAGCGCCATCGACCCGCTGGCCAGGGCCACCTGTTTATAGAAGTAGTTCGCGGTCTCGCGCGCCACCCCGGCCACCTGCAAGGCCATGGTTGACGCGAAAATCGCCAGGAAAATCGACAGCGCCACCAGCCACGGATCGTGGCTGCTGGGCATGAATGGCGTGGTGTCGTGAGTGCCTACGAACAAGCTATCGAAGGACGGCATAGCTGGCGAAAACCTGTAACCGGGGAAATTGGCGGCGATCACCGACCAAGGCAAAGTCGACAGCGTGCGACTGGAATTTGTATCAGGGCTGGATACTAATCAGTAATCCTTGGGCAATCTTGACCGAATCTTGATAATTTATGTAATGCTGAATCCGGTATTGATCAGGTTGCGTATCCACCGCTGTGGCGGTGAATGTAGCGTCATGAACGGAAAGAAAACAGGTTTGGTGAGGAATGAATTCAAGCGGTGATGGTGTGCCTACAACACCCGCGATGCTTGGCCTGGATATCGACAAGCATGGCTTCGTTCATTACCGGTCCGCGCCGCTGACCCTGCCGCCCAAGGCGCGGGCCGCGCTGGGGCTGTTGTTGCAAGAATGGCCGGCGGTGGTACCCAAGCGGCGATTTGCCCAGGACATCTGGCGCGGTGCCATGTCGGACGAAAGCCTGGCACGCTGCATGACCCAGCTTCGCAATGGCTTGCTGGGGATTACCCGCCTGAAAATCCGTGCCATTTATGGCGAGGGTTATCAGTTGCAGGTGGTCGATCCCGCTGCGCCTGCTTCTGCTGTGCCCACTCCCCAAAGCATGCATCTGCGCCTGCTCGATACTGCGATGGCCGCCCCTGCGCTGGCCGAAACGCTGTTGTATGCGCGCACCTTGATTCAGCGCTATACCCCGTCTTCGTTGCTGCGCGCGGAAGATTTACTGCGCGGGCTGATCGAACACGCACCTGATTATGTTCCTGCGAAAATCGCATTTGCTGAATCACTTGCCAGCCAGGTCAGTTGCGGACTCGGTTTGCGGCCGGAACGCATCGAGGAAGGGCTGGACCTGATCGACGACGCGGCACGGCGCGCGCCTGACGCCACCGGCCTGTGGTCACAGCGCGCCCACTTGCTGGATTGCGCCTGGCGCTTTGACGAGGCGTCTCTGGTGCATGCCCGCGCGCTGGAAACCGGCATGGCCGATCCCATTACGCATTATCACCACGGTTGGCACCTGCTGGCCTGTGGCCGTTTTGACGAGGCGGTGCAGGCACTGTCACGGGCGCACTCGCTCGCACCGCTGTCACGTGGCCTGACTACCATGCTGGCGCGGGCTTATACCTTCGTGGACCAGCCGGAAAATGGCCTGCAATACGCGCGTAAAGCATATGCCGAGCACCCGGACAGCTTGCAGGCACATATATATTTGCTGACCTATGAAGCGTATGTGCAGCCCCGCGCTGAACTGATCGACCAGTTGATGCAGATCAGACTTGGGCCAGGTTCATGGAGTTTCGCCGCGTCATCCATGGCTTATGGCCTGGCACGCTGCGGTGCCTTCGATGCAGCCGCTGCCGTGATCGCGCGTCACGCAAACGATAATCCCAGTATGCGGGCCACATTCACGTCGGCCTTATTATTGCTGGGAGAAACCGAGGCTGCGCACGCGCGGATTGCCGATGCGGCCGAACTCGGTTGCGGTTTTTTGCCGCTTTCCATGCGGGCCCCTGAAAATCGCCTGCTGCACCAGCATCCTGCCTATGGCGCAGTGGCCGAGCAGGTATTCGCAGCCTTACCCACCCAGGATCGCTGCACTTTTGTGAGCTGACGGCATTGAATGAATCCGAACGACGATAAACCGGTCATGACACCAGCGATGCTGGGGCTGGATATCGACAAGAATGGATTTGTGCATTATCAGGCGGCCCCGCTTGCACTGGCCCGGAAAGAAAAAGGGGTGCTGCAACTGCTGCTGCGGGATTGGCCGGCAATGGTGGCCAAGGCAAGTTTTGCCCGTGAGGTCTGGGCGGGCGAGATGTCCGACGAAAGCCTGGCGCGTTGCGTGACCTCGCTGCGTGCAGCGCTGAAAGGCATTGCAGGCATACAGATTCGCGCGATCTACGGACAGGGCTACCAATTGCAGATCGTGCCGCCGGCACTGTCGGTGCCCGGGCCGGTCACCGAGACGATCGCGCCACCGATTGCGTATTCACGCCTGCTCGATGCCGCGCGAATCGCCCCGGTGCATGCCGAAACCTTGATGCATGCGCGCACGCTGATTCAACGGCGCACCAACTCATCGCTGGAGCGTGCAGAAGCGCTGTTGCGCACCTTGATGACCCAGGCACCGGACTATGCGCCCGCAAAGATTGCTTTTGCAGAGTGTCTGGGTGGCCAGATGAGTTGCGGGTGGGGCCTGACCCCGGCCGATCTCGACAAAGGCCTGCGCCTGTTGGCAGACGTGGCAAAGCAGTCGCCACAGGCCGCTGGATTATGGTCGCAGACCGCCCATATGCTGGACGGGGCATGGCGCTTCAGTGAGGCCGACCGCCTGCATGCGCGGGCGCGACAAACCCAGGTTGACGATCCGTCCACGCATTACCACCTGGGTTGGCATATGCTGGCGCGCGGTCGTAGCGACGATGCCTTGCACGCGTTTCGTGATGCGCTGGCGCTGGCCCCGTTCTCGCCTGCGTTGGCGATCATGGTGGCGCGGGCCTATACCTTCCTGGATCAGCCAGACATGGCGCTGGTCTACGCCAACAAGGTATATGAAGAACACCCCGACAGTTCACAGGCCTATGTGTTCTGGCTGGTGTGCGAAGCAAGCGTGAACCCGCGCGCCGCGCTGATCGACCCCTTGCTGGACGTGAAACTGGACGCCTTGTCCTGGAGTTTTGCGCCACCCTCGGTGGCTTATGGCCTGGCGCTGTGTGGCGCAAGCGATGCGGCAGCGGCCTTGATCGCCCGCAGCGCCGGTGACAACCCGAGTGTGCGTGCCACCTATACCTCGACCCAGCTGTTGCTGGGCGAAACCGAAGACGCCCAGCAGCGGGTCGAAGCCGCAGCGGCACTGGGGGCGGGGTTCCTGCCGATCTTCCTGCACTCGCCGGGGAACCGCCGCCTGCGCGATCATCCACGCTATGCGGCGGTGCATGCAGCGGTGTTTCAGCACGCGCCGCCCCCGCTTCCTGCGATCTGACCCTGTCGTCAGGGTCAGGTTTCTACTATTAGAACTGGTAGTTGACGCTCAGCAGCACGCTGCGCGGTGCGCCCGGCATCGAGCTGGAACGCCAGTAGTCCTTGTCGAAGATGTTCGAGAAGGCCAGGGTGGCCGTCCACGGTGCCGCACGGTAGCCGATCAGCGCATCCCAGCGGGTGTAACCCGGCAGGCTCAGCGTGTTGGTGGCGTTCAGCCAGCGCGAGCTGCTGTAGGTCACGCCGACTTCGCCGTAGAAGTGGCCTTCCGGGGCGTAGCGCAGGAACAGATTGCCGTTGCGGCGACCGGTGTCTTGCAGTGCCTTGCCGTTCAGGGTGGGATTGCTGACGTCCTGGACCACTTCGGTGTCCATGAAACCGATACCGCCCCGGATGTACCACGACGGTGCCAGGCGACCGGCCGCGCTCAGTTCGACACCGCGTGCACGTTCCTTGCCGCGCAAGGCATAGGTGAACGGATCGTTGATCGGGTCGGGCTGGTAGCGGATGTTGTAGTGCTCAAGCTGGTAGACCGCCATCGTGGTCGACAGGCGACCATCCATCCATTCGCTCTTGATACCCGCTTCCAGCTGGCGCGATTGCTGCGGCTCGGCGTCATAAACCACGTTGGGATCGACGCTGACGCTCAGCATGCCGCGACCGCCATAGGGCGCGAAGCTTCTGCTATACGAGCCATACACGCTGTGCTCGATGGTGGGCTGCCAGACCACACCCACGCGCGGGCTGACGGTATTGCCCTGGTAGCTGCGGGTGGCGTTGGTCAGGCGGTTGGTGCTCTTGAACTCGAAGCGGTCATAACGCAGACCGGCCAGCACCTTCCACTGATCCGTGATGCTGATCAAGTCCTGCAGATACAGGGCCTGAGCGTTGGCTTCGTGCTTGTTGTGCTGGCTCGGTGCGCCTTGTGCCGCCTTGGGCGTCCAGCCGCCCGGTGCGAACGGGTTGATGTACGAATTGGTATTGGCGGTCGAGAACAGACGCGGGTGACGCACTTCGTCGGTGTATTCGACGCCGACCAAGGTGTCGTGACGCAGCGGGCCGGTGTCGAACTTGCCGGTCAGGTCCAGCGTCTGGGTGTTGGTCTTGTTCTCGGTCTGCTGCCAGGCATAGCTCTGACGCAGCAAGCCGCGATACGTGCACGCTGCATTGGTAGACGTGCGGCCATTGGCATTGCAATACGTGCCGGCGAAGAAGTGGTCGAAATCCTGGCTGGCTTCGCGGTGGGTAGCAACCCAGCGCAGCGACCATTTGTCGTTGAAGTCGTAGCTCAGGTCCGAGCGCAGCACGCGCAGGCGGTCTTCGACGTAGTCGTCGGGGTGCGCAAAGCCGGTGCGCACCGACACGCCAGCTGGCAGGTTGTCGTAGGACGGGCCGCGGTCCGGCACGCGCCAGACGTTGTCGTAGGTGTACTGACCAACCCAGCGCAAGCCCTTGTGGTTGTCGTAGGCAATGCTGGGCGAGACCATTTCATTGCGATTGCGAATGCCGCTGCGGAAGCTGTCGGCCTGTTCGCGATCGACCGTCAGGCGCACCGCCACGTCGGGCGTGATCACCTTGTTCAGGTCGAAGGTGCCGCCGTAGTTGTGCCACGACCCCGCGCGCAGCGTGGCGCTGCTCTTGGTGTCGAAGTTGGCACGCTTGCTGATCAGGTTGACGATGCCGCCGCCTGCGCTGCGGCCGTACAGGACAGAGGCCGGGCCCTTCAGGACTTCAATGCGTTCCACGTTGGCGGTACTGCGTCGCACCTGACCGCTTTCGCGCACACCGTCACGGTAGATGTCGCCCGAGTCGGCGCTGAAACCGCGAATCATCACGCCTTCACCGCGCATGTCGTAGGACGTCGTCACGCCGGGCACGCCGTCGAGCATGATGCTCAGGTCGTTGATGCCATAGCTTTTGTATTTGTTGACGTCCAGCGTGTCGATGGTCTGCGGAATGTCACGCGCCGCCATCTTGGTCTTGGTCGCCGTGGAAATCGATTCCGGGCGAACGTCGTTGGGATCGTAGTCAGAAGTGACTTCAACGGTACCAAGAGTGCTGACCGAGGACTGATCCTGGGCTGCCGTGATGCCTGTGCTGGCCAGAACAGCGGTGGCAGCGGCAATAGCGGCGTGGGTGCGACGCGGGTGACGAATCATGGGGGTATCTGTAGAACGCGGGGTCAATGCAGAAATGTTGTGAAACAAAGCTGCTAAAAATTTTCGCAATCTTACAGAGAATGATTCGCATTGCCGATACGAATTAAGCAATTATTAAGCAGATGTCGGTGTAACGCGACACATTTGTTGCGGGTGACACGCGCATTCCCAGCGAAATAAAGGGAAAACCCTTGGTTTCGCTGGCGACGCGCATGTTTACTCACTGGTTGACCGGCCGACCTGGAGTGCCTGAAGCGCGTCGTACAAGCCCTGGGCCGCATCGGCTACACGATCCAGGCTTTGTTCACGCAGTGCGCTCAGGTCAACCGAGCGGTTGCTGCGCAAACCTGCCCAGGCCAGCAGTGCCTGGCACGCGTCGGGATGGTCGAATGCGCCATGCAGGTAAGTGCCCAGCACGGCATCGTCTTCCGACACTGCACCTTCCGGGCGGCCTTCGATGGTGAAGACGGGGCGTTTCAGCGCCGCGCCGGTCGAATCGCCCAAGTGGATTTCGTAGCCCTGGACTGCTGCGCTTTCCGGCGCGCCGGGAAAGACGCAGCGCCCGCTGACCTGAGCCAGTCGCTTGTCTGCCTGCATGACGGTTTCCAGGGCCAGCAAGCCCAGTCCCTGGGTGCTGCCTGCGGGGCCTTCAGAACCATCAGGGTCGTGCACGACACTGCCCAGCATCTGGAATCCGCCGCAGATGCCGATCAGTTTGCCGCCGTATCGCAGGTGTTTCTGCAGGGCCGGTTCCCAGCCCTGTGCCCGCAGCCACGCCAGGTCAGCCCGGGTGTTTTTGCTGCCCGGCAATATCACCAGGTCGGCAGGCGGGATCGGCCGGCCCGGGCCGATGAATTCCAGGGTGACGTCCGGGTGCGCGCGCAGCGCATCGAAATCGGTGTGATTGCTGATGCGCGGTACCGCCGGCACGATGATGCGAAACGCACCGCCCGACTGTGATGACTGAATGGCATCTTCAGCATCCAGATGCAGCCCGTGCAGGTAGGGCAAAACGGCCAGCACCGGTTTGCCGGTGCGTGCTTCCAGCCAGTCCAGCCCGGGTTCCAGCAGGCTGATGTCGCCCCGGAAGCGGTTGATCACAAAGCCTACGATGCGGGCGCGCTCGCTTTCCGACAGACAGTCGAGCGTACCGCTTAAATGCGCGAACACACCGCCACGATCGATGTCGGCAACCAGCACCACCGGGCAATCCACCGCTTCCGCAAAGCCCATGTTGGCGATGTCACGCGCGCGCAGATTGATTTCGGCCGGGCTGCCCGCGCCTTCCACCAGCACCATCTGATATTGGCTGCGCAGCCGTGCGTAGGATGCCAGCACCGCGCCCATCGCCTCGGTCTTGTAGCGGTGATAGTCGCGCGCGTTCATGTCGGCGCGCACCTTGCCGTGAATGATGACTTGCGCACCGGTGTCACTCGACGGTTTCAGCAGCACCGGATTCATGTCGGTGTGCGCCGGGATGCCGGCCGCAATTGCCTGCAAAGCCTGCGCCCGGCCGATCTCGCCGCCGTCGACCGTGACCGCGCTGTTGAGCGCCATGTTCTGCGGCTTGAAGGGGACGACCGGGATGCCTGCACGGGCGTAGAGCCGGCACAGGGCGGCGACCACCGTGCTCTTGCCTGCGTCGGACGTGCAACCCTGGATCATCAAGGTGTGCATGGCCGGGAAGTGGCGGGTAGACTCGCCGTGATAGCGGGCGTTGGCAGCTGGGTCGATCATGGTGCCAAGCGCGGGGGACTCAAAATCCCCTGCGGCATTTGCTGCGGTGGTCGTTGCTGTCCTTGCTGTATCCCCTGCCGCCGTATTGATCGCTGAATTCATCGCCACACTCATTGCGCAGGACGACGCGCACGCGCCGTTTCCAGTTTTTCGCACAGCTGCGCTGTGCCTTCAACAATGCGCGGCCCGGCGCGCAGAATCAGGTCGGGCACGATGTCGAACAGGTTGTCGCGCTTGGTCGCCAACAGCGTCGGATACTGCTGCCAGACCTGCGGCCCGGTACCACTGCGGCCTTCGCGCGCGCCTGCAATCACGGCCTCGGGGTCGGCGGCCAGCACCGCTTCCACACTGACGGTGGGTGCGGTCGCCGGCAAGGCCGCAAAGATGTTCACACCGCCACACACGCCCAGCGCGTCGTTCAGAATGTGCGTGCGATTCAAGGTGTACAGCGGCTGGTCCCATACTTGGTAGAACAGGCGCACCGGCGGCCGGTCACGGTACTTGGCGGACAGCTCGGCAATGCGTGCACGGAAGGCTTGGGCAGCGGGTTTGGCAACGGCATCCGTGCCCATCATGCGGCCGACTTTTTCGATGGAATTGGCCACGTCTTCCAGTGTGTGCGGTTCGCTGTAGAACAGCGGAATGCCCAGCTTGCGCAGCGGTTCCAGGTGGCTTTCGGCATTGCCGTGACGCCACGCGATCATCACGTCGGGCCGCATGGCGATGATGCGCTCGATATCCAGCGCACGGTTGTCCCCGATCTGCGGAATATCGCGCGCGGCAGGCGGAAAATCGGCGTGCGCCACGGTGCCGACAATGCGCTCGCCACCGCCTGCGGCAAAGATCAGTTCGACCACATGCGGGGCGAGCGCGATGATGCGCTTGGCCTCGTGCGGCAGCTCGATGCGCGTGCCTTGGTCGTCGTGGACGACAACCGCTTGTGCCACCGTCTGTGCAAACGCGTAGCTGCCGCTCAGAAACAGGATGGTTGCCGCCGCAATCGACCGAACACGTCCGTGCATTGTGGAAAACCTCATCAGCCGCCGCCAAAAATCGCCAAAAAATAAAAAAGTCCGCTCCGCGGACAGAACAACACCGGCATGCCTAGGCCCCAATCTGAAAACCCGCCAGGGAGAGATCGAGTCTTGCCCAATCTGACTTGGCCGCCGGCAGGCCCCAGCGCAATCCGCGCGCAGCATTTGGAAAGAGCCGCACCCAGATATGGTGCCGAGCCAAGTGTTCATGCAAGGCCGTCGGTACCGGGGCGGCGCACCACTGGAACAAGTCCGTGCCGCTGGTAGCGGGCAGATATTGCGCAAGCAGTTGGCGCAGTCGCAGGCCGTCATCGGCCAGGCGCGCGCGCATGTCACGTTGCCATGCATCATCAGACAGCGCGGCCACGCCGACCTGCTGAGCCGGGCCACTGATGGCCCACGGTCCCAGCAACGCGGCCAGGCGTTCCAGCACAACGGGCACAGCGCCCACGAACCCCAACCGCAGTCCCGCAAGACCAAAGAATTTGCCCACGGAACGCAATACGATCAGCCCCGGCTGCTGACAATGCGCAGCCACGCTCAGCGCCGGTTCCATGTCACCGAAGGCCTCATCGACGACCAGCCAGCCATTGCGTGATGCGAGCCGTTGCGACCATGCCAACAGCAGGTCAGGCGTCGTTCGATGACCGGTCGGATTGTTGGGATTGCAGATCACCAGCACATCGCAATGATCGATGTGTATGTCGATATCTGCTGGCGAAATTTCGGTCACGGCGTGAGCCGCCTCCCGCCAGCGCAGCGCATGTTCCGCGTAGGTGGGCGAGACGATCGCGACCCGGCTGTGCGCGCGCAATCGGGGCAGCGCCTGAATGGCGGCTTGCGTGCCAGCAACGGGCAGCAAGACGGGCGCGCGGTAGTAGGCGCACGCAGCGTCGACCAGCCGCGCATCGGGTTCTGGCAAGCGATGCCAGGCGTCGGCTGCGATCGGCGGGGCAGGGTAGGCGTGCGGATTGATGCCGGTGGACAAGTCCATCCAGTCGGCGGGGTCGCCGCCGTACTGCGCGATGGCTTGGCGCAGGTTGCCGCCGTGCGTGACGACGCCAGTGCCGGTGATTTCTGAGATGTCTGTTGCCGGACTTGTCTTGGCTCCGGTGCCTGAATTCTCGGTATTGATTCGATGTGCCGTCACCGGGCCACTCCCGGAATATTTGCAGGCGTATCGGTGCGTGGCGTGGCTGGCGACACGGGGGCTTGGGGCGTGGTCGGTGTAGTCGGTGTGTTTGGCGCAGCGGTATTTTGCTGGTCTGTTTTCAGTGATTCCGTCGTTGTTGTCGCCGGTGCCGCGCGCTTGTTTGCCGCCGTCTCTTGCATGGTGCCCGCGAACAACAGCAAGGCCACCCACAAGACCGCGCCGCGCCACACCAATCGCCATGCGCGGCCCAGGTCTTCACGCTTGGCGGGTTCTCCCATGCCCAGCGGGGGGCGCACTTCCGGCACCCCGTCGTAGGTCGCCTCACGACCCAGCGCCAGGCCCAAGGCACCTGCGCCTGCGGCCATCACCGGACCGGCATTCGGGCTCGGCCACGCGGGTGCCTGACTACGCCAGCATTGCCACGCCAGCCGCCGATTACCCAACAACGCATAGCTGCACGCGGTCAGCCGCGCGGGAATCCAATTCAGTACGTCGTCGATACGCGCAGCGGCCCAACCGAAGTGGTTGAAGCGCGGATTGCGATAACCCCACATTGCATCAAGCGTGTTCGCCAAGCGGAACAGCAAAGCACCTGGGCCTCCCGCCACCGCAAACCAGAACAGCGTGCCGAATACCGCATCATTGCCGTTCTCCAGCAGTGATTCGACACCTGCCTTGGCAAGGTCGGATTCCGATGCATCCGCAGTGTCCCGGCTGACGATGTAGCTGGTCAGTTTGCGGGCAGTGGCAAGGTCACCATCGCGCAAGGCGGTTGAGATTGGTTTGGTGTGATCGCGCAGACTGCGCAAGCCCAGGCAGGCGTACAGCAAGACCACGTGCAGAATCAGCGTGGGGATCAGAAAACGGGCGGTGGTGGGCTCTGCCAACAGTTCACGCAATGCAGTGATTGGCACAGCGGCGGCCAGTGCTGTCAGCCCAAGCTGCGTCTGCAACCAGACCAGCGCCACACAAGGCAGCGCAACGATTGGCAAGACTGCCAAGCACCATGCCAGCACACCCGCCGGGCGTCCCGCGCCGGGTTCCTGGTTGGTGCGGGGCTGGCTTGCCGCCTGCGCGGCACCCTGGTTCAGACGACGCTCAATCGCGTTGGCCAAGTTGCCGAAGCCCACCAGGGGATGCCAGCGACGCGGCTCGCCCAACAGCATGTCGAGCGCGATGCCCGCCAGTGCCAGCAGGCCCAGCCACGCAAACGGAATGCCGCTCAACATGCCGCACCTTTCAGCACCAACGGCAAACCTGCCACCGTCAGTACCGCATGATCGCAACGCGCAGCGATCTCCTGATTCAGCCAGCCTGCCTGATCGACAAAGGCGCGCGAGATAGCCCCCATGGGCACAATCGACAGGCCCACTTCGTTGGCCACCATGATCAGATCGCCTTGCGGATGCGACAGCACTTCAAGCAGCGCGGCGCGTTCCGCGTGCAGTCGCAAGGGCAGGTCCAGCGTGCCGATTTCCGGGTAGACCCGGCCGTCGGAAAACAGCAGATTGCTCAACCATACCGTCAGACAATCGACCAGCACTACGCGTGTGGGACTGCTCCATTTCTGGATCGCATCGGCCAATGCAAGCGGGGTCTCGACGGTGATCCAGGCATCAGGCCGACGGCGTCTGTGCAGCAAGATACGCGCGCGCATTTCCTCGTCGCCGGCTTGCGCGGTGGCAATGTAGACAACTTCTTTTCCCGTCTTGGCCGCCACGCTTTCGGCATGACGGCTCTTGCCCGAGCGCGCGCCGCCCAGCACTAGCGTGATGGTCATGGGTTTGCCTTGTGGTTGGTAATCGCGTCAGGCATCGCATGTGTCGTCATGGTCATTGGCATGGTCAGGTCCGCGCCCAGCAGCGCCGCAATGGCGTGGGGCTGCGAGGGGAAATACGCGTGGAAATACGAGGCGTGCAATGCCCCACGCAGATAGACGGCTTCGCCCGCACTGCCATCGCGCTGGCGCGTGGTGTGCGCATGGGGCACAAGCGATGTATCGAAGCGCGAGTAATGGAAGGTGTGCCCGCGCACGTGGCCGTGCGCAGTCGGCAGCGACTGCATGCCAAGGCCGGCCAGCTTGGTTTGCATACGTACTGTACCCGTCAGCACACCGGCCATCGGCCAGGACACACCCTGCGCGTCGACAAGCATATCGGCCAAGGCCATCATGCCGCCGCACTCAGCCAGAATCGGCATGCCTGCGGCATCGGCCTCGCGAATCGATGCACGCCAAGCGTGTGCGTCGGCAAGTGTTTCGGCATGCAGTTCAGGGTAGCCGCCCGGCAGGTAGACCGCATCGGCGTTGGCGGGAATGGCATCATCGGCCAACGGCGAAAAGAAGACGATGTCGGCACCGAGTGCATGCAGACAATCGATGTTGGCGGGGTACACAAACGCAAAGGCAGCATCGCGCGCAATGGCGATGGTTTTGCCTGTTAGCAATGCTGAATGCTGGTTCGAGTGCCGATCTTCCGCTGCGTCGAACTGCAGCAACGGCCAGTTATCCACCCCATCACGCAGTACCAGCGCATCAGCCAGCGTATCCAATAAGGCATCAAGATCGGCCACCTCGTCGGCCTGCACCAAGCCAAGATGTCGCTCGGGCAAGCTTGCGGTCTGGCGGGGCAGGGTGGCGACCAGGGCCACGTCGCGCAGCGACTCCGCAACCATCGTGGCGTGCCCACTGCTGGCCACCCGATTGGCGATCACGCCCAGCACCTTACACGGCCCGTAGTCCCGCAGTCCGCACACCACTGCACCCACGGTCTGTGCCATTGCACTGGCATCGACCACCAGCAGCACCGGCAGGCCGAAGGCACGCGCCAGGTCTGCGGACGACGGCTTGCCGTCGTACAAGCCCATCACGCCTTCGACCAGGATCACGTCGGCATCGCGTGCCGCATCCGCCAGCCGTTGCCGACTTGCTTCAACCCCGACCATCCACAGATCCAGCGGATGCACGGGTGCGCCACTGGCGCGCGCCAGCAGCATCGGATCAAGAAAATCCGGCCCGGTCTTGAACACCCGCACACGCTTGCCTTCACGCACCAGGCGGCGCGCCAAGGCAGCGGTGACGGTGGTTTTTCCCTGCCCGGATGCGATGGCCGAAATCAGCACCGCGCGGCAGGTGGAAGCGGGGCGGGTCAGACTCACATCGCCAGTGCCAATTTGGGCACCAGCGTTGGTTGTGGCTTCAGTATCGGCGTCAGTACCGGCTTCTGCGCCGGACTCAACACCAGCATCCCCCACCCGCCCCGCCCCGATCACCACTCGACGCCTGCCTGCGCGGCAATGCCCGCAGCAAACGCGTGCTTCACCGGCTGCATGTCGGTCACGGTATCGCCGGCCTCGATCATCTCTGGCGGCGCGCCCCGGCCGGTGACAACCGCGTGCTGCATCGGCGGCCGTGCCTTCAGATCGGCCACCACCTTGTTCACGTCCAGGTACTTGTACTTCAGCGCGATGTTCAGCTCGTCCAGCACCACCAGGCCATACGCCGGGTCGGTCAGGAAGACCATGGCCTGCGCCCAGGCGGCTTCGGCCCGTTCAACGTCGCGGCTGCGGTCCTGGGTCTCCCAGGTGTAGCCCTCGCCCATGGCGTGGAAGCTGACGTCATCGGGGAAACGGCGGAAGAACATCTCTTCACCGCTGGGCTTGCCGCCCTTGATGAATTGCACCACGCCAACCTTCATGCCGTGGCCCAGTGCGCGCGTGACCATGCCAAAGGCGCTGGAGCTTTTGCCTTTGCCATTGCCAATGTGCACCAGCAATACGCCAGCGTCGCGTTTGGCGTCGGCAATCTTCGCGTCAACCACTTCCTTCTTGCGCTGCATGCGCACGCGATGGCGTTCGTCGCGCGCGGCGTCATCACTGGGTGTGGCATCGGAAGGCGTCGAGTCGTTGGGGTCGCGGTCTGCGGTGTCCTGGCTCATCAGGGAGTCTCCGAAGGAATGAATAAAGTGCGGCCGCGATGCGGCACGGCCTCGACCGCATGGCCAAGGCATGCGCCCAGCGCATCTGCCGTCATCGTGGTGGCACAAGGCCCGGCGAGCCAGTCACTGTCTTGCATCAGCAGCAGCGCATGCGTTGCCACGCGTGCCGCCAGGTTCAGATCGTGGCTCACCATCACAATGGTTTTACCGCGTTCACGCGTCAGCCGTTCAAGCAGGGCCATCAGCGACATCTGGTGTGCGAGGTCCAGCGCATTGGCCGGTTCGTCCAACAGCATCAGTGGCGTGTCCTGCACCAGCAAAGCGGCGATGGCGACTCGTTGTCGTTCGCCGCCCGACAGCGTGCGCACGTCGCGTGCCGCCAGGTCGTCAACGTGCAGATCACGCAGTGCCTGCATCGCGGCGGCATGGTCGGCGTCGCCATCCCAGAAGCCCGCCGAGGGCTGCGCATAACGCGCGGCCAGTACCATGTCGATGGCGCGATATCCGAAGCTGTCGCTGCGCCCTTGCGACAGATAACCGCAGTGCCGTGCGCGCTCGATCAAGGACCAATCCGCCAAGGCGCGGCCCGCCAGTTCAACGTGCCCAGCCTGGGGCGCGACCAGCCCTGCCAGCGCACGCAGCAAGGTGCTTTTGCCCGCACCATTACGGCCGATCAGCGCCCAGCACTGGCCGGGGCCGATGTGCCAGTCGAGCGCGCGCAGCAGTACGCGTTCGCCAATCGCCAGCGATAAGCCGTGCGCGCGCATCATCGCTGCACCTTCCGGATATGACGCAATTGCAGCAGGAAGGCGGGCACGCCGATCAGCGCGGTAATCACCCCTACCGGCAACTGCATGGGGGCCACGATGCTGCGCGCCGCGGTGTCGGCCAACACCAGGAAAGTACCGCCAGCCAAGGCGCTGGCGGGAATCAACAGACGATGATCGGGACCGAGTGCAAAACGACATGCATGCGGAACGATCAAGCCCAGAAAACCGATGCTGCCGGCCGTGGTGACGGCACTCGCGGTCAGGCCCGCTGCGCACAGAAACAGCAGCACCCGCAGGCGGGGCACATTCACGCCCAGCGACACCGCATGGTCCGACACCATCGCGATCAGGTTGATGGCGCGAGCGCGTGCCATGCACAGCACCAGTGCCAGCACCACTGCCACCCACGGCAACCAGCGCGCCTGTGCGCCCGACAGGTCACCGATCAGCCAGAACACCATGCCGCGCAGCCGGCCTTCCGGTGCGACCGACAACATCAGCGTGACCAGCGCGCCGCAGCCAGATGCCAGCACCACACCGGTCAACAACAGCAAGGGCGCGCCTCCGGCCGGGCCGGCACGAAAGTCGTCGCGCGCCAGCGCGAACAACAGCAGTGTGGCGATTGCCGCACCCGCAAAGGCGGCCAGGTCGACGTGCCACGATGTCAGCGCAAACAGCATGGCCGCCAGTGCGCCTACCGATGCGCCACCAGAGACGCCCAGCACGTAAGGATCGGCAAGGGGATTGCGCAGCAGGGCCTGCAGCAGCAGGCCAGCCAAGGCGAGCGATGCGCCCGTGGCCATCGCAGAAAGCGCGCGGGTCACCCGAAGGTCGACCAGCGTGCCGAAAAGCGTAGCGGGGGTGCCCATTGCATCGTGCAGGGCAGGCCACCAATCGCGCGGGGCGATGGCAACCGATCCCACTGCCGCCGCCACCACCAGACTGGCGAATGCGGCCAACAGCAGAACGCCCAGGATCGCCAGCGCCCGCCTGGGCGACACCATGGAGGCAGAGGGCTTGCGGCGGGAAGACAAAGCGATCAAGGGCGGACTCGGACGAAGGGTCAAGGCAGTGCGAGGCCGCACTGCCTGCAGCCGACGGCCGCAATCACTCCGGACGATAGACCAGATTGAAGAACACGTTCGAGCCCGGGGTGTTGTAGCCGCGTGCCAGTTCGTAGTCCTTGTTGGCCACGTTGTTCCAGCGTACCTGTGCCTGGATCTCGCGCGTGACGTCATACGCCACACGCAGGTTCAGCAGCGTGTAGCCACCCAGACGCGTGGTGTTGGCCAGATTGTCGTAGCGATGGCCCGATGCGAACAGTTCGGCACCGATCAATGCCTTGCCAATGCGGTGCTCGGCGTCCAGACGCAGGATCTGTTCTGCACGGCGTGCCAGCTGGTTGCCGGTCTTGGCATCGTGCGCGTCTTGCAGGTCCAGCGATGCGCGCAAGTTTGTCGCACCGAACTGCTGGCCGGCCGTCAGCGTCACGCCTTCCAGCACGGCGCGGTCGACGTTGTAGGCGCAGCCGAAGGCGTAGCCGGGGAACGGGCAGGGGGTCAGCGAGCTGATCAGGTTGCGGACCTTGTTGCGGTACACGGTCACGCCGGCATCGGTGCCGCCGTCACGGTAGCGCAAGCCGGCTTCCAGATTGCGCGAACGCTCGGGCAGCACGGCAGGCTGTCCGTAGCCCGGGAAGTACAGCTCGTTGAACGACGGGGCGCGGAAGCCGGTGCCGGCCGCACCGGTAACTTGCAGCACGCGGTTGATGTCATAGCCATAGGACACGTTGCCCGAGGTCTTGCCACCGTACTGCGAGCTGTCGTCGTGACGCAGGCTGATCTGGGTGTGGTGCGGGCCGAAGTCGCCGCGATACACGCCCGTCACCGAGTTGGTGCGACGCGAGCCGGGCGCGCTGGCCAGGTAGGACGAGCTGCTGACCACTTCGTTCAGGTGCTCGGCCGCGATGCTCAGGTTCTGGCCGGGCGCAAACGCCAGGTCGTTCTGCCACGAAATCTGCTGCTGGCGCGTGTTGAACACGCTGGTGGTCGCCGAGATATCACGCGACTTGTCGGTGGTTTCGCCGTAACGCAGGCGGCTGGTCCACAGGTCGGTGATCTTGTTGGTGCTGGTCAGCGCCAGGCCTTCGACACGCGAAATGGTGCGGTCATCGGCACGCGGGCGCGAGTCGTACTGGCCATGCAGATACGAATGGAAGAAGGTGGCTTCCAGCTTCTGGCCGGGCTTCCAGTTCAGACCGATATTGCCGTTGATGGCGTCGAGCGTATAGCCGTCGTCATCCGGGTTGTAGGACGAACCGATCGGACGACGCGAGCTGAAACCGTCGCTGGTGGCGTGCGATGCCTGGAAACCGTAGGTCAGGATGCCGTCGTTGCCCGACACACCTGCCGTCAGCTTGCGGGTGTTGTAGCTGCCTGCACCAATCGAGCCGTTGACGGCGAAGGGCGCGTTGGTAGCCCCCTTCTTGGTGATGACATTGATCACGCCGCCGATGGCGTCCGCGCCGTACAGGCTGCTGGCTGCGCCACGGATGATCTCGATGCGCTCGATGCTGCTGGCCGGGATCGCATTGAAGGATGCGCCGCCTGCGGTGGCCGAGCCGATGCGCTGGCCGTCGAGCAGTACCAGGGTCTGGGCATTGCTTGCACCGCGCAGGAACACCGAGGTCGAATTGTGCGGGCCGCCATTGGCGACGATTTCCACGCCGTGTTCGCGGCGCAGCACTTCCGCCAGGCTGCTTTGACCGGCTGCGCCAAGCGTCTCGCTGTCGATGACACTGACGTCGCCAAGCGTGTCGGCCAGCAGTTGTTCACCGCGTGCAGCGGTCACGACGACGGGGCCCAGCACGGTGGCTGAAGAAGAGGCATTGGCGGTGGTCTGCGCGCTGGCACCGGAGGCGGCCAGCAAGGCGACGGCAGCGCCGATCAGGGAGCGTTGAAAGTACGAAGACATGAAATTCAGGGAGCCTCGAAAGACGTGCTACCCCGCACGTCCGATGTCGGTCGGAACACGCGGCGGCCAGGCAGCATCGTGCGGACCGTCTGGACGACGTCGGCAAGGCTGTCTTCGACCGGCTGCCCATCCGCAGCGCGTTCCCTCATACGGCCGGGGGTCGGCCGCAGAACTGGCCGGTATCCGGGCTGGCATCCATGCGTCCGACCGCCTTCCCACAGCCCGTGGGCCGCAGTGGCGTACTGATCGGAGACGTGTCCCGGCCAAGGCCTGGGACGGATGCTTACCGTTGCGGGGGCAGCACAGGTTAAGGCGAGCGCCTATCCTGTTTCCCGTTTAACGCCTGGGTCAGAGTTCCAGGCGCACCAATTCGGGCGCTACTCTATCACCGCCCTCGGGGGAAGCCGAAGCAATAAGGCCGTGATGATGCGTGTTCCCAACGGATGCGCGCTGAATAAGCTGATGACGATCCGTTGGGTGCTTGGTTTGAGCTGGTGGCGGAAGTCTGAAATTCCTGCCTGGACGTTCAAGCGGTGTAGTCGCCGTTGGCCTCGGGTTGATAGACCAGTTCCACCACTTCCAGCTCGCGTGCGCGACCCGTCGGCCCCGCGACCGCAATGCGCTGGCCGGGCTGCGCGCCCAACAACTGGGTGCCCAGCGGCGACAGCACCGACAAACGACCATGGCCCGCATCGGCTTCCTGCGGATAGACCAGCGTCAATGTATCGCTGGCCCCGGTGGCAGCGTCTTTCACCACAAAGCG
The DNA here is from genome assembly GCF_008119665.1 of Pigmentiphaga aceris. Lineage (NCBI taxonomy): Bacteria > Pseudomonadati > Pseudomonadota > Betaproteobacteria > Burkholderiales > Alcaligenaceae > Pigmentiphaga > Pigmentiphaga aceris. The sequence goes on along the minus strand of NZ_CP043046.1, from coordinate 6,076,870 downwards.
CGAGCTCATGGTGATGATGTCCGCAGGGATGTCCTGCGAGGCCACCAGATCGGCATCGTCGAGTACCGCAAGCAAGGCGTCATTGATGGCAGAGCGGGTGCCAGAGGCATTGACGCCGATGAGGTTGCTGATGCGGACGTGGTCGAGTTCGGTCAGCGTGATGAATTCCGGACGAGGTGTGGACATGCGCACTCCAATGAGAAAGTGAGTTGGCGCTGCGCGCACATGCGCGCATAGCGGACCTGTGCGTGGCCCGGCGATCGTGATGGTTCAAGCAGAGGGGGGAGGATCGCCGGGCTCAGTCGTGGAACTGAAGCGCGAGCTTTCGGCTCGTCCAGGCGAGTGCCAACGCACCGTCGGTCCGCAGGGGACGGCAGTGCATGGAGGCGACGCAGCGCAGGGCTGCGAGAGGCAAGGGGAGGGACATGACGGGCTCAGGATAGCCCATATCGGAGAACGGGTCTTTCGTCTGCCGGGCGTTCGCTGAAACGAGTCAGGCGTTCGCTGATTGGGGTGCCACGGTGTGACGCGACGCGACTGTTCAGCGGGGTGAGGTTGAAGGTCGGTCAGGCGTTGATCCAGGGTCGATCAGACCTCGGCCAGCCAAGCTTCCAGATCGGCCAGGACCGCAGCAGCAATGTCCGGGCTTTCATTGAAAATCTCGTGATACGCCCGGTCGTACCAGCGCAAGGCAAGCCGTCCCGGGGTTGCCGCATCGGCAAAACGTCGGCTGCCCGTGGCATCGACGATGCCGTCGCTGCCTGCCACCATCAACAAGGTGCGGTGCTGCAAGGTAGCCGCCTGCGCAATCGCCGCCTTGCCGCCATCTTCGATGGCTTTGGCCAGCCGGCCGGAAATCCGGTCGTGCACCAGCAGGTCTTCCCGATAGGCGTCGATCACCGACTGTTCGTGCGACAGCTTGCTGGTATCCAGGCCATTGCTGGCGCGCAAGTTCGGTGCCCAGTTCACCACCGCGTCCAGCAGCATGTGCTGCCAGCGGCTCATGCGCAGCGCAAAGGCCGGCGACGACAGCACCACGCCAGCCAGCGGCACGCGGTTGCGCAAGGCAACCTGGGTTGCCACCAGCCCGCCCAGGCTGTGGCCAAGCAACACGGGTGCGGTGCCAAGTTCATCGGCAAACTGCTCGATGCGGAACTCGGCATCTTCCACCAGTGTGTCGGCGCTGCGCACCACGCCGCGCTTGCCCGACGAGCGGCCGTGGCCGCGATGGTCGTGCGACGCCACTGTCCAGCCCCGGATCGCCAGCCATTGGCCCAGCGTGTCATAGCGTCCTGCGTGTTCGCCCAGTCCGTGCAGCAAGTAAATGCCGCGCCCGGCCGCAGGCGCAGTGGGCGTCCACCGATAGGTCGCCAACTGGCCTTGGTCTGGCGTACTCACCATCGAAATCGGCGACAATGCAGGGCTCCGCGGGGCAAATGGGAATTCGCGATTGTCGCCCAAGGCGACAGGCGGATCGCCGTGGCACGGTGTAACGGGTTGTACTGCGGCACACAATCTTTCTCTGTCAACGCCGCGTATTCGCCGGACAATCCCACCCCATCTTCCGCTAGTTTCAAGACTGCCATGCAAAACATTGTGCATGGCGAAAGGGTCGCCAAGTCTGACGCTACTATCCCCCCTTGAACTGGGGAGCAACATGGCGAAAGACATCGTCGGGATGGAGTTCGATTGGTTCGCGGTGGACAAGGATGGCAACGTTGCGCTTTTTGCCACTGCGGGTGCCGGGCCAGTTCCTGAGCAGGTCTTTGCCAGCCTGGCGCAACATGATGAACTGGCGGAACACATTCCTGTGGCGGGATGGGGCTCAAGCCAGGTCTGGAACAGCTTTGCGCAGGCGGGCCTTTTCGCTTACGACTGGCGCGACGCCATCAAGGCCTACGTCCGTGTGGCCGAACCCACTCAGCAGTTAGGTTCGTCCTTAGCGGAACGGCTTCGCGCGTCGAGCCTGCCACGGCTTGCCGTATCGTTCCCGTTGGAACATGAGGTTCGCCTGCCTGTGGAACCAATTGCATAACCAGACGGCACCACCCGATCGCACCACTTGATCGCACGACCTGCTCGCACAATCAGCCACACCGTTCTCTCATTTTTCGACACCTTCCAGACAGCCATGCAAAACAATCTGCGCGGCGCATTGATCCTCTCGGCCCTGCTTCTGCTGGGCGGATGCTTCCCCAAATACGACTGGCGCGACATGCCGGCAGCGGGCGACGCCGTGCGCATTACCTACCCCGGCAAACCGCAGGAAGAGTCCCGCGACGTCATGGTTGCCGGCCTGACCTTGCCCATGACGATGAAGGTCGCGCGGGTGGACCGCACCATGTTTGCGGTGGTGCATGTGGACTTGCCCGAAGCCGTGGTGGCGAATCCTTCCGAGCGCGATCGTGTGGTCGCTGCCTTTGAAGAAATCTTCCAGCGCAACCTGCAAGGCACCGTCACCGCACGTCGCCCGGTCACGCTGCGTCAATCCAGCAACGACACCCGCAAACTGACACACGCCAGCGAAGTGGAAGTGCGCGGCAAGGTGCGCGACAGCGCGTCGTGGTTGCTGGGACGGGTGTACTTGCTGGATCGCCGGCTGATCGAAGTCGTGGCCCTTGGCCCGGCTGACGAGTTGACCGAAGAGGTCGCCAAGACCTTCGTGCAGTCCATGAGGGCCGATTGATGCAAAGTGATTTCGCCTGTCGTGACGGCTGTGGCGCGTGCTGTATTGCCCCCTCGATCTCCAGCCCCATTCCCGGCATGCCCAATGGCAAGCCGGCGGGTGTGCGTTGTATTCAGCTGGACGATCAACAGCGCTGCAAGATCTTCGGCCACCCTGACCGCCCGGTTGTGTGCGGTTCCTTGCCGCCCAGCGAAATGATGTGTGGCGACAATCGCGAACAGGCCTTGCGGTGGTTGGGGTGGCTGGAAGAGGAAACCCAGCCGGGTTCATCCAGCCATTGAGATCCGGCTGCAAGCAATCCCGCTACCGGTAATCCAGACATTAATAAACTCCTAACGTTTTTGAATTTCAATTCGCCCACGAATTGATGCCAAAAACTGGAGCGCGAGCGCTACCGCGCACGCCACATCGGTTATTTATCTGGAGCCGCACGTGTATTTCCCCCATGTTCCCCGTCTTGCCGCCATTGCGTTGCTAGCCGCCACGGCTAGCGGCTGCGCATCCTGGTCAACCAGCTCGGTCGATGGCGTGCGCAGGCCTGCTGCCAGGCCCGCCACCTTGCCTGCCGAGGTGGTGCTGTCGGAGAGTGACATGGCGGATCGCAAGTACCTCAGGCTCGGGGACATTACCGTCACCGTGAACAAGACCAGTGCCTTCAATGCCACGCCCACGCGCGAGATGGTCAACGTCAAACTTCAGGAGAAAGGCGCTGAACTGGGGGCGGACGCGGTGATCTTCGTGCGATACGGCGACCTCGACTTCAGCATGTTCAGCTGGGGGACCCTGGAAGGCAAGGGTCGTGCGATCAAGTTCGTGCCTTAAATCGTTCCACGTCCTGGAAAAACCGGGCGACCTCATGTTTGTCGCCCGATAGGTGTCCAGCTAGGTCAGACCGTGCGCAAGCGTATCGGGGTCCAGATCCCCGCGTTTCAGCGGTCTTGACATACGCCAGCACGGCATCGATGGCCCGTCCGTCGACGGCATTCCGACTGGCCCGGCTTGCTTTTCAAGCACGCAATACATGGGTGGGTTCCGCAGTCGCGCATGGCGATGACGGACCCATTGTCCTGTCATCTGTCCCGTCATCTGTCCCGCCGTCCGTCTGCTGGCTTACCGCAGCATTGACGCTTTGGCGCATTGTGTTCCCTCTTGCTGACCTCGTCAGTCGCGCTGCCTGTGCCTGCAGCCGGCTCGGCTGGTGTCTGCAAATGCTCGTTCATTGTCCGTTTTCCTTATTCAAGGATTCACCATGAACATCAACACCAGCCGCCGCCACCTGATGCTGGCTGCCGTCTTTGGCAGCACCATGCTTGCCGCCACCCCCGCCATGGCGCAGACGCAAGAGGTCAAGATCGGTTTCGCCGGCCCGATGACCGGCCCCCAGGCCCACTATGGTGAAGAGATGCAGAACGGCATCTTGCTGGCCTTGAAGGAGGCCAACGAGAAGCAGATCAAGATCGGCGGCAAGCCGGCCAAGTTTGTGCTGGTCACGCGTGACGACCAGGCCGATCCGCGCATGGGTGTGCAGGTGGCACAGCAACTGGTCGATGCGCATATCAGCGGCATGCTGGGGCACTTCAATTCCGGCACCTCGATTCCGGCGGCACGTGTGTACAACGAAGCCGGCATTCCGCAAGTTTCGATGGCGACCGCACCGGAATTCACCAAGCTTGGCTACAACACGGCCTTCCGCATGATGACCAACGACGTGCAGCAGGGCGCGGCGGTGGGTGGCTTCATCGTGAACAAGCTGGGTGCCAAGACCGTGGCGGTCATCGACGATCGCACTGCCTACGGGCAAGGTCTGGCCGACGAGCTGCAACGTGCGGTGGAAGCGGCTGGTGGCAAGGTCGTGCGCCGGGAATACACCACCGACAAGGCAACGGATTTCGCCGCCATTCTGACCAACATCCGCAGTGCTGCACCTGCCGCGATCTTCTTCGGTGGCTCGGATGCGCAGTCGGCGCCGCTGAAGCGTCAGCTGGTGGCGCTGGGCATCACCGCGCCGCTGCTGTCGGGTGAAATGACCCGCAGCGAGACCTTCCTGAAGGTGGCTGGCCCGGCTGCCGAAGGCACTTACGCATCGCTGGCCGGCGTGCCGATCTCGACGCTGTCGGGTGGCAAGGGCTTCGAGGACAAGTACAAGGCGCAGTTCAAGAAGGACATGGGCGTGTATTCGCCTTACGCCTACGACGGCGCGTGGAACCTGATCACCGCCATGGAAAAGGCGGGCTCGGACGAGCCGGAAAAGTACCTGCCCGAGCTGGCCAAGCTGGAGCGCAAGGGTCTGACCAGCGACAATATCGCGTATGAGAAAACCGGTGACCTGAAGGAAGTGGCCGTGACCATCTATCAGGTCAAGGGCGGCAAGTGGGAGCAGGTCGAGACGGTGGTCAGCAAGGCTGGCAAGTAAGGTAGCAAACCCGCTTCAACCAAGCGCACAAAAAAAACCACGCACATCGGCAATCGCCCGAGTGCGTGGGAGCGGCGCATCGTAACCATCGTCCCGGTCGGAGGGGCCGGTCGACGGAGTGAGTGCGCCCTTGAAACAAGCCGGCCAACACCGGTGATGCCGGGTCGCCCATCACAGGCGACCCTCTTTCAGACAATTACGGCATCTTTTCGCCTTACTTGAACGCGATGTCGATCAGCGACGGGCCGGTCCATTCGCCGATCAGCTTGCTGACGGGCATGGCCTTCGGGTCCACGCTGTACAGGCCGGCCTTGCCGTTGACGGCGAAGGCGGCGTAACCGACACCGGATGCGGCGTCGATGTTGAAGCCGTGGGTCGAAGCCACCGTTACGCCCAGCGGCTTGGGCATGCTCAGGGTGCCGTCGTTCGGCGGGTTCTGCAGGTAGATCACCGAGTTTGCACCGTCGATCACCCACAGCTGGGTGGCGGTCGCGCCAGCCATCGAGTTGGTATAGGCACCGTCGGTGATGCGGGTGGTGGCCTGGCCGCCGTTGATGTCGCCGTCGGTGATCGTGGCACCGGTATCAACGTTGATGCGCAGGCTCTGGCCGCGATCGCTGACCACACGCAGGCGGTCGGCCACCGGGTTGAAGTCAACCGTGAAGCGCGAACCCATCAGGGCGGTGTAAGGACGCTTCTGGTCGGGCGCGGCCATCAGCTTGGCACCGGCCTTGGCAGCACCCGTCATGGTGTCGACGGTGTACAGCACGCCGCTTTGCGACAGGGCATACAGCCAGCCGTTGGCCGGGCGATAGTCAAAGCCAACCAGCTTTTCGCCAGCCGGCAGGCCGGTAATGGCCATCGAAGTGGCGATCGTTGCGGGAGTAGCGCGGTTGAAGCTCACCAGCCAGCCCGAGGTCGTCAGGCCGATGGTGTCACCGGGGGTACCGGACTTGGGGGTCATGGACATGTTGCTGCCGGTCGATTGGCAGGCGACGAGTCCGGTGCAGAGCAGAGCGGCGAATCCGAGCTTGGCGAAACGAGTGTTCAACGAAGAGGTGTTCAACATGAGGTGCTCCAGTGGGTGAGTTCAGGTCCCGGCGGCGTTCATTCGCGCGCCTTCTGACTAGTACTACCCACCAGACGATCGTTTGGATGCAGCGACCTCAAGTTTTTTTCGCGGGCACCGTCGTCGTACGTCCCAAAGACAGGATCGGACCGGTCGGACGCCCAGTCGGAGAGCCATTCTGCGGCTCAAGCGTGATCTCGAACAACTGGTTACCTTCCAGCGTCGGCATGCGGTCCAACGGCACCACGGTGATCTCGTTGCTGGACACCAGACCGAGCGAGGTGGGCGCGTTGGCGCTGTCGGCCTTGGTCCAGAACTGCAGTGCCTGGGTCGATGCAACTTCGGTTCGCGTAAGCGGAATCAGTCGCACTTCGTTGTTGTGCGATGCATCGACCAACCATGACGCGGTCTTGTCCGGGCTGGTCAGCACGGCCATGTAGGGGGAATCCGGTGCCATGGGCGCAGCCGGGGCCAGCACCATGCGCAGCGCCAGCAGCGCCGATGCCGCGATGGCCAGACCACTGGTCCAGCGCAGCATGTTGACGTTTGCCCAGAATGGCGGGTGCACGACCGGGCTGTGCTCGGTGGGCGCAGTTTTCACAGACGCTGCACCGCCCCGAGCCGCGTCCGCAGCAGGCAGGCGGTCGGCAATGCCACGCCACAGCCCCGGCGTGGGCTCGACCGGTGCAACCTGCCTGGTCAATTCATGCAGGCGATCCTGCCAGCGATAGACCTCGCCGCGCAGCACGGCATCGTGTTCCAGCCGTGCCTCGACCTGGGCGCGTGTCGCGGCGTCCAGGGTGCCCAGCACGTACTCGCCCGCGAGATCGCTGTCGTCCTCGATGTTGTCCCCGATATGGGTGGGATTCATGACAGGCACTCCTTCAAAGCCGCCAGGCCGCGCCGTATCCACGACTTGATGGTGCCCAGCGGTGCGCCGAGCCGATCGGCGATCTGTTCATGCGAATAACCGTCGATGAACGCCAGCGCGATCGATTGCTGGCGCTTGTCGTCCAGCCGTCGCATACAGTCGTCCAGCGCGCCGACATCCGGCCCGGGGTCGTGGTCCGGTTCCTGCCGGTCGAGCATCACGGCAATGTCGCCCGGGTCCATGACGGGGACGCCGTCTTGCTTGCGCAGTTCGTTCAAGGCCCGATAACGCACCACGCTATAGACCCAGCCACGACCGGAGCCCAGCGAGGGGTCGAAGGTGCCGGCTTTTTCCCAGATCTGCACGAAGGCATCTTGCAGAACTTCTTCCGCGACTTCCCGGCGGCGCACCAGGCGCAATGCGACACCCAGCAATCGCCGGCCTTCGCGTTGATAAAGGGCACGCAGCGCGAACCGTTCGCCGCGCGCGCACGCGGCCAGCGCGGCTTCGTAGTCGAAGTCCAGTTCTTCGTTGGCGGGGGGGGCTAGGGGTAGTCGAAGGGCGGCAGAGCCAGCTGACAACGGCCTCTCCTGGAAAACTGCGTGTGAAGGGCCGCGAACGGGCGGCAGACAGCCCGTAATCTGACAGGGGCGGGCACATTCGTAAAGTCGGCTGCCGTTACGATTCTCCACCTGCAGACGTGTTGCAGCACAGCGACGACATTTCGATGCCGTGCCGCGCGCTGAATGTCGTCTGCCTCTAGGGTTGTCGCATCTGCATTGCATGCCTCCGATTGCGACGATCCGCTGCACATTTCCTGGCTTAAGATCGTGTCGTGCTTGTGTTCAATCGTCTGGTGACGATGCACGGTACCGGCGCATTGCCCTGAAAATCAACGTGTGCGAGGTTTTGGGTTGCCACGCTACACGCCTCTTGAACGACGTCTCAGCATGTCGGCGGCGCTTTTTGCCGCTGCGATCACGGTCGTCCTGGGCTGGATGCTCATTCCGGTGGCGACGGCCTACGTGCAGGCCGAGCGCAACTTCATCGGCATCCAGGAATACGAAGCATTACTGCGTGCGGCCAACCGCATCTCGGCCGAGCGCGGCCCGGCCAACACCATGATGTCCATCGCCGCTGGCACCGATGCCGCCGCAGCCAGACTGACGGCATTCCGGGCGGCATCAGACACCGCACTCGGGGCGCTGGACGCGCAGTTGTCCGGGCTGCTTGGCGTCTCGTCCGAATCGACTGCGATTGCCGCCAGCAAAGCGCAGTTGTTACGCGGGCGACAACTGGTCGATCGTGTGGTGGCAACCCCTGCGGCTGCGCGTGCACGCCAAGACGTTGCCGACGCCATCAACGCAATGATCGATGCCGTCGATGAACTCGAACCCCTGATCACCGGCAAGGCGCGTGCACTCGCCGAACAGGAACCCGCCCTGGCTGGCCTGACGCTGATCGCTCATGCGGTCAGCGACCTGCGTGAATTTGCCGGGCGACTCGCGTCTTATGTCGTGCCTGCGGTGGCGCTGCGGGAAAAACTGAAACCGGAAGAGATCGACGCTTTTCATAACGCGGTGGGTCGGCTTACTCAGATCGATCACATCCTGCATGCACACGGAAACTTTGCGCCGGACGGACTGCTTGGTGAATTGGCCCAGACCGCACAGACGGTGTACTTCGACGGCGGCCTGGCGTTGGTGAAAACCGTGGTTGCCGAAGGGCGGTACAGCGGCGACTACAGCATCAGCGTGGAAGCCTTGACGGACAAGTACGTGCCGTCCCTGCGGCCCCTGGAAGCGCTTCGCACCCACTACATTAATTTGATGATCGAATCGGTTGCCACGCAGCGCCGCGCAGCCTTCATCAAACTCGCCATCGTGTCCACGGCCGTGGTGGCACTGGTGACGCTGCTTGCCGCACTGCTGCATTCACTTCGACTGACCGTCGTGAAGCCGCTGCTGACCGCCCGCGACGCCGTCGTCGCCATGGCCGACGAACGCAAACGAACCGCGACAAACATCACCACCGAAATCGCCGAGATCCGCAGCCTGTTCGATTCTCTGGACGTGCTTTCCGTGCGCCTGGACGAACGCCGTGCGTTGATGGCCACGCTGAAAAAACAGGCCGAGAGCGACCCGCTTACCGGGCTGCCAAACCGCAGTGCGTTTGAAGTCCTTGCCCGCACCACAATGAGCCAGGCGCGCGATGGGCGCTTCTGCATCTTCTATATCGATCTGGATGATTTCAAGATCGTGAACGACACGCACGGGCATCACCTTGGCGACGCACTGCTGAAAGCGGTAGCAAGCAGGCTGTGGGCCTGTGCTGGCGACCATGCTGCCATTGCGCGCATTGGCGGTGACGAATTCGCAGCCTGTTGCGAGGGCCTGGATGCCGAGGCCAGGCAGACGCTCGCCCGTTCCCTGGTCGACGCGCTGAGCACGCCTTTTCACCTTGGCAACATGAACCTGTCGGTCAGCATCAGCGTGGGAATTGCGGCGCTTACGCCACGAACTGCTGGATACGACGAGTTATGCCGGCAAGCCGACATGGCGCTTTATCAGGCCAAGTCGGCGGGGCGAAATACGTACCGGGAATTTGCTGGGTAAGGTTGGCGTGATCACGTCGCTATTGCGCAAACAGCCGCCGATACTGAATCGCTTCCGCAATGTGCGCGCTGTCTGTGAATTCGGAGCCCGCCAGATCCGCCACCGTGCGCGCAACCCGCAGCACCCGATGCGCCGCGCGGGCAGACCAGCCCAGCTGATCCATCGTCTGTTGCCAGAAACGAGATGCCTCTGGCGTTGCTGCGCAACAGCGCACGATCTCGCCCGCTGCCAGCGCAGCATTGGTTCGCCCTTGGCGATCGTGCTGGCGAGCCCGCGCAACCACCACCCGTGCCTGCACCTGCTCGCTGCTTTCACCGGGCGCGTCGTCGGCCCAGCCTGGGGGAAGTGAAGGCACTTCCACATGCAGATCGATCCGATCCAGCAGCGGCCCAGACAGGCGACCGCGATACTGTTCGACCTGATCGGGGCTGCAGGTGCAGCGCCTGCGCGGATGCCCCAGCCACCCGCACTTGCAGGGGTTCATGGCTGCGACCAGTTGCACGGCGGCGGGATAGTCCACGCGCTGGGCTGCCCGGGCGATGGCAACGCGGCCAGTTTCCAGCGGTTCACGAAGGGATTCCAGCACGTGGCGGGAAAATTCGGGAAGCTCGTCAAGGAACAGCACACCGAGGTGCGCCAGACTGATTTCGCCGGGTTTGGGACGAGCGCCACCACCAATAATCGCCGCTGCCGAAGCACTGTGATGCGGTGCTCTGAACGGCCGCACCCCAAACGGTGGCGGCACTGCCTGCGCCAGCTGCGCGATGGCGGCCGCTTCCAGGGCCTCATCACCTTGAAGCGGTGGCAGCAAACCCGGCAAGCGCTGAGCCAGCATGCTCTTGCCAGTGCCCGGTGGTCCGACCAGCAGGATGCTGTGACCGCCCGCCGCAGCCACTTCCAATGCACGACGCGCACCGGGCTGCCCACGCACGTCCGACAGGCACGCCGACACGGGCGATGTGGAATCGGCCTGCGGAACCACATCAGGCAGCGGCTCCTGCCGCGTCAGATGCGCCACTGCCGCTGCCAGTGACCCTGCTCCAAGAACCTGCAATCCCGGCACACGCGCCGCAATTGCCGCGCTGGCTAACGGCAGCATCAAGCTGGCGTTGCCATGCTCGCGCGCGACACCCAACGCAATCGCCAAGGCACCAGCTACCGGGACCAGCGCCCCGGTCAGCGAAAGTTCGCCCGCTACCACCAAGTCGTCCAGGGACGACATACTTTCATCGTCTGTTTTCTTGCAGCGTCCGGGCTCCAGTTCCGGCAACGCCAGTTGCCCGGACGCCAGCAGCACGCCCAGCGCAATCGGCAGATCGAATCGGCCGGATTCCTTAGGCAGATCGGCCGGTGCCAAGTTGACGGTCAATCGACCTGCGGGGAAATCAAACCCTGAATTGACGATGGCCGCTCGTACCCGCTCGCGGCTTTCACGCACGCCCGCGTCGGGCAACCCGACGATATTGAACACCGGCAGTCCCGCAGCAAGATGGACTTCCACACGCACAGGCGGCGCATCCAGACCGGCAAGGGCGCGGCTGGCTATTACGGCAAGCGTCATGGCGCGATGCTCGGAAACCGGGGGAAGCGGAGTATGGCGAGGCAACGCGGATCGGACTAGGTGGGGTGGGGCGGTTTTGTCCTGCTCATGCAAGCACCTCCGCATCACGCGTTCACTCACGCTTCAGGTAGTTCGAGCCGTCGATCACCAGCAATTTGTCGGACCCGCGATCCGGCGCGAAGACCGATAGGCGCTCGGTTCTGCCGTCGTCACCTGTCAGCGTCATCGTGTGCCCCGATATCTGGTAACGCCCGCTGGCCGCCGGCCGCGCGGACCCGGTCGTGACACCCGTCGTCCCGCCGCCCGTGTCGTTCGTCGTGCTTGCCCCCGACCATCCGGTGCGCCGGAACGTGCCATTGGAAGACAACTGCAGGATCTTTTCGCTGGACACACTGCCGGACGAGAGGGCAGTCGTGCCCGCCGACGCGAAGAAGTAGCGCCAGCTCCCGTTGAACGTCGTGCCGGCCGGGAAGGGTTTCAGGAGTCTGTAGTCTCCGTCGTCGATCGACAGGTCGTCGCCTTTGCGCGCAAAGGGTTTCGTCTCTGCCTCGATGGTGCCGAACCCGTCCTTGACGGCGCGCATCTCGATCTTTGTGGCACCGCCGAACAAGCCACCGCCGATCAACTTGTAGACCCCGCATTCCGTCGGTGTGGCCCGGCAGTGTGCCGCGAGGTCGCCGCCTTTCGGAATCTCGGTCGCGTATAGGCCAGACCGGTCGAACACGGTGATTTCGCTGTCGGAATAGAAGTCCGTACCCCCGAAGACGTTTGGCCGCACGCCTGTGTTGAGATGCGTGTAGACGCCGTCCAGTCCGCCCTCTCCGGCCGAGGGCACCACACCAAACGGCTTGTCGGCAGGCGCAAGCGACACCGAGCGGACCATCGCCTTGAATTCGGCTTCCACCGCATCGCGCGCGTCTCCCCGCAGGTCGAGCCCGAGCAGCGTCATGGCCACCTGGTGCTTTTCCGAGGACATGCCAACGGTCCACTGGCTTGCCGACAAGCCCTTGAGGTCCGTGCAGCAGCGATAGTCGGTCCGGATGCGATGCCCGTTCGACGTCTTGCCGTCCGTTTTCCTCATCGGCCGTTCGGCGGCCATGCCCTTGACCAGGCCGACGACGGTCTCAAACCCTTTGTCCAGCGTCGCGGGCGAGCCCGGGAACGGGCCGAGTACCTGGATGATCGCCGCAGCCTTCCGGCCCCTGCCGTCCTTCGGGCGGATCTCCTTCTGGAACAGGACACCTCCCTTCACCGTGGAGGTCTTCCAGCCGGCGGCATCATCCGGCGCTTCGAACGTCATCGACCCGAGCGTCATGGGTGCACCCAGCGCCGCCGTGGTCGCAAACGCCATCATCGCCAGACATGCCTTAAGCAAGGCGGCCGCGCGAAGCAGCCGGTTTGGACGGCTCGGCGGCAGTGATGTGGTCAAGGTCATGTGCGCACGTGCTCCTTCAAAATGGCGACCGGTATTTCCGCGGCGCTACTGAAGCGCTCGATGACGTCGACACCGAATACCTCGACGGGCGCACCGGCGGCAATGTCGGTGAGCTTGCCGTCTGCTCAAGCAGTGCCAGCCGTCTTCGCAACCGGCTCCACCTTGTCGAAAAGGTCCTGGTCGCCAGGAAGCTGGTGGTTCAGTTCGTCCAGTGCACCGGCCCGGATGGCGGCATACAAGAGCGTCTGATCTCCGGGATCGGCGCACACGAGATCGCGGGGGGCTTCGGGCTTCGTGAAGCGCACCAACGCGGGCAACAGGTCGTCAGGTGGGTACTTCCACCGGTAGTGGCAGGTGACTCGCTCGATGCGGTCAGCAAGCGGGAATGAAATCGTGGCGGTTCCTTCGCCGCCGCCGGGCGGCAGCTCGACACCGATATCGGTCGGCCGGATGTCGTGGCCGAAGGCGGCGAGCGTGGCGGCGACGATCTCCGCGATGAGCGATCGGTCGTACTCTGTGTGCGCCGGAACGAAGATCAGGCGCCCGATCTGGCCTTGTCCGGCGTCGTGCAAATCGGAGAGGGCGGCAAGTGCCTCGTGGACACCGATGGCCTGCCCGGGGTCCATCCGCTGGGCGGCCACCCACAATGTTGTTGTGTCGATCTCTCCAGGCGTCGTCGCGCCGACCGCCTCAAGGGCAGACACCGTTTGCTTGAGCACCTCAGGCTCGTTGTCGGATGGCTCGCCGACAGTCGCCTCTTTTCCGGGTTCAGGGGCAAGCGCCTCATTCGTGTCGTGGCCGTGCTCGAACGCGGCGGGGAAGCCGCCCGCCGCCGCAGTCTTGTGGCGGCGGCGTCCTGCGGCGATGTCCGGCTTCACGATGGCAAGGCAGCCGAGCGCCACAAAGCCGATACATGCGACGAGGCACGCCCATCCCACGAGGTCAAACGGACGGCGCAGCGCCACGACCACGACCGCCGTCAGTGAGAAGAACGTCATGGCTGAGTAGAGCGCGCGCTGCGATGGCAAGCGTTGTCTCCGACACATTGATTCCGCCGAAATCATGCCAGCACCGAAGAGCTCCTCCAAGGACGCGAGCGTTTCGGGATGTTTTCCCTGCGCAGGGTGGATGTCGATTACTGAAGGCAGTCGGAGGATTGCCAGATCCCTGCTCCATGCACTGCGGTTGTTCAACCAACCATGTCGGCACGCCAAGCGTGGCTCGCCATTTACGTTATGAAGGTCGAAAGTTGCGACAGCAGTTACCGGACTTTGCTGGCAGCAAGCCCAAGCTATTGCGCAAACCCCTGGATTCTGACGAGGGTAGACAGCAATTCCTTGGATATTCACCCCTTGCTGCTGTGTGCAATCGCTCACAACCTGGCATGCCCATACGGATAAGCTGCGCTGGACCAGACCTTGAGCAATGACGCTGTGAACGTCCGGTTTGCCGGGCAAGCCGTGACTGTGCCGTCCTTGCCATCCTCAGCTCACCACCCGTGGAGTATTACCTTGCGTCGAATCATCCTCAGTCTCGCGGCAGTTTCTTTGATGGCCTCGGCCGCTGGCGTCATGGCACAGGCGCAGCCCAGCCTGGCTGAGCGCCGCGCCATCGCCACGTACGAGAAAGAGCAGTATCCCGCCTGGCAAAAGAAAATCCAGCAGGCCGCTGGGTTCGATGTGCCGATCGAGGTCAATTGGAACAGCATCGCCATGCCCGGCGACGCCGAGCATTACGCCAAAGACGATTACTTCGTGAAGACGATTTTCCAGCCGATCGAAGTTGCGCTGGCGGACATCACCAAGGACGACATGGGTAAGGCAGCGCTGAAGGACAAGCTGAAGAAGATCAGCGTCGTGTACAACGAAGCGGGTGCGTCGGCCTCGGCTTACAAGGAACGCGTGAAGTTTGACGCCGGGGTGCTGACGGTGAATTTCCGTCCGTTCACCAACACCGACGAGGTCAAGGACCGCGCCGATGCCATCCGCCTGGCGCTTGAAGCAAAGCTGTGATCAAGGCCTGATCGATAATCCCTGATCGACGCTGCGTGAACGTCAATAAGCAAGCAACAAGAGACGTTCACCACGCACGACACGCAAGGTGTCGTGCGCTGCCTTGGTCTTATCCCAGGCTGGGCGGCAACGGTGCCGACGGCGTGGCCGTCCCACTCGATGCAACAGGCGTCGACAGCCCGTTCACCTTCTGTTCCAGCGCCTTCAGCTGATCCTCCAGCACCTCCAGCCGCGCGCGGCTGCGGGCCAGCAATTCGGCCTGGATGTCGAACTCTTCACGCGTGACCAGATCGAGCTTGGTGAAGGCGGTGCCCAACACGGCCTTTACGTTGCGCTCGACGTCGGCGGCCGGGCTGCGCTTGATCAGGTCGGAGATGTTCTTCTGCACTTCTTCAAACCACGCGGTGCGCGTCATGGCGTTTTCCTGCTGAAAGTGACGATTGACCACAGTGTAGTCGTCGGGGCCGATTGCTGTATTGCTGCGCTTGCACACGCTGCGGGCAACGCACCGTCATGGGTCGCAGGGCCTTCGAATGCACCTGGGTGGTGCGGGGCGGTGTCCAAACGTGACGCACCAAAACAGGGATAGGAAATACCCTAATTTCTAAGTTGTTGATTTATAAGCGTTTTGCGACATGGCACAGGAAATGCATTAGGCAGAGTGTCGCCGGTAAAAACTTACTGGTCCCCCTGTCTGCTTCAGTTTCGGAACCACCCTCATGAAAACGACCCGGCTGTTTGCTGCAATCCTGACTGCGCTTTGTGTGTCGCCTGCGTTCGCCCAGGCCGAGCCCGATTTCACGTTCACGGGCAATGCCGGCTTGTTCAGCGACTACCGTTTTCGCGGGTTCTCGCAGACCAATCTGAAGCCTGCCATTCAGGGGGGCTTCGACTTTGCCCATAAGTCCGGCCTCTACGCCGGCAACTGGAATTCCAACGTTGCCAGCGAGCTGTACGGCGGCGGCAATATCGAGATGGACTTCTACGGCGGCTACAAGGGCAAGGCCGGTGACTTCGGCTACGACGTCGGTGTTCTGTACTACTACTACCCGGGTTCGACCGCTGCCAAGGGCGGCACCATCGACAACACCGAGCTGTATGTGGCGGGCACCTACGGTCCCTTCACTGCCAAGTACTCGCATGGTGTGTCCGATTTCTTCGGCGCACCGGGCACCAAAAATACGCATTACCTCGACCTGGGCCTGAACTTCGACCTGGGCAGCGGCTGGGGCGCAAACGCCCACGTCGGTTATCAAAAGCTCAAGAAGTCGGTCAATGCCAATGGCGAGGACCTGGATCACTACCTTGACTACAAGGTTGGCGTGACCAAGGACCTGAACGGCTGGCTGCTTGGTGCTTCGGTTGTCGCAACCAGCGAAAAGAACTGGTACCTGACGACCAAGGGGCGTGACGCAGGCCGTACCGGTCTGGTCGTCAGCCTCAGCAAGGCCTTCTGATTCGAAGCTATACGGGCCGCCAGCGCAGCTGATGCGCCGGTGGCATCGTCACCCACTGTGAGGACTGCATGAAACTCATTACCGCCATCATCAAGCCCTTCAAGCTTGACGAGGTCCGCGAAGCCCTGTCGGGTATCGGTGTTCAGGGCATTACCGTGACCGAAATCAAGGGTTTCGGACGCCAGAAGGGCCACACCGAGCTGTATCGCGGCGCTGAATACGTCGTCGACTTCCTGCCCAAGGTCAAAGTCGAAGTGGCGCTTGCCGACGAGCTCGTCGATCGCGCCATCGAGGCGATCGAGAATGCCGCGCGCACGGGCAAGATCGGTGACGGCAAGATTTTCGTGACTCCGCTTGAACAGGTGGTCCGGATCCGTACCGGTGAAACCGGCCAAGAAGCCCTCTGAAGCCTCTGACGATACGGCAGACAACATGAAAAAATATCTGGCATCTTTCCTCGTAGCCCTATGCCTGGGCTTCATGGGTGTGACAAGCGCTGTTGCGCAAACCACGCCCGCACCGGCTGCGGCCGCACCTGCCGAAGCTGCCGCAGCAGCCGTGGTCGCTGCTGCAACCCCTGAACTGGTCAAGGCCGACGTGGCCTGGCTGAGCATTTCCACCATTCTGGTTCTGCTGATGGTGGCACCGGGCCTGGCGCTGTTCTACGGCGGCCTGGTTCGCAGCAAGAACGTGCTGTCGGTGCTGATGCAGGTCCTGGTGACCTTCTCGCTGGCCGTCGTGCTGTGGTTCATCTACGGTTACTCGCTGGCATTCACCGAAGGCAATGCGTTCTTCGGCGGTTTCAGCAAGGTCTTCCTGGGTGGCATGTTCGATCCGGTCACCGGCAACTTCGCGCTGTCGGGCACCGTTCCTGAACTCAGCTTCGTTGCGTTCCAGGCTACCTTCGCCGGTATCACCTGCGCGCTGATTGTCGGTGCCTTTGCTGAACGTGCCCGCTTCTCGGCCGTGCTGCTGTTCACTGTGCTGTGGTTCACCTTCGCCTACATTCCGGTTGCCCACATGGTGTGGTTCGCCTCGGAAACGGCACCTGGCCTGATCATGAGCTGGGGCGCGCTGGACTTCGCAGGCGGCACTGTCGTGCACATCAACGCCGGTATCGCCGGTCTGGTGGGTGCCTACGTGATCGGCAAGCGTATCGGCTACGGCAAGGAAGCCATGTCGCCGCACAACCTGCCCATGACCCTGATCGGCGCAGCGCTGCTGTGGGTGGGCTGGTTCGGCTTCAACGCTGGTTCGGCACTGCAAGCCAACAACACCGCGTCGCTGGCCTTCATCAACACCCTGGTTGCTACGGCTGGTGCTGTGCTGGCTTGGGTGCTGACCGAGTGGGTCTTGAAGGGCAAGCCGTCGATGCTGGGTGCTGCTTCAGGTGCAGTGGCTGGTCTGGTTGGTATCACCCCGGGCGCTGGCTTGGTGGGCCCGGTGGGCGCGCTGGTCATCGGTCTGGTTTGCGGCGCGGTCTGCGTGTGGGGCGTCAACGGTCTGAAGCGTGCGCTGGGTGCCGATGATTCGCTGGATGTCTTTGGCGTACACGGCGTCGGTGGTATCGTAGGGGCCTTGCTCACTGGCGTGTTCAACGCTACGTGGCTGGGTGGTCCGGGACTCCTGGTGGACGGTGCAATCACCTCCGCGCCGATCCTGGGTGCCGTCTGGGTTCAGCTGAAGGCAATTCTGCTGACCATCGTCTGGACGGGTGTGGTTTCTGTAGTTGCGTACAAGATTGTGGATACGCTGATCGGCCTGCGCGTTACTGAAGAAGAAGAGCGCGAAGGTCTGGACATCTCGTCTCACGGCGAGTCGGCGTACCACTCCTAAACCTGCAGGGGGTGGGTGCCCCCGGCAGGGATCTCCTTTTGGGGCGCTTCGGCGCCCCTTTTTTTTTGCTGCAAGGGTGCGCGGCAGGCTTTGAATTGGGTGCTCGTGCTGCAGCTTTTGTATGCGGGTGCTTTGTTTTAGCTGCTTGTTTTTGACTGCTGCGTCCAACTGCTTGGCCGGTCCGCTTTTTTATCGAGCTTGGGTGCGCGGTACTCGGCGTGCAATTTTTCTTTGGGTGCCTGCGGTTCTTCTGCCGTGTTGTTCCGGCTTGTCGACCGCGTGGAACCGGATACTCCGCCTTTTGTTCCCGTGCTTCAAGACATCCTAGGGAAACCGATAGCGAGGTTTTCACAAGCTGCTGACCGGGTGTTCAACGCCGCGCTAGAATCGTTCGTTCCCGCCGTTGCGAATCGCTGCAATGCAGCATCCACGCGGCCTCACGCTCTTTGCCGAGGCAAGGCCCCATGCACGTACTCCTCGTTCTAGATCCGCTGCCGAAACTCAAGGCATACAAGGATTCGTCGGTTGCCATGATGCGTGCGTTGAACGCACGCGGACACCAGTTAAGTGTTGCATTGCAAGATGATCTGTTCGTCGAATCCGGCCAAGTGTCGGTTCGCGCGACGCCGATTTCGCTGGTTGCCGATGCAGACCTGCACGGCAAGGATTGGTGGACGGAATCGACACCGGTCGACGTGACGCTGGCGTCTTTCGATGCGGTGCTGATGCGCAAAGATCCGCCGTTCGACATGGAATATGTCTACGCCACCCAGTTGTTCGATCGCGCCCAGGCGCAGGGTGCGCGCGTATTCAACACGGGTTCGGCCATTCGCAACCATCCCGAGAAGCTCGCCATCTGCGAGTTTCCGCATCTGACCGTTCCCAACCTGGTCACGCGCGACGCCGCGCGGGTCAAGGCGTTCTATGCGGAACACAAGGATGTGATCGTCAAGCCGCTGGACGGCATGGGCGGCACCGGCATCTTCCGGCTGCGCGAAGGCGAGATCAACTTCAACGCCATCCTGGAATCGCTGACGGCCTACGGCACGCAGACCATCATGGCGCAACGCTACATCCCCGAGATCGTGGACGGCGACAAGCGCATTCTGATCATCGGCGGCAAGCCGGTGCCGTATTGCCTGGCGCGCATCCCGATGGCGGGTGAAACGCGTGGCAATCTGGCGGCGGGTGGCCGTGGGGTGGCGCAGCCGCTGTCGGCGCGCGACCTGGAACTGGCCAACGAGCTGGGCCCGATCCTGGCTGCTCGCGGTCTGTTGCTGGTGGGTCTGGACGTGATCGGTGACTACATCACCGAGATCAACGTCACCAGCCCGACCTGCTTTGTTGAAATCACTGAACAAACCGGTTTCGATGTCGGCGCAATGTTTGCGCAGGCACTTGAAGCTGCCGTGGCCACGTCATGATCGGCGTCGTGGTCGTCGCGCACGCGCCGCTTGCCACCGCGTTGCTGTCTTGCGGCACCCATGTCCTGGGTGCGGTCGAGAGCGTGCTGCCCTATGATGTCGGGGCCAGCGATGACCCCGAGGCCACAACGGCCGCCGTGTTCGACGCCATTCGTCGCATCGACCAGGGAACCGGTGTGCTGGTTCTCGTCGACCTGCTTGGCGCAACCCCTGCCAACGCGGCGACCCGCGCGATTGAACAGGCGGCAACCATCGGCCACGAAGCCTTGCTGGTGGCGGGTGTCAACGCACCCATGCTGTTGCGCGCGCTGACATACCGCCACTTGTCACTGGCCGATGCTGCCCACCACGCCCGCAGTGGTGGTGTGCAAGGCATGGTGACGGTCGATTGCATGGCCCCGCCTGCGCTTTGACCCTGCTCTGAAAATTTACCTGCGTCGTTCATCTTAGTTTCGCCCCGAGACCCGCCCACGATGCCTTCAGTCGATATCACGATCACCAACAAGCTGGGCTTGCACGCCCGCGCCTCGGCCAAGCTCACGCAGCTGGCCAGCAAATTCAAATGCGAGATTTTCATTGCGCGCGGCTCACGCCGCGTCAATGCAAAAAGCATCATGGGTGTGATGATGCTGGCCGCCGGCCTGGGCACGACAGTCACCGTTGATGCCGAAGGTGCCGATGCCGATCGCGCACTGGAAGAGATCGTGGCCCTGTTCAACGACAAGTTCGGCGAAGGTTCGTGATGAGCGACACGCTGCTCGCTCTTCATGGGCTCGGCGTGTCACGCGGTTATGCGGTGGGTCGCGCCATCGTACTTGGCGCGGCGGCTCTGGAAGTCGCGCACTATCGCGTTGCGCCCGAAGACATCGAGGCCGAGTGCGCGCGTTTTACCCGCGCCATCACGGTTGCGCGCGAAGAGCTGGTGCAACTGGCCGAAAGCCTGCCTGACGATGCGCCCCCCGAACTCGATGCCTTCCTGCATGTGCACGGCCTGTTGCTGGCCGATGCCACGATTTCCGAAGAACCGCTCAGCCTGATTCGCGAGCGTGGTTATAACGCCGAGTGGGCGCTTACTACGCAAGGTCAGTTGCTGGCCGAGCAGTTCGCGCAGATGGAAGACGAATACCTGCGCGAGCGCGGCAACGATGTTCGTCAGGTGATCGAACGTGTGCTGGACGAGCTGGCCGGTACCGACAAAGGCGCGACCACGCCCAAGCGCATCGACAGCGACGAACCGCTGATCGTCATTGCGCACGACATTTCGCCTGCCGATATGTTGAAGTTGCGCGGCGGCCGCTTCGCGGCCTTCTGCACCGACCTGGGTGGTGCAACATCGCACACGGCAATCGTTGCCCGCAGCATGGGTGTGCCGGCAGTTGTGGCGCTGAACACCGCGCGCACCTTGATCAAGGATGGTGACCTGGTCATCGTCGACGGCATTGCCGGGGTGGCCTTGATCAACCCATCTACCCGGGTGCTGACGCATTACCAGGGCTTGCAGGCGCAGTATGCGCTCGCTCGCGCAGACTTGGCGTCCTTGCGTGATGTGCCGGCTGTCACCCTCGACGGTGTCGAAGTCGGCATGTACGCCAATATCGAGTTGCCCGAAGAAGCGCAGGCTGCGCTGGACGCGGGGGCCGATGGCATTGGGCTGTTCCGCAGTGAATTCCTGTTCATGGGCCGAGCCGAACTGCCCGATGAGGAAGAGCAATATGCGGCCTACGCCAAGGTCGTGCAGACCATGGCAGGGCGGCCGGTCACCATTCGCACGCTCGATATCGGTGCCGACAAGACGCTCGACGGCGAAGCGACCGTGGCGATCAATCCTGCGTTGGGCCAGCGGGCCATCCGCTATTGCCTGGCGCGTCCGGCTTTGTTTGCGACACAGCTGCGTGCTTTGCTGCGCGCCTCTGCGCACGGCCCGATCCGTCTGCTGGTGCCGATGGTTGCGCATCAGCACGAAGTGGTCGGGTTGTATGCGGCAATCGAATCCGCTCGCCAGGAACTGCGTGCCCGTGGCCAGGCTTTTGCTGAGAAGATTGAAGTCGGCGCAATGATCGAAGTACCGGCGGCGGCGATTGCGATCGAACCCTTCGTGGAAGCCTTCGATTATCTGTCGATCGGCACCAACGATCTGATCCAGTACACGCTGGCCATCGATCGCGCCGACCCGGAAGTGGCGGCTTTGTACGATCCTTTGCATCCGGCTGTGCTGCGCCTGATTGCACAGACCATCAACGCCGGTGCACGAGCTGGCAAGCCAGTCGCCGTGTGTGGCGAGATGGCGGGTGATGTCACGTACACCCGCTTATTGCTGGCACTAGGCTTGACGCAGTTTTCGATGCATCCTCACCAACTATTGGAAGTGAAACGAGAGGTTTTGCAGGCACATTCGAATGCGTTGCGGGCCAGATTGGCCAATTCGCTGAACCGTGCCGTACCCTTCGATCTGAGCGTGCTCGACATCTGACTGCCGGATTTGCACGTAGACGACAGAATTCGCAAGTGAATGCAGAAGACCAAGGCTCGATATCTTTCAGCCTTGCCTGAAGACGTAATCGGCAACAGAATATTACGACCATCAGGGATTGCCCATGACTCAAGACCCGGCCCGTCATTTCCGAGGCGTAACGGCACTTCCCATCGACACCAGGGCAACCGACTGCGTCGAGGCCGGTGTTCGTCTCCGACCAGGCATCCTGGCTCCTGTGGCCCAGGACTTGATGATCAGCCGTTGTGCCGAAGCGCTCGACGGTCTGCTCGGCCTGCCGCGTGCGCTGGCACGCAAAGACCTGGTGAGCGCTTTCCAGCGCGTGTGTCTGGCGCTTGGCGCATCACGCATGTGGCTGGTGGTGTATCGCAATCCTGACGCACCGGAAGTCAGTACCGTCTACGAGGCCGGTTCGCCACGCTGGCGTGCCGAGCAAATGCCCGCGCTGCGCAAGCTGCTGGTCACGCTTCCCCGGCTTGAGCCGCAAAGCGTGGTGTCCTTGAATCGTCTGTCGCCAGACGGCCGATTCGTGCACGACGCCGACGTGCGAGCGGCTTTGTTCGACGGCGTGCAAGCCGGTTTGATGCTGCGTGTCGAAGGTCGTCTGTCCGGGTCACCCCAGGGTGCCTTGATGATCGGCTGGTCTGACGGCACCCGGGACATGGTTGAACTGCCGTTGTGCCACGCCATTGCCAATCACGCGGCCTTGCTGGCGCTTGATGCTCACCAGCGTCTGCCGACTGCATTGTCGGGGGTGCAGGTGGACACCCGATTGTCGTCGCGCGAAGCCGAATGCCTGCATTGGGCCGCGGTGGGCAAAACCAGCTGGGAAACCGCGCAGATTCTGGAAGTCCGGGAACGAACGGTGAATTTCCACCTGGGTAACGCGTTCGGCAAGCTCAACGTCAACAACAAGCAGGCCGCCGTGGCGCGGGCGCTGATGTTGGGTCTGCTGGGCAATATGGAGCTGTAGACGGGCATTGATGGGGCGATTGCTTTCATCATGGTCGCAGGTGCTCGGCCCGAGCAACTGGTGTTGAAGGTCCGATATCTTTCCCGCACATCGTCAGCGAACCACCGTATCAGCGCCAGGAAAAATGCAGTCCTGAGCCGCGGTGTACAATTTCTTTCTGTTTCGGCGCCGATTTGCTATCGCTTGCGGGCGCCTCATAAATTCCGCTAAAGAGGTTTTGCCGCGTGTCTTCGCCTGTCGAGCGTACT
This sequence comes from Pigmentiphaga aceris, assembly GCF_008119665.1. Classification (NCBI taxonomy): domain Bacteria; kingdom Pseudomonadati; phylum Pseudomonadota; class Betaproteobacteria; order Burkholderiales; family Alcaligenaceae; genus Pigmentiphaga; species Pigmentiphaga aceris. Next base: position 6,053,779 of record NZ_CP043046.1, on the reverse strand, counting down.
GCCGTCCCGCATTCCGGTTCTGATGCCGGTTCCCGTGCTGATTCCCGCACTGACTCCGATATTGCTGCACTCCAGCTGCCTGCTGGCTCAGTTGGTGTCGTCGAGCCCCGTTCCATTTATTTTGCCGAACCGCTGAAACTTGCCAGCGGCGCGTCCTTCGGCCCGTACTCGCTGATGGTCGAGACCTATGGCGAGCTGAACGCCGCCCGCAGCAATGCGGTGCTGGTCTGCCACGCGCTCAACGCCTCGCACCACGTGGCCGGCATTCATGCCGACAACCCGAAGGACGTAGGCTGGTGGGACAACATGGTCGGCCCGGGCAAGGCGCTGGATACCGATCGCTTTTTTGTCATCGGCATCAACAACCTGGGTTCATGTTTCGGCTCTACCGGCCCAAGCAGCATCGATCCGGCCACCGGCACGCCTTACGGCGCGGCATTTCCGGTCTTGACGGTGGAAGACTGGGTCAACGCCCAGGCGCGCGTGGCCGACGAGCTGGGCATCGAACGCTTTGCCGCCGTCATGGGCGGCTCGCTGGGCGGCATGCAGGCACTGCACTGGGCAATTGCCTACCCGGAACGCCTGGGCCACTGCGTGGTGGTTGCCAGCACGCCGCGCCTGTCGGCGCAGAACATCGGCTTCAACGAAGTCGCGCGCCGCGCGATCATCACCGACCCCGATTTCCACGGCGGCAACTATTACGCGCACGACACCGTGCCGCGTCGCGGCCTGGCGGTGGCGCGCATGGTGGGCCACATCACCTACCTGTCGGACGACGACATGGCCGAAAAATTCGGCCGTGCCCAGCGCGCACCGGGTGCCGATGGCGCGTTCCGGTATGGCTATGACGTGGAATTCGAAGTCGAGTCCTACCTGCGTTATCAGGGCGAGAAATTCTCGAACTATTTCGACGCCAATACCTACTTGCTGATCACCCGCGCGCTGGATTATTTCGATCCGTCCAAAGACACCAAGGGCGACCTGGCGCGTGCGCTGGGGAAGGTGACCGCAAAATTCCTGGTGACCTCGTTTACGACCGACTGGCGCTTCCCGCCCGAACGCTCGCGCGAGATCGTCGAAGCCTTGCTGCGCAACGGCCGGCCCGTGACCTACGCCGAGATCGATGCGCCCCACGGCCACGATGCCTTCCTGCTTGACGATTCCCGCTATCACGAACTTGTGAGTGCTTACTACGATCGAATCGCAAAGGAATTGGACCTCGGGGGCAGAACGGCCAGCCGACTGGCGAACGGTACTGCCGTGATCGATGCCCCTGCCGGAGGTGCCCTGTGAGCGCCCAACAGACTTCCCGACCCGTGTCCAAGCAGACCCCGCAGCCGACGCCGCAACTGACGCCCCAATCGGCACCTCAGTCTGCATCCAGGCAGAATCCCGGCGTCTTGCGTGCGGACTTGTTGAAGATCGCCGACTGGGTCCGCCCGGAAAGCAAGGTGCTCGACCTGGGGTGTGCCGATGGCGTACTGCTGGCGCACCTGCGCGATGCCCGCAAGACCTATGGCGTGGGCGTCGAGATCGATGACGCCGGCGTGATTGCCAGCGTGCGGCGTGGCGTGAACGTCATCCAGCAGAATCTGGAAGGCGGCCTGGCGCTGTTTCGCAATCAGCAGTTCGACACGGTGATCCTGTCGCAGACGCTGCAGTCCATGCACCGTACCGAACACATCCTGCGCGAAATGGCGCGTGTGGCGCGTGAAGGCATCGTGTCCTTCCCGAACTTCGGACACTGGACCCACCCCTTGTCGATCCTGCGCGGCCGCATGCCGGTGAATCGGCAGATGCCCTACGAGTGGTACGACACGCCGAACATCCACCTGTGTACGCTGCGCGATTTCGAAGACCTGGCTACTGGCCTGGGGCTGAAGATTCTTGAACGCGCCACCTTCGCCAACGAGCGCGAAGTGCGGGTGATGCCAAGCCTGCGCAGCACGCTGGCGGTGTATCGGTTTGCGTCGCCAGTGGCGTTGCAGTTGGCGTGAGTTTGTCGGCGTCGTAGCGCCATATTGAAACTTGAAAAACGAAAGCCCCAACAAGTGGGGCTTCGTAGTCCAGTCGTCTGTTACCCCTGCTTTTGACAGGACCACTTGAGTGGCAGTTAACGCTTTTGCTTCCTGAGAAGCGCACCGGCTATTGCGTTGAAACCATTGTGCCCAAAATCTTGATGCGGCAATAGTGTTGGCGTTTCGAGCGGCAACACCGTCCTGCGATGCAAACCATCAAGTCGCCGGTGCTTCTTCCTTGTCCAGCGCGCGGATCTCATCGCGCTTCCACCACAGCAGCCACAGGCCGGGGCCACCGATCACTACGGTAAGCAGGAAGAAGTGCGCCCATCCCAGCGCTTCGACCAAAGGGGGCGATGCGGGTCCGGCCAGATATGTGCGGCCAACTGCTGACAACGCAGACAGCAACGCAAACTGGGTAGCCGAGAACCGCCGATCGCACAGCGCCATCAGCAAGGCAACGAATGCCGCCGTGCCCATGCCACCGCAGATGTTCTCCACGCCCACCGCCATGCTCATCAGCACGATGCTCTTGGGGCTGACCGCGATCAGCCAGAAGCCCAGGTTGGACACCGCTTGCAGCAGACCGAAAACGATCAGCGAGCGATACAGGCCAAGTCGCGCGAGCAAGGTGCCGCCTGCCAGTGCCCCAAAAATGGTGGCCGCCAAGCCCAGAATCTTGTTGATGGTGCCAACTTCCGTGGGGCTGAAACCCGCGCCGCGAATCAGGAAGGTGGTCGACAGGCTGCCCGCAAAGGCGTCGCCCAGCTTGTACAGCACGATCAACACCAGCAGCGTGATGGCTCCCGGTCGGCTGAAGAATTCCATCAGCGGGCCGGTCACGGCTTCGCGCAGCGTGCGCGGCGGTTTGATCTGCACCTCCGGCTCGGGGGCGATCAGCGTGACGATGACCGTCAGCAGCATGATGCCGCCCATCACCACGTAAGTGCCTCCCCAGCCCAGCCACTTGTCGGCCAGTACCAGCGCCAGCCCCCCCGAGGCCAGCATGGCCAGCCGGTAGCCCAACACCGATACCGCCGCACCTGCGCCGCGCTCTTCGTTACGCAACACGTCGGTGCGATAGGCGTCGAAGGCAATGTCCTGCGAGGCCGAGCAGAACGCCACGAACACCGCCAGCAGTGCCAGCGGCAGCAAGGCGTCACGCGGTGACAGCGCCCCCATGGCCATGATGCCCGCCGCCAGCAGCAGCTGGGTGGCCGCGATCCAGCCGCGACGCCGGCCCAGCAAGGGCAGGCTGAAACGGTCCATCAGCGGTGCCCACAGGAATTTCAGCGTATAGGCTGACCCTACCAGTGTAAGGAAGCCGATAGCCTGTAAGGACACATCTTCCACGGTGGCCCAGGCTTGCAAGGTGCCGGTGGTCAGCGCCAGCGGCAGGCCGCTGGCAAAGCCCAGCGCAAGCAGCGGGGCGACGCGCGCGTTGGTGTAAAGGGATGATGCGCGGGCGATGATGAAGCTCCTGGGCGGTGTGCCAAGTGAGGGAAAAACTTGCCTGGTCGGACCGATGAATGACGTACGCAAACGGCACGATGACCAGTGTGCATGCTCGGGCGATGCTGCCGCCGACACCCCGGTACAAAGGGGGCGGGCGCGCACACGCCATTTGAACAGGTGCAGCGGCATCATGCCTGAGCTGACCGATGTGTGCGTTGCGCAAGCTGTACTTGCCCGTTGACAGGCCTATTTGTGCTAAATAAAATCACAATATGTCGCAGCCCAATGTCCAGTTTGCCGTTGCTTCCCATGTCATGGCCGCCCTCGGGGCCCACAAGGGGGAGCCGGTGCGATCGGCGGAACTGGCCAGCAGCGTCAATGCCGAGCCTAGTTTTGTGCGGCGGGTCGTCTCCAAGCTGGCAAAGGCTGGGCTGGTGACCACCCATCGCGGCAAGAATGGCGCATGTGCGCTCGCCCGGCCTGCGGCCGAAATCACGCTGCTCGACATCTATCGGGCAAGCGAAGCGCCCGAAGCCTGCTGCGTGCACGACTACGCGGCCACGGACTGCGTGGTCAGCCAGAACTTCAAAGGCTGCCTGAACAAGGTGCTGCAGGAAGCCCAGGAAGGTTTCGAGCAGGCACTGGCCAAGCAATCCCTGTCAGGCCTGGTGAACGCACTCGTGAATACGAAGTGAAAATTTTTTGCCCTTATTTGTGACTTTTAAAAGCACATTCAATTCAGGAATATAGCCATGAACATCCATCGATCGAAGCGGGCGAAATCGCTCGGTACAAGACTAGGCGGCGCGCGTCGGAAAGCGGGGCGGCCATGATGAGTGCGCCCAACGCAACGGCTCGCGCCGGCGCACCGTCTGACGGCCTAGACCTGCATGGGTCCAACGCGCATACGGCGGCCATGCCCGTCGCCGCGCCGGCCGCCTGGCTGGCGGTGGCGTCGCTGGCCATCAGCACCTTTGCGTCGGTCACGACGGAATTCCTGCCGGTTGGCCTGCTGACCAACATCGCTGCCGGCCTGGGTGTCACCGAAGGCACGGCAGGCCTGATGATCACCATGCCCGCCGTAATGGCGGCGCTGATGGGGCCGCTTCTGATCGTGCTGTCGGGCCGACTGGACCGGCGCACCGTGGTGCTGGTGCTGTCTGCCTTGCTGGTGGTGTCCAACGTGCTGGCGGCCGTCGCCCCCAACTTCGCCACGATGCTGATCGCGCGGGTGATGCTGGGCATCGTCGTGGGCGGGTTCTGGACGTTTGCGCCGTCGGTGGTGGCGCGCCTGGTACCCGAGCATCTGATGCCGCGCGCGATGTCGTATGTGCTGGCGGGTATCTCGTTGGCAACGGTGGCAGGGGTGCCCGCGGGCGCGCTGCTGGGCGATCTGGCCGGGTGGCGCATGGCGTTTGTGGTGGCGGCCGTCGTCGCGGCGGTGGTGCTGGTGATGCAGCTGCGCTTGCTGCCCCGCATGCCGGCCGAGCGCGCCATTCCCGCCCGTGACCTGTTGGTGCCGCTGACGCGTCCCGCATCACGCGCGGTGTTGGGGGTGGGCCTGCTGCTCATCACCGGGCACTTCGTGGGCTACACCTATCTGCGCCCGATGCTGGACCAGATCTTCGGTCTGTCGCCCAGCCACATCACGGCGATGCTGCTGGTATTCGGCGTGGCGGGCTTGGCCGGGACCTTCCTTGGTGGCCGGCTGGTGGGTCGCAGCCTGCGCGGCACGCCGCTGTTGGCGGCTGCCGCGATTGCCGTCTCGCTATTGTTCGCCACTACGTTCGGCGGTGGCCTGACCGGTGCCGTGATCGTCTCTGCATTGTGGGGTGCTGCCTTCGGCCTTGTGCCGGTGGCAATGACGACCTGGATGCAGAAGGCCTTGCCCGATGCCTCGGAAGCCGGTCAGGCGCTGCTGGTCGTCACCTTCCAGGTGTCGATCTCGTCGGGTGCGTTTGTGGGCGGGTTGATCGCCGACGCGTCAGGGGTTGCCGGCACGCTGCGGCTGGGTGCCGCGCTTGCGATCGCCGCCGGTGCGGTCATCCTTGTGCTCGCCCGCAAGCGCCGCACGGTGGTCCAAGCCGTCGATGCCGTCGATCCTGCAGAACATCCCGCATGTCCTGCTCGTTGATGACACGTCAGCCCGGCGTCTGAGGTGCCGCAGCACGCACGACGGTCGCCACTTCACATCGCCCTTCGCCTGAACGACCGCGTAAGTTTCCGGTACCAGGCGTCGGGGCAGATGATGGCCTGGACCTCAAGGCGTTCATCGCATTTCTTGAGGAGGTTTGCCGACGCCTGGACCGCTGGTAAGCGCCTATACCGTGAAGTCGTAATCCACCGTCAGCGGCGCGTGGTCCGAGAAACGGTTTTCCTTGTAGACCGAGGTCGCACGCGCACGCGCCGCAATGCCCGGCGTGGCGATCTGATAATCCAGGCGCCAGCCCACGTTCTTGGCCCAGGCCTGGCCACGGTTGCTCCACCACGTGTAGCACTCATCGGTGGTGTCGGGATGCAGGCTGCGGTACACGTCGACAAAACCCAGCTCGTCGAACACCTTGGTCAGCCACGCCCGTTCTTCCGGCAGGAAGCCGCTGTTCTTCTGGTTGCTCTTCCAGTTCTTCAGGTCGGCTTCGCGGTGCGCAATGTTCCAGTCGCCACAGATGACGAATTCGCGGCCGGTCGTGCGGTGTTCTTCCATCAGGCTGGCCAGCCAGGGCGCGAAGTGATCCAGGAAGCGGTACTTGGCGGCCTGGCGTTCCTCGCCGCTGCTGCCTGAGGGCAGGTAGGCGCTGACCACGCTCAGGCCCGGCCAGTCCACGCGCAGGATGCGACCTTCGGCGTCGAACTCTTCGTTCTCGAAACCGGTGATGGTCTTGTCGGCGGCGTTCTTGATGTAGACGCCCACGCCGCTATAGCCTTTTTTCACGGCCGAATAGAAGTGGCCGTGGTAACCGGGCGGATTGCGTTGCGCATCGTCCAGGTCGGATTCCAGCGCTTTCAGTTCCTGCATGCAGACGATGTCGGCATTGCTGGCCGCAAGCCAATCCAGATAGCCTTTGCGGGTGGCCGAGCGCAGGCCGTTGACGTTGAGCGAGACGATACGCAGCAAAATGGGGCTCCCTGAAAGCGCATAAGGCTAGCAGATGGCGATTGTCGGGCGCGAACCAGGGGCGCGATGGCCGTAAAATAGCAGTTGCTCAGCAAAACGCTTAGCCACTGCTACGCAAACGATTAGCAACTGCCAAGCGCGGGGGCAGCCCATCACGGGTATGTCCGCTCATGCCCCTTGCACTGTCTGTCTGCTTCTCCCGCCCATCCCCATTTCTTCCGGAATCGCCCTGTGTCCGCCAGCCTTCACGCCCTCGACCCCGCCACCTTTCGCACGGACTTTGTGCGCTTCGCTATCGATTCCGGTGTGTTGCGCTTCGGCAGCTTCAAGACCAAGGCCGGGCGGATGAGCCCGTATTTCTTCAATGCGGGGCTGTTCAACAGCGGTGCGACGGTGGGCAAGCTGGCCGCCTTCTATGCGCAGGCGCTGATGGCCGCCAACGTCGAATTCGACATGCTGTTCGGCCCGGCCTACAAGGGCATTGGCCTGGCCACTGCAACCTCTGTGGCGCTGGTCGAGCATGGCCGCGACGTGCCGTTTGCGTACAACCGCAAGGAAGCCAAGGACCACGGCGAGGGCGGCACGCTGGTGGGCGCGCCGATGCAGGGCAAGGTCGTGATCATCGATGACGTGATCAGCGCAGGGACCTCGGTGAACGAATCGGTGGCCATGATCCGCGCAGCGGGTGCCACGCCGTCGGCGGTGCTGATTGCGTTGGATCGCATGGAGCGCGCAGGTGCCGACGACGCCTTGTCGGCGCATTCGGCCACGCAGGAAGTGTCGCAGCGTTACGGCATTCCGGTGATCAGCATTGCGTCGCTGGCCGACATTCTGGCGCTGGCAGAGCAGGGCACAGGTGGCTTCGACGAGCATCGTGAGGCTGTGCTGGCGTACCGCGCACGTTATGGCGTGAACTGATTGGTGTGAACTGATTTCGGCGGTTCGCTCAAAGTAAAAAACAAAAGGCCGACAGGATCAGTTCTGTCGGCCTTTTGTTTTTACGCGCTGACCACTGTCGCCGACCTGGCAACCATCACCGTTGCCCGCTGTTTCCTGGCCGCTCCAGCAGTCGCAGCACGCCCATCACCTTGCGGCGATCCACGTCGTCCAGGCCACCCAGAATCCGCAGCGCTTCCAGCTGCCAGCCGTCCAGCGGCGCATCGGTGGGCATGGCAGGGGCCGTAGGGTTTGCCGATGCATCCCCGTCGGTCAGCCATACCGCAGACACCCCCAGCGCATCGGCCAGTTTCTTGACCGTCCCCCACGCCGGGCAATACGAGTCGCCCCGCGTCAGAATGCGGTTGACCGTCGACTGCGGCACGTCCGCCACCCGCGCCAGTTCGCTCTGGCTGCGGATGTTCCGCTGGCGCATCACGGCGTCAATGCGGGCGGACATGCTCATCGGTCGGTCATCAGCCCAGCTTCTCGCGCAGCAGATCATTCACCTGCTGCGGATTCACCTTGCCGCGACCGGCCTTCATCACCTGACCTACCAGCGAGTTGAAGGCCTTTTCCTTGCCCGCGCGGAATTCCGCGACGATGCCGGCATTGGCTTCCATCACTTCGTCGATCAGCTTGCCGATGGCACCGCTGTCGCTCACCTGCTTCAAGCCCTTGGCTTCGATCACGGCATCAGCATCGGCAAACTCGCCCGACCACAGCGCCGTGAACACTTCACGCGCGATCTTGTTCGAGATCGTGCCATCGGCAATGCGAGTCAACAGACCGGCCAGCTGTGCCACGTTCACCGGGCTTTGTTCGATCGCCAGCGAGTCGCGGTTCAGCGCTGCAGCGACTTCGCCCATCACCCAGTTCGCGGCGATCTTGGCCTGGCCTGCCGGCAGCTTGGCGACCACGGCTTCGAAGTATTCGGCGGTGGCGCGACTGCTGGTCAGCTGGGCCGCGTCGTAGGCCGAAATACCGAAGTCGGCTTCGAAACGGGCGCGCTTGGTGGCCGGCAGTTCGGGCATGTCTGCGCGAACACGTTCGATCCAGTCTTCGCTGATGGCCAGCGGCGGCAGGTCGGGGTCGGGGAAATAGCGGTAGTCATGCGCGTCTTCCTTGGTGCGCATGCTGCGGGTTTCGTCCTTGTCCGGGTCGTACAGGCGGGTTTCCTGAATGACCTTGCCGCCGTCTTCGATCACTTCGATCTGGCGACGGATTTCATACTGAATCGCGCGTTCCAGGAAGCGGAAGGAATTGACGTTCTTGGTTTCGGTACGGGTACCGAATTCCTTCTGGCCTTCCGGGCGCACCGACACGTTGGCGTCGATACGGAACGAGCCTTCCTGCATGTTGCCGTCGCACACGCCCAGCCACACGACCAGGCTGTGCAGCGCCTTGGCATAGGCCACGGCTTCGTCAGCCGAGCGCATTTCAGGTTCGGTCACGACTTCCAGCAGCGGCGTGCCGGCGCGATTCAGGTCGATGCCGCTGGCGCGTTCGCCGTGCGGGCCGGTGACGTTCTCGTGCACCGACTTGCCCGCATCTTCTTCCAGGTGGGCACGCGTCAGATTGACCGTCATTTCCTTGTCGCCGACAAAGAAACTCACCTTGCCGCCTTGCACCACCGGGATCTCGAACTGGCTGATCTGGTAGTTCTTGGGCGAATCGGGGTAGAAGTAGTTCTTGCGTGCAAACACCGACACGGGGGCGATGTGTGCACCCACGCCCAGGCCCAGGCGAATGGCGCGCTCGACCGCGCCGCGGTTCATGACCGGCAGCGTGCCGGGCAAGGCCATATCCACGGCGTTGGCCTGCGTGTTGGGCTCAGCGCCGAATTGCGTGCTGCTGCCGGAAAAAATCTTGGACGCCGTGGATAACTGCACATGCGTTTCCAGGCCGATGACGACTTCCCATTTCATAGCTGTCTCACTTTGCCGGCCGGCGGGTATGCCAGTCGGTCGCCTGCTGGTAACGGTCGGCGATGGCAAGCAGACGGCCCTCGTCGAAATAGTTGCCGATCAGTTGCAGGCCCACAGGGCGCTGCGCGTTGACCGGGCCTGCGCCAAAGCCGCACGGAATCGACATGCCGGGCAATCCAGCCAGGCTGCCGCTCAAGGTGTAGATGTCGGCCAGATACATGGCCACCGAGTCGTTGGACTTCTCGCCCAGGTTCCAGGCCACGGTCGGCGACACGGGGCCGGCGATCACGTCGCACTGCGTGAAGGCTTGCTGGAAGTCTTGTGCGATCAGGCGGCGCAGCTTCTGGGCTTGCAGGTAGTACGCGTCGTAATAACCATGCGACAGCACGTAGCTGCCTACCAGAATGCGCTTTTGCACTTCCGCACCGAAACCTTCGGCACGCGAGCGGCTGATCATGCTGTCGACGTCAGTGTATTCCGCAGCCCGATGGCCGTAGCGCACGCCGTCGTAACGCGACAGGTTGCTCGACGCTTCGGCCGGGGCAATCACGTAATAGGCCGGAATCGACAACTCGGTACGCGGCAGCGAGATTTCCACGGCGGTCGCACCCAGTGCTTCGAACTGGCGAATGGCGGCGTGAATGGCAGCAGACACGTCTTCAGCCAGGCCCGCGCCGAAGAATTCGCGCGGCAAGCCGATGCGCAGGCCCTTCAGCGGCAGGTCGGCGTCAGCCGGCTGCGCGTGCGCATCGAAGGCACGACGCACACGGCCAGCGGCGTTGGCTTCCGCACCGCATTGTTCCGCGCTGGTGGAGTCCTTGGCGTCGAAACCGGTCATCGGGTCCAGCAGTTCGACCAGATCGCGCGCGCTGCGGGCGAAGGGGCCGGCCTGATCCAGGCTGGAACCGTAGGCGATCATGCCGTAGCGCGACACGCTGCCGTAGGTCGGCTTGATGCCCGAAATACCGCACAGCGACGCCGGTTGGCGAATCGAGCCGCCGGTATCGGTGCCGGTGGTGCCCAGCGCCAGGCCCGCAGCAACCGCTGCCGCCGAGCCGCCCGACGAGCCGCCCGGAACCGACTTGGTATCCCAGGGGTTCAGTACCGCGCCGAACGCAGAGTTCTCATTGGAAGAACCCATCGCGAACTCGTCGCAGTTCAGCTTGCCCAGCGACACCGCGCCAGCGGCTTGCAGGCGCTCGACAACTGTCGCATCGAAGGGGCTTACATAATTAGCCAGGATCTTGCTGCCGGCCGTGGTGCGCCATCCGCGCGTCACGAACACGTCCTTGTGCGCGATCGGAATGCCGGCCAGCGCGGGGGCATTGCCTGTGGCGATCAATGCGTCGGCGGCTTGCGCCTGGGCCAGCGTCAGGGCCGGATCGACGTGCAGGAAGGCATTGATCGCCTGTTGCGACTCGATGGCGGCAAGTGCGCTTTGGGCCAGCTCGACGGCCGACACCTTGCGGGCAGCCAGGGCGGCGCGCAGATCGGCAATGCCGGAAAATTCGTTGTGCAGTGCGTGTGTCGTCATGGCTTATTCAATCACCTTGGGCACCAGGAAAAGGCCGTCGTGTCGGGCCGGTGCGTTGGCGATCAACGCGTCGCGGGCAGCCTGATCAGGTGCCTCGGTCACGACGTCGTCGCGCAGTCGCAGACTGACCTCATTGATTGCCGACAGCGGGTGGGCCAACGGAGCGATGCCGGTGGTGTCGACCGCCTGAAGCTGTTCGATCAGGCCAAAAATGCCGTTCAGGTCTTGCAGGACACGGTCGCGCTGGCCGGCGTCGAGATCGAGGCGGGCCAGTCGCGCAATGCGCGTCACGTCTTGTTCGGTAAGCGCCATGGCTGTCGGGGAGTATCGGTAAGAACGTCCGCGGTGAACGTTCGGGGTCCGGAAGGATGGCGGCGGGGATGCCGCCGGCCGCCGAAAGAAACAATGTTGCATTTGCGTATAGCGCCCGGGGCTGCGGCCTTTGGGGCCGAAATGACGGGGCAAACCGCGTGGAAGCTCGCAATACGCAGGGTTTTGAAGCAGATTTCGCGGCAGTTGCCGACGATTATAAGTTATGATTTTGCGTTTCTCGCGCTGCCCTCCACCGCACCCAGCCCTTCACCAAAAGATTCCCATGTTCGGTTTCCTGCGTAGTTACTTTTCGAATGACCTGGCGATCGATCTGGGTACAGCAAACACCCTGATCTATGTTCGCAGCAAGGGCATCGTGTTGAACGAGCCCTCGGTCGTCGCCATCCGCACGGAAGGTGGGCCCAGCGGCAAGAAGACCATTCAGGCTGTCGGTCGCGAGGCCAAGCAGATGCTGGGTCGTGTTCCCGGCAACATCGAAGCGATTCGACCCATGAAAGACGGCGTGATCGCCGATTTCACGGTGACCGAACAGATGCTGAAGCAGTTCATTCGCATCGTGCATCCGAAAAGCCTGTTTGCGCCCAGCCCGCGCATCATCATTTGCGTACCCTGCGGTTCTACCCAGGTAGAACGTCGCGCCATCCGCGAATCGGCACTTGGTGCCGGTGCAAGCCAAGTATTCCTGATTGAAGAACCGATGGCCGCTGCCATCGGTGCCGGTCTGTCGGTATCCGACGCGACTGGCTCCATGGTCGTCGACATCGGCGGCGGTACGACTGAAGTCGCCGTCATCTCGTTGGGCGGCATGGTCTACAAGGGTTCCGTGCGCGTCGGCGGCGACAAGTTCGACGAGGCCATCGTCAACTACATTCGTCGCAACTACGGCATGCTGATCGGTGAACCCACCGCTGAAGCCATCAAGAAAGAAATCGGTTCTGCGTTCCCGGGTTCCGAAGTCAAGGAAATGGAAGTCAAGGGTCGCAACCTGTCGGAAGGTATTCCGCGCAGCTTCACCGTGTCGTCCAACGAAATTCTCGAAGCCCTAACCGATCCGCTCAACCAGATCGTGTCGGCCGTCAAGATCGCGCTCGAACAGACCCCGCCGGAACTCGGCGCGGACATCACCGAGAAGGGCATCATGCTGACCGGCGGTGGCGCCTTGCTGCGCGACCTCGACCGTCTGCTGCAGGAAGAGACCGGCTTGCCGGTTATCGTGGCCGAAGACCCGCTCACCTGCGTGGTCCGTGGTTGCGGTGAAGCGCTCGAACGCATGGACAAACTGGGCGCCATCTTCACCAACGAGTAAGACGCAGCCGGTCCCGTCACGGGCCGGCCGGCCCGCCCAGGGCCACGGCGCGATGCTGGAGTTTCATGCAATACAGCCCACCGTCCTTCTTCAAGCAGGGCCCCGACGTTTGGGTGAGGCTGGTCTTCTTTTCCCTGCTGTCGATCGCGCTTTTGATCGTCGACGCACGTTTTCAGACACTCGATGTGGTGCGCCAGGCCGTCGCCGTGGCGCTTTACCCGTTCCAGCGCGTCGTGCTCCTGCCCGGCACGATGTGGAACGAGACCACCGTGTTTTTTGAAAGCAAGACCGAATTCCAGCGGGAAGCTGACGACCTGGCTCGCCAGCGCATCGAGATGTCGCAAGTCACGACGCGCGCCACCCAACTCGCCGAAGAAAACGCGCAATTGCGCCGGATGCTCGGTGCGAGCGCACGCGTTCGCGTGCCCTCGGTTCTGGTTGAAGTGCTATATGAAGTCCGTGACGCATTCAGCCGTCGGCTGATCGTCGACAAGGGCTCGCAACACGGCTTGGCCGCAGGTATGCCCCTGATCGATGACGGGGGCGTGGTCGGTCAGGTCGTTCGTGTGTCACTGCTTACGTCCGAAGTTGCCTTGCTGACCGACCGGGACCAGATGGTGCCGGTGCAGGTGCTGCGTAACGGCGTGCGTTCGGTCGCCTTCGGCGACGAAGCGCCGGGCCGCCTGGGCCTGCGTTTCATGGCGTCCGATATCGACGTGCAGGTGGGCGACGACCTGGTCACGAGTGGCCTGGATGGCATCTATCCCGCCGGCTTGCCGGTGGGCAAGGTCGATACGGTCGAGCGTGACGGTTCTTCAGGTTTTGCACGAATTCTTGCCAAGCCGGTAGCCCGACTCGACCGTTACCGGCATTTTTTGGTCTTGCAGACGGTTCAGTCGGAACTACCGGCACTTCCCGCTGCCGAAGAAGTGCGGCGTCGTCAGGCGCGGCGTCCCTGACCTATGCCTAAAGCACCTTCAACCCTCCCGCGCTCGCACCTGTTTGGCGCGCAGCCCCTGCTGTTACCCGTCAACCCACGATTCATCTGGTTGACGCTTGTCATCGCCTGGATGATCAACCTGATGCCCTGGGGCCAGTGGCCCGGGGTGCCAGACGTGCTGGCGCTGTGCCTGATCTTCTGGAGCGTGCACGAGCCGCGCAAGATCGGCATGTTTGCGGCCTTCCTGTTTGGTCTGCTGATGGACGTGCACCAGGCCCGTCTGCTGGGCGAGCACGCGCTTGCCTACACGCTGCTGTCTTATTTTGCGATCGCGCTGCATCGGCGTATTCAGTGGTTCGGGCCGATAGGCCAGGCCCTGCATGTGTTGCCGCTGCTGCTGGTTACCCAGTTGGTGGTCTACAGCGTGCGTGCGGCGCTGTCGGGCACTTGGCCGGGCTGGAGCTGGATGCTGGACAGCGTGGTTGCTGCCGCGTTGTGGCCGATCGCCGACCGCCTGCTGCTCGCCCCCCAACGTCGTGCGCCCGAGCGCGACGACACCCGTCCGATCTGAGGAGCAGGCGCGGCATGCAAGATTCCGTGCGCGAGAGATATCGCTCTCAGTCGTGGTTCCCGGCTTTCACGCTGGCGACCGGACGGCGATGACCGAGATCAAGGACTCGAACCGCGAAATGCGGCGGTTCCGTGGGCGGCTGTTGATCGCGATGCTGGTGGTGTTCGCGTGCTTCGGCGTGCTCTGCACCCGCTTCTGGTGGCTGCAGGTCTACAAGCACGACGCCTATTCCGCACGCGCCGAGCAAAACCGCATATCGGTCGTGCCGATTCCGCCGCATCGGGGCCTGATCCTGGATCGCAACGGCGTGCTGTTGGCGCGCAATTATTCCGCTTACACGCTGGAAATTACGCCGTCACGGGTCGTTGACCTGGAAAAGACCATTGACGAACTGTCCAATGTGGTCACCATCGATGCGCGCGACCGCCGCCGCTTCCGCAAGCTGATGGAAGAGTCGCGTCGCTTCGAGAGCCTGCCGATCCGCAGTCGCCTGTCGGATGAAGAAGTGGCGCGGATTGCCGCCAACCGTTTCCGTTTCCCCGGTGTCGATGTCCGTGCCCGCCTGTTCCGCCAATATCCGATGGGTGAATCGGCGGGCCACGTGATCGGTTATATCGGCCGGATTTCGCAGCGTGACCAGAATCGCCTGGATGAGACGGAAGACGCCGCCAACTATCGCGGTACCGATTACATCGGCAAGGAAGGCATCGAGAAGTCCTACGAAGCCCAGTTGCATGGCACCACCGGCGTGGAAGAAGTCGAAATCACCGCAGGCGGCCGGGCCGTGCGCACCTTGTCGCGCAAGCCGCCGGTCACCGGCGACAACCTGGTGCTGTCGATCGACATCGAACTGCAGAAGCTGGTGGAAGCCGCCTTTGGTGATCGCCGTGGTGCCTTGGTCGCCATCGAACCGGCAACCGGCGACATTCTGGCCTTCGTGTCGCGCCCGGGCTTCGACCCCAACCTGTTCGTCGACGGTATCGATGTCGAGAACTGGAAAGCGCTGAACGAATCGCCCGACCGCCCGCTGATCAACCGCCCGCTGTACGGCACCTACCCGATCGGCTCGACCTACAAGCCCTTCATGGCGCTGGCGGGTCTGGAGATGGGCAAGCGCAACATGACGCAGACCATGTGGGACCCGGGCTTCTTCGAATTCGCCGACCGCCGCTACCGTAATGCCGGTGACGTGGGCTATGGCCACATCGATCTGCACAAGGCGCTGGTGGTGTCTTCGGACACCTACTTCTACTCGCTGGCCAACGACATCGGCGTCGATGCCATCCACGATTTCATGAAACCCTTCGGTTTCGGGCAGAAAGTGGGTATCGACCTGAGCGGTGAAAAAGCCGGTGTGCTGCCGTCAACTGCATGGAAACGCGCGGCGTATCGACGCCCCGATCAGCAGCGCTGGTATCTGGGCGAAACGCTGTCGGTGGGCGTGGGCCAGGGCTACAACTCGTTTACCTTACTGCAGCTGTCGCAAGCCACCTCCACCTTGGCCAACGACGGCGTGTTCATGCGTCCTCACCTGGTTCGTGCGGTGCAGAACAGCCGCACCGGTGCGCAGACGCTGACGGTACGCGACCCCAGCTACACCATCCCGCTCAAGCAGGCCAACCTGGACTTCGTCAAACGCGCCATGGCCGACGTGGTGCGCGAAGGCACGGCCAAGCGGCCCTTCATCGGCGCGCCGTACCAGGCGGCCGGCAAGACCGGTACCGCCCAGGTGTACAGCCTGCGCGCGGGCGAACGCTACAACGCGGCCAAGCTGAACGAACGCCTGCGTGACCACGGCCTGTTCATGGGCTTTGCGCCGGCCGACAACCCCAAGATCGCGGTAGCGCTGATCGTCGAGAACGACGGTTTCGGCGGCAAGGTAGCCGCGCCGATTGCACGCCGCGTGTTCGATTACTGGCTGCAAGGCAAGAAACCGACCGAGCCCGATAAAGCGGTCACGCCTGATCTGACGGCGCGGGACTAGGAGAGCAGTAGTGAGCAGCAGCATGACGACCATGAACCGGTATTACTGGATGCGGGCGCTGGTGGCGCGCATCTGGGTGTTCGACTGGATGCTGCTGCTGATCCTGAGCCTGCTGGCGCTGGTTGGCCTGGTGTCGATGTATTCGGCGGGTGGCGGCTTCGATGGGCGCTTCGCCGATCAGGCACGCAATTTCGGCATCGCGCTGGTGGCGATGTGGATCGCCGCGCAGTTTTCCCCGCACGCACTGATGCGCGTCACTGTGCCGGCGTACTTGCTGGGTGTGCTGCTTTTGGTGGCGGTCGAGGTGGCCGGTGAAACCAGCAAGGGGGCCACGCGCTGGCTGAACCTGGGCATCACGCGCATTCAACCATCCGAGATGATGAAGATCGCTGTGCCGATGATGATGGCCTGGTACTTCCATCGCCACGAAGGGCAGGTGCGTTTCCGCGACTTCGTGGTGGCGGCAGTGTTGCTGCTGCTGCCCTTTGCGCTGATCGCCAAACAGCCTGACCTGGGCACCGGCCTGCTGGTGTTCGGCGCAGGTTTCTTTGTGCTGTATTTCGCGGGCCTGTCGTTCAAGCTTCTGGTGCCAATCACGCTGGCTGGTGTGATCGGCATCGGGGCACTGGTCGCTTCCGAAGAATTCCTGTGCCAGCCCGACATCGACTGGGTGGTCTTGCACGAATACCAGAAGCACCGGGTGTGTACGCTGCTCGATCCCAATACCGACCCATTAGGAAAAGGCTTCCATACGATCCAGTCGACGATTGCAGTCGGCTCGGGGGGAACGCTGGGCAAGGGCTACATGCAGGGTACGCAGACCCACCTGGAATTCATCCCCGAGCGCACGACTGACTTCATCTTCGCGGTCTACGCCGAAGAGTTCGGGCTGATCGGCAACCTGGTGCTGCTGTTCCTGTATGTGCTGCTGATCGGGCGAGGGCTGACGATTGCGGCGGGGGCACCCACCTTCTACACCCGCTTGTTGGCGGGAGCCTTATCCATGGTGTTCTTCGTCTATGCCTTTGTGAACATGGGCATGGTGACCGGCATCTTGCCGGTGGTGGGGGTGCCGTTGCCGTTCATGAGCTACGGAGGCACGGCCTTGCTGACGTTGGGGTGCGCAGCCGGCATTCTGATGGGGATTCAGCGGCACCGGCCGCTGGTGCAGAAGAACTAGCGAACGGCGGATTGCCCTTCTGCAAGCAGTAACTGTCGGGGCAGCGCAGCCGCCCCGACAAACGCTTAACGCGGCAGGACCTGGCCGCGAATCTCGCCACCACGATTGGCGGCGGTGTGGATGTTGATGTACCACAGCCCGCTGGTCAGTTCCTTCGCCTGCGCCGCAGTAATCGTGGTCTGACCCTCGATCGGGCTGGTGACCGGATTCTGGAACGGCACCACCACACCGGCATTGACGCCGGCAACTGCCGGGCCGTGGAAGTGGCCCATGGTGGCCGGGCCCGACAGGCCGGAATAGGTGACCTTCCACTTCAGCACATTGGTCTGCTTGTTGAGCCAGACCTCGGCCTCACCCATGCCTTGCGTGGCCACTTGCGGAACCTCGCTCATGCCGCTCAGGCTCGCGCGCATGGCGGCCACGTTCGGGTCGAGCGGTGTGTTGGCGCAACCGGCGACAAGCGCCAGAGCAGTCAGAGCGGCAGCGGCCGCAGCCTTGCGAATGTGCGTCATGGTCGTTTTCCTGGGCAGAGGTGGGGGAAGGCGATCACCGGGATCGGCAATCGGCGCATTCAATATATCTCCAGCCCATCGCACCGGATAGCGCCATGTTGCGACTGTTTGCACCTTGCCGGTGCGCACCATGCTCGCAGCATGCGCTACGACGGGGCGGCACTCGCGTGGAGACCGTGCAGTGACCTTGCACGGCATGATCTGACGCGATGGCATGGGCCTTGCATCAACTCGGTGTGACCAACCAACGACGGTTCGTCCACCGGACAAAGACGTCCCCGCAGACCGAAATCACCTTGGTCATGGGGACGTTTTTTTTTGCGTATTGCGGTTGTTCAGGCTGGCATCGCCGCAGTCGCCCCTCCACGCGCAAGGAGCGCCAGGATGAACGTATTCATGGGTCCCGCCCTCAGCCTGATGCAGCGTCTCAATCTGTCAGGCAAATTCTTGTTGATCGGGCTGTTGCTGGCCATGCCGGCGCTGGCGGCTGTTCTGGACGGATTGGTTCTGCCACCCGCTGCACAAGCTGTGCTGGATGCGGCTGCCTGGACGGCGATGGCGCTGGGCGCGTGGCTGTTTCTGGCGCTTTACCTGTCGATGTCCGCAGCTGCCCGCACCTTGCTGGCCACGGTCGACAGCCTGGCGGAAGGGGACTTGCTGGCTCGCACGGAAGTTCGCGGCCGTGACGAACTGGCGCGAGTGGCCATCCGGCTCAATGACATGGCGCGCGAGAACGCCCGGCTGATCGACGAAGTGCGCGGTGCTGCCGAAGAAGTCGCGGGCGCGGCGGCAGAGCTGTCCAGTGCGGCAGCCCAGGTATTGGCGGGCGCGGGAGAACAACTGACCTTGTCCGATCTGAGCGCAAGCGCAGTGGAACAGATCCGCAGCAGCACCGTATCGATTGCGGCGGGTGCCGACGAAACCGAGTCATTGGCCGATCAGTCCGAGGCCCTGGCCAGCGATGGCGCGTCGGTAGTGGGAGCCGCAGGCGAAGAGATGAGCGGCATTCGCGACAGCGTGGCCGCACTGGCGGTATTGGTGGGCACCTTGGGGCAGCGGTCCGACGAGATCGGCGGCATTGTCGGTGTCATCCGCGAGATTGCCGACCAGACCAATCTGCTGGCCTTGAACGCAGCCATCGAGGCAGCACGCGCGGGTGAACAGGGGCGGGGGTTTGCCGTGGTGGCGGGCGAGGTGCGCCGCCTGGCCGAACGTACCGGACAGGCCACCGGCGAGATCGGCGGCGTCATCAAGGCGATCCAGTCCGAGATCGATACGGCGGTTGCGCGCATGGACCAGAGCCGCGAGCAGGCCGAGCGCGGTGTGCAGTTCGCGGGCCGCGCCGCCGACGCCTTGCTGGCCATTCGCAACAGCGCACGTCTGACGCAGGATCGCGTGCACGCGATGGCAGAGGCCATTCGTGAACAACGCGAAGCAAGTGGCCACGCGGCAGGCAGCATGGATCGTATGGCCGGACAAGCGCGCAACAACAATGCCGCCAGCAGCGAGGCCGCATCGGTGGCGCAGCACCTGGCAGGCTTGGCAAGCGGGCTGCGCGGGACGGTGTTGCGGTTTCGTACTTGATGACCGGATTGATGATGCCGGGCGCGGTTTCACGCGTGAGTCTGACAAGCGTTTTGGAACGATCGGCACGGAGCGAACATGGTCGCATTGGTAGGTAGTCTGAGCGGGATCGCAGTGGCGGCTGGTGTCTTGAGCCTGGCTTGGATGGGGCAGGAGAAACAGCGTCGCCACCTGCGCCAGACCGGCTTGGCCGCAGTGCGGGAATCACTTGCCTGCGTGACGGCGGTGCAGCAGCATCGCGGCATGTCGGTGGCGCTGCTCAACGGCGACAAGGCTTTTGGTCCGCGACTGAGCGCCAAGCAAACGGACGTCGACGCAGCCCTGCATGCCTTGGGAGCGCGCATTGACGAGACCCCTGCATTGGCGGTCTGTGCGCCGCGCCGCGACCGGATCACTGCCGAGTGGCGGCAACTAGCCGGGCGGGTGCAGGACATGACACCGGAGCAAAGCTTTGCCGCGCACACCGGGCTGGTGCAGCAGATGCTGTATCTGCTGGGCGACCTGGGTGAACAGGCGGGGTTGCTGGCCGGTGGGGATGGACGCCGCGCCGATCGCGACGCGGAACGCCGGCTGGTGCAACTGCTGTTGCAACGACTGCCGCCGCTGGTCGAACACATCGGGCAGGCGCGTGCGCTGGGTTCGGGCTTCGCGGCACGCGGGCATTGCGGGGCGGTGGGCCGCATTCGTCTGCGCTTTCTGGCGCAGCGCATCGGCACAGGTCAGGAAGCGCTGTCTGCGTTGATCGACATGCCGGACTGGCAGCGCAGCGCGCAAGCTCAGGCTGCCGAAGTCGCCGGTTTGCTGGCCTTGATCGATACACGCCTGATCGGCACAGACCGCATCGATCTGTCGTCGGCTGAGTACTTCCGCAGCGCCACGCAGACCATCGATGTCTGCCTGGCGCTGTGGCAACGGGTGGCGGATGAGGTCGAAGGGCGGCTGGCGGGCGGAGTGCGCGAACGCACGGCACCTGCCTTGTCTGCGGGATTGGCTGCCAGCGCTGCGCCGGTGGGTGCAACGTGATGACGCTTGGTCATTTCTAGCGCAGCAGGTCGTCTTGCCCGTACAGCGCATCGATCAGCTTGCGCACCGGTGCAGGCAAGGCCGCGCTTGGCAGCGCATCGATAGCCAGCCAATCATCCGTATTCAGCGACCCTGCCGACTGGCTTCGAATATGCCAGGGCGTGATGTGCAGCTTGAAGTGCGTGAAGGTGTGCGACAGCAGCGCCAGGCGGTCGATGCGCACGATGGCATCGGCCGGCAGACCAAACGTTGCCAGCGCGGTGCCGGGTTCTTCACCGTCGAATTCCGGCAGGCTCAGCAAGCCGCCCCAGATGCCCGTGGCCGGGCGGCGGGGCAGCAGCACCCGGCCTTCGTGTTCAACGATCAACATGCCAATGCTGCGTTCGGGAATCGCCTTGCGAATGCGCGCGGTAGGCAGCTCGTGCTGGCGCGCTTCTCGCAGGGCCACGCAGGTGGCACGCACCGGGCACACGCCGCAGTCCGGGTCGCCGCGTTTGCAGATGGTCGCGCCCAGGTCCATCAGCCCCTGGGTATACGAACGCATGGCGTCTGGTGTATCAGGGCCGATAGGGGGCAGGGCTTTTTCTGCGTAGTCCCACATGCGCAGTTCGACTGCGCGGGTAGTCGGATCGCCGTGAATGCCGAAATGGCGCGCGAAAACCCGTTTGACGTTGCCATCCAGAATCGGGCTGCGCTCACCATACGCAAAGGCCGCAATGGCCGCAGCGGTGGATCGGCCAATGCCGGGCAGTGTCTGGATGTCTTCAGCAGTAGGCGGAAACTTGCCGCCCCATTTTTCCACCACCTGCTGCGCACACGCGTGCAGGTTGCGCGCACGGGCGTAGTAGCCCAGTCCGGCCCACAGCTCCATCACCACCGCTTGAGGTGCGGCGGCCAGGTCAGCCACAGTGGGGAAGCGTTCCAGGAAGCGCGCGTAATACGGCATCACGGTGGCAACCTGGGTCTGCTGCAGCATGATTTCCGACAGCCAGATCCGATAAGGATCGTGGGTGTTCTGCCAGGGCAAGGCATGGCGGCCATGCTGGCGCTGCCAGGTGACCACACGTTCGGCAAACCCGCGCGTCGCCGCCGCGGGCGGACAGGATGCCGCATCGGGCAAGGCGTTGTCCGATGCGGTGTTCAGCGTGTCCGTGGCGGACAAAATTGGCTCATTCATGGCGAGAGCATAACCGGCGGCCGGGTATGCCTCAGCCCAGCTGCACCACCCGATCCACCGTGCCCGCTGGCAACTGCGCATGTGTCACCAGCAGTACCGTGCGGCCCTGGGTGGCGTGCACAATGTCCTGGAAGAACGCCAGTTCATTGTCACGATCCAAGCCGGTAGTGGGTTCGTCCAGCACGATCAATTGCGCGGGTGACAACAGCGCACGCGCCAGGCACAGACGGCGCGCCTGACCGGCTGACAGCGTGCTGCCCGCTTCGCCCAGCCAGGTATCCAGGCCACGCGGCAGGCTGCGTACGAAGTCGCCCAGGCGAGCGTGGTCCAGCATGCGCAGGCAGCGTGCATCGTCGGCCTGGGGATCACCAATGCGCAGGTTGTCGCGGATGGTGCCCAGGAACACGGGCGCGTCTTGCGACAGCAAGGCCACATGGCGATGCCAGTCGGCCTGTGCCATGTCGCGAATGTCTACGCCGTCGAAGCTGATTGCGCCGCCTTGCACATCGTTCAGACGCAGCAGCAATTGCAGCACGGTGGATTTGCCCGCGCCGCTTGGGCCAACCAGCGCCACGCGCTCGCCGGTATCGATGCGCAGCGAGAAGCCGTCGAGCACCGGGCGTGCTGCGTCGTAGCCGTAGCGCACGTCATCGAACATCAGCGTGCCCTGGGCAGATACCTGGCGCGGCACAGCGGGGTCGGCAGGTCCGCCCGGGCCGCTGGTCAGCGCGTCGATGCGGGTGGCAGCAGCGGCCGCTACGCTCAATCGCGTGGAACCGCGCATGATGGGGCCGACCACCTCAAAAATCGCCAGCGTGGCCAGTACCATGCCCACCATCCAGGGGGCCGACAAGGTGCCGGCACGCAGCGCAATCAGGCCGACTGCCAGTACCCCGATTGCCGACAAACCTGCCAGCGCCTGTACGCAAGCCTGGCCATCGGCAGCAGCTCGTGCCAGTCGCAATCGTGCCGTGCCTGCATCACGCGCGGCGTGTTCAAACTGCGCTTGTGCAGTGTCCACCGCATCGAAGGCGATCAGGTCTGCATGGCCTTCCACGCCGTCCAGCACCGCCGCGCGCAAGTCACCGCTGGTCTGGGCCACGGCTTCACCCGGGCGACGGCTGCGGCGCACTAGCCAGATCGGCACGCCGAGTGCGGCCAGCAGCAAGGCAATGCCCATGATCCAGGCCGCAGGCGGCAAGGCCATGTGGAACACGACGGCCAGCACCGAACCGCCGATCAGCGCAGTGGCAATCGGCGCAAACGCAAACAGGAATACGGTGTCCAGTGCATCCACATCGGCAGTCAGCCGCGCCACCAGGTCACCACCGCGCAATCGCCCCAGGCGTTCCGGGCCAAGCGGAATCATGCGCAGGAACAGCCAGCGACGCAGGTCTGACAGCAGGCGCAAGGTGGCTTCGTGACCGCTGACGCGTTCGCCGTAACGTGCGCCAATGCGCAGCATCGACAGCGCACGAATGCTGGCCGAGGGGCCGAACAGATTGAAGGGGGCAAGACTGCTGGCCAGAAAGGCGCTGGTCAGAAACCAGCCCGACACGCCAAGCAAGGCCACGCCCGCCATCAGCGTCAGCACGGCCAGCGCCAGTGCAAAGCCCAGTCCCCAAGCACGACGGCGAAAGTGCGGCAGCAGGCTGAACAAGGCAGTCATGTCGCGGCTCCGGTGCGTGATGGGTGCAGGGCATGTGTGTGATGCGGCTGGTTCGTCGCGTCGGCCAGCGCGGCTGTGCGGCGGTCGCCAACACGTGTGCCCAGTGCGTCGGGCGAATCGTTGGGCGGCAGGTCCATGCGTGCTGCCTGCGTGCCCAGAGACGAATGCTGAGGTTCGGCCCGCGCTTCAGCATTCGCGACGGCATGCACCCGATTGCCTGCAATTTTCAGCATGCGCCCCATACGCTGCGCGACCGCATCGGAATGCGTGGCCACCAGCAACGTGCGGCCTTGGGCAAAGTCGATGATTGCGTCCAGCACGCGTGCTTCCGTCTCGGCATCAAGCGAGGCCGTAGGCTCGTCCAGCAAAATCAAACCAGGGTCGCGCAAAAAAATTCGCGCCAGCGCAACGCGCTGGCGTTCCCCACCCGACAAGCCGTGACCGCGCGTGCCGATCTGGGTGTTCAGTCCGGCAGGCAAGCGGTCAGCAAAGTCGGTGACACAAGCCAGCCGGGCGGCAGTCAACACGTCTTCATCTGTCGCGTCACGCCGACCCAGCCGGATGTTGTCTGCAATGCTGCCGTGGAACAGGTGCGCGCGTTGGCCCAGGCAAGCGATGCGCTGACGCAGCGGGCCGTTCTTCCAATCAGCCAGCGCAATGCCATCCAGCAAAATGCGCGTCGGGCTGCTGCCCAGCCCCGCCAGCGCTTCGATCAAAGTCGATTTGCCCGCACCGCTTTCACCCACCAGCGCAACATGCTCACCCGCCCCGATGGCAAAGCGCAGGTCCTGCAGAACCAGTTCGGTGTGATGACCGGATTGCGCATCGTGCGTAGCCTGGGGCGCGGACGACGCGCCCTGTTGCGGCAGCCCCGCCTGTGCGTGTTCGAGTGCGCTTCGCGCCAGTCGAACGATGTCCAGTCCACGGACTTCAAGCGATGCCGCTCGATGAACCGACAGCCCACGACTACCCGCCACATTCAGCGTATTCGCGCGTTGATGGCTGGTCGGCTCAGTATGTTTGATCGACGTTGCCGCAGCATCTGCGCTCCTCAACACTGCCCTGTGCGTGGATGCCTGGCTCGGCGCAGCGGTATCGAGCTGTCCTGCCTTCGATACCCCCACATCCGGCAAATCATCAAAGGTCTGCGCAATCACCGTCACCGCCGCCTTCGCGGCTTCACCATCGTGATAATGCGCCGCAAACTGGCGCAGCGGTTGATAGACCTCGGGAGCCATCAGCAAGCAGAACAAACCTGCCTGCAAGGCCATCTTGGTGCCCGGCACCGCAATCATGTCCAGGTAACTCAGGCCCACATACAAAGCCACGCCGGCAACACCCAGCGCAGCAAAAAATTCCAGCACCGCAGAAGACAGAAACGCAATGCGCAACACCGACATGGTGCGCTTGCGCAGGTCTTCGCTGGCTTGCGTCACCGTATCGGCTTCGGCCTGCGCACGGCCATATAAACGCAGCGTCGTTAGCCCGCGCAGCCGGTCGGCAAAAATGCCGGACAAGCGCGCAATCGCCTGCATGTGACGCTGGCTGGCAGACTGTGCGCCCCAGCCAACCAGGGCCATGAACAGGGGAATCAGCGGCGCGGTGATCAGCAGCAGCAAACCCACCACCCAGTCCACCGGCATCAGGAATGCACAGAAGGCCAGCGGCAGAATCGCCACCGCATTGCGCGCCGGCAAGTAACGCGCAACATAGCCTTCCAGTGCATCGACCTGATCGACCATGCTGGCCGCAAGCTCTCCCGACGACGCCTGGCGTGACCACTGCGGCGGTCGTGCCAATTGCTGGGCAAACAAGGCATCGCGCAGTGCACGCTTGATGCCCTCGGCAGCATGCGCGCCGGCAATGTCACCCCAGCGGGTAATCAATGCACGCACCAGCACCAGCCCCGCAATACCAAACAACCACGGTGCCAGCGTTGCCAAGTCCGCACCATTTACCACGGCACGTTCAATCACCCGCGCCAGCAACCACGCTTGTGCAATCAGCAACGCGCCGCCAATCACCGGTGCGGCACTGGCGCGGCGCAGCGGACCACGCGCCTGCGCCACCAGCGTTTTCAGCCAGGCGGCCTGCGCTGGTGACATCGCGGCGCGGGCAGGATCGTGTTCCGCCGTTGAACTCATCGACGGTCGCGATCGCTGCGGAAATCTTCAAAACGCTTGCGCGTGATTTCTTCCTGACGACGGCCGAAGGCGTAATTGCTTTCCAGCCACATCACGTTGATCACGCCGAAGCCCAGGGCCAGTCCCAGGCCCAGCAGCCATGTGAAATACCACATCGTGTTTTCTCCTGAATTCTGTAGACGAGGTTCAATACGCCGCGCGATCTTCGTCGCGCACATGGGCCAGCGTGATGGTGCCGCGCATGATGCGATACGCCCACGCGGTATACAGCGCAATGATCGGCAGCATGACCACAACCACCATCAACATGATGCCCAGCGTCTTCTGGCTCGACACGGCATCCCAGGCCGTCAGGCTGGACACCGGGCTGCTGGAAGAGGGCAACACGAAGGGGAAGAGCGCCAGACCTGCCGTGACGATGATGCCGGTGACCGCCAGGCTGCTGCCGGCCAGGCCGGTCCAGCCCGAACGACGCGCGGCACCCAAGGCGGCAAGCAGTGCACCGGCAATACCTGCCACCGGGGCCAGCCACACCCACTTCCAGTTGTGCATGTTGTCCAGCCATGCGCCCGGTGCGGCACTGACGGTTTTCGAGAACGGCGTCAGCGCACGATTGAGGTCACCGATGGTGTCCACACGCAGCCCGGGGATGTGTTGCATCCACCAGCCACCGAGCGCAAACAGCAGGGCCACGACCACACCCAACACGATGGTGGCGCGACGTGCACGCGACTGCACAATTTCATCGGTGCGCAGGTGAATCCAGGCCGCGCCATGCAGGGCCAGCATCGCCAGACCCAGCACACCGCAGAACACGCCAAACGGGCTGAACAGACCAAAGAAGCCGCCCTGGTAGCTGATGCGCATATCGGCATTGAAGGTGAAGGGCAGGCCCAGGAACAGATTGCCAATCGCCACACCGAACACCAGTGCCGGGAACGCGCCGCCCACGAACAGGCCCCAGTCCCAGTTGTTGCGCCAGCGCGGCGACTTCAGCTTGTCGCGATAGTCAAAGCCCAGCGGCCGCAGGAACAGCGCAAACAGCGTGAAGATCAGCGCGATGTACAGCACGGAAAATCCGGCTGCATAGACCAGCGGCCAGGCCGCGAACAATGCGCCGCCAAAGGTGATCAACCAAGTCTGATTGCCTTCCCAGGTGGCGTGAATGGTGCCGATGGCAACCCGGCGCTCGTCGTCGGTGCGCCCCACCCAGGGCAGCAGCGTGGCCACGCCCAGGTCGAAGCCGCCGGTCAGCGCAAAGCCGAGCATCAGGGTGACCATCAGTACCCACCAGATGATCTTCAGGGTTTCGTAGTCGAACATGGTGTGTCCCCTGTGATCAGGAAATAGCGGGGTGAGGGGTGACGGCGGGCAGCACTTCATCTCCTGGGGCAGGCGTCTCGCCGTGATAACGACCGGTATGCAGGCTGGCCGGTCCCAGGCGGATGAACTTCACCATCAGCCACATCTCGATCGTCAGCAAAATGGCATACACCACGACCAGGCCGATCAGACTGAACCACACCTGCGACAGGCTCAGGTCAGACACTGACAGGAAGGTGGGCAACACGCCTGCAATCGTCCACGGCTGGCGACCGTATTCCGCCACGATCCAGCCGGCCATGATCGCAATGAAGGGCAGGGGGATCGACCAAGTGGCCAGCTTCAGGAACCAGCGCTGCGGTGCCAGCTTCTTGGCGACCAGCAGGTAGAACGCGGCACCGAACATCAGCAGGAAGAAGAAGCCCAGACCAACCATGATGCGGAAGGCAAAGAAGAGCGGTGCCACACGCGGAATGGAATCGTCCACCGCGCTTTGAATCTGTGCAGGCGTGGCGTCGGTCACGTGCTCGGTGTACTTCTTCAGCAGCAGCGCGTAGCCCAGGTTCTTCTTGTGCTCGTCGAACTCGGCCCGCAAGGCGGGCGAGGTATCGCCTGCGCGCAGCTTCTGCATCGCACCGTAGGCTTCCATGCCTTCCAGAATGTTGGCGCGGTGGACTTCCTTCAGCTCACGAATGCCCATCACTTCGCCGTCCAGCGAGCGGGTGGCGATCATGCCCAGCAGATAAGGCATTTTGATGGCGTAATCGGTGCGCTGTTCTTCCTGGTTCGGAATGCCGAACAAGGTGATGGATGCCGGGGCTTCCTGGGTTTCCCATTCAGCTTCGATGGCGGCCATCTTCACCTTCTGCGATTCGCCAATCGTGTAACCCGACTCATCGCCCAGCACGATCACAGACAGCGTCGATGCCAGACCGAAGCCCGCCGCGACCGCAAACGAACGCAGCGCGAACGAGGTGTCGCGTGCCTTCAGCAGATACCAGGCGGAAATGCCCAACACGAACATCGACGCCGCCACATAACCCGCAGCCAGCGTGTGCACAAACTTCACCTGCGCCACCGGATTGAAGATCACATCCGCGATGCTGGTCAGTTCCATGCGCATGGTCTCGAAGTTGAACTCCGCGCCCACCGGGTGCTGCATCCAGCCGTTGGCGATCAGAATCCACAGCGCCGACAGGTTCGAGCCCAAGGCCACCAGGAAGGTCACCATCAGGTGCTTGGTCTTCGACATGCGGTCCCAGCCGAAGAAGAACAGGCCCACGAAGGTGGCTTCCAGGAAGAAGGCCATCAGGGCTTCGACGGCCAGCGGCACGCCGAAGATGTCGCCGACGTAATGCGAGTAGTAGGCCCAGTTGGTGCCGAACTGGAATTCCATCGTGATGCCAGTGGCAACACCCAACGCGAAATTGATGCCGAAAAGCTTGCCCCAGAAGCGGGTCATGTCTTTGTAGATTTCGCGGCCGGTCATCACGTAGACCGTCTCACAGATCACCAGGATCCAGGACAGGCCCAGCGTCAGGGGCACGAAGATGAAGTGATACAGCGCCGTCGCGGCAAATTGCAGCCGCGAAAGATCGACGACATCAAGCGTCGGGAGTGTCATTTTTCTTTCCTGAGAAACGCAGCTTGTCGGCAAAGCCGAGGACTTTCTGAACACGTGAGCCAAGACGCATCAGGCTCTCCAAGGTCTCCGGCGACATGCGCTGGACCTCGTCGAACCAAGTGGTGCTCAACTCGATCAACTCCAGCATCGCGCTCATGCGCTGCTGGGCATAACGTTCCTGGTCGTCGCTGGGCTTTTCCAGCAGCGCGTCGCGCAGCATGGTCAGCGTGGGATCGATCTCGCGTTTGCGCTTTTCCTCGACCAGGGTGCGGAAGATTTCCCACACGTCCGACGGCGTGCCGAAGTATTCGCGGCGGTCACCCGGCTGGTGCGCCATCTTCACCAGGCGCCAGGACTGAAGCTCTTTCAGTCCCATGCTGACGTTCGAGCGCGAAAACCCCAGCAGCTCGGAAATCTCGTCGGCATTGAGCGCGCGTTCAGAGATGAACAGCAGCGCGTAGATCTGACCAACCGTGCGATTGACGCCCCACCGGCTGCCCATCTCGCCGAAATGAAGAACAAAACGCTCGATCTGTGGCGTGAGCGGCGTGACGGCGATCGGAAGGGTGTTGGGCATGGCGACAACTATTTGATGAAGGTCAGGAAACGGCAGCCTGAGTGCCGCCTGTGCGATGGGTCCGGTGAACCCACGTGATGCAAGTCAACACTAATTGCTGAATTTTCAGTAATTACTGAAATTATAGACATAACCAAAGGTTACGACCAACGAGAGTGTGTCTTGAGCACGACTGGAGGGCAGGCACGTCTGACTGAATGCTCTGGTTTGTGAGTACATACATTCAATTTGAGGAAATAAAAACGGCCCTGATCGGGCCGTTTGGATTTTTCCTGGATCAGCTTCGCTGACAGCGTGGGCAGAAATAAGTCGCGCGCTGCCCCTGCACAATGCGCCGGATCGGCGTGGCGCAGACGCGGCATGGCAGCCCTTCGCGGTCGTAAACCTGTGCGTTCAGCTGGAAATATCCCGATTCGCCGCCCACGCCGACATAGTCGCGCAGGGTGCTGCCACCCGACTCGATGGCGCTGGCCAGTACCTGGCGAACCGCAGCGGCCAGCCGGTCATAGCGCATGCGGCTGATCTTCCCGGCGGGCGTCACCGGGTGAATGCCTGCCCGGAACAGGCTTTCTGACGCATAGATATTGCCCACGCCCACCACGATGTCCCCGGCCAGCAGCACCTGCTTGATAGCGGGCGCTCGCCCACGGGTGTACCGATACAGCCATTCGCCGTCGAAACGCGGGTCGAAGGGTTCGATGCCCAGGTTGGCCAGCAGCTTGTGTTCGAGAATCGGACCGTGCGCCACCGGGTGCCACAGCACCGCACCGAACCTGCGCGGATCGTGCATGCGGATGATGCCGCGATCGAAAATCCAGTCCACATGGTCATGCGTCCGGGGTGGGTCGTCCGCCCGTACATGTCTGAGCGAGCCAGACATGCCCAGGTGCACGATCATCGTGCCCGATGCCATGTCCAGTAACAGATATTTGCCGCGCCGATCCGCCTTGCGGACCGTCTGCCCGGCGACAATGCCGGGTAGTTCAGCCGGAACTGGCCAACGGAAGCGGTGTTCACGTACCACCAGCTCGCGCAGAATTTCCCCTTCTACTGTGGGGGCAATGCCGCGCCTGGTGACTTCGACTTCTGGTAGTTCTGGCATGATGGAAACAAGGATGTCTGGCGCGCGGTAGCGTGGCGTATGTGCAGGCGGTCGCCGCACGCGCCGCAGCTCGCATCGGGGATCGCCGGACCACAAGGATTGTGCCATGTCGTTGATTTCGTACCGCCGAGGGTTGGCGTCGCTCAGTTTGGGCGTCGGCCTGAGCCTCGGAGTGGGGCTTGCCGTGCTCGCGCAGACACCGGATGTGGTGGTGCCTGCGCCTGCGGGCGGTGGATCGCTGCCCAGTCTCCAGCCGGCCAAAGGGCCGAATGGCGAGACGCTCATGCTGCGTCCGCCCCCGGCGGGGCCGCGTCGTACGCCAGAATTGCCATCGGTCGAACTGACTGGCGAATTGCTGTTCCAGATTCTTGCGTCCGAGATCGCCGCCCAGCGCGGTGCCACGGATGCGGCTGCCAGCACGCTGACCGATCTGGCGGTGAAGACCCGCGATCCGCGCCTGGCGCGTCGCGCGCTTGAATTCTCGATGGCTGCTGGCGATTTCCCGGCTGCTTATCTGGCTGCACAGGCGTGGTCCAACATCGACCCGCTGGACCCGGAAGCCAAGCAGGCCGAATTGTCGCTGGCCGCTGCCAGCGGCCGTGTCGATGGCCTGGGTGCCACCTTGCGTGAACGCATCCGCACCGCAAACGACAAGCCGGCGGCAATCGCTCGCGCGCAGCGGGTGCTGGCGCGCATCGAAAACAAGCAGGACGCCCTGAAAGTGTTGGAAACGGCGCTGTCCGATGTGCTCAATTTGCCCGAGGCGCACATCGCCATTGCGCAGGCCGCAGGGCTTGCTGGTGACACGCAGCGCGGCATGGCCGAAGCGCGCGCGGCATTGGCCTTGCGTCCACAGTGGGAATTCGCGGCAATGCTGCTGTTGCAGTTCGGGATCGAAACCGAGCCCGACCGCGCCATTCAGGATGCCCGCCAATTCCTGGGTGCCCAGCCTGAAGCGCGTGATCTGCGCCTGATGGTGGTGCGTGCCTTCGCGCAGCGCCAGGACTACACCAGCGCGCAGACCGAACTGGCCGGCATGGCCAAGCGCAACCCGGAAGATTTCGAAGTCCTGTACCTGCAGGGCTTGATCGCCTACCAGTCGGGCCAACTCGATCAGGCCAAGGTCTTTCTGAACCAGTTCCTGAGCATCCAGGCGCAGCGCGCGGAGGCGGGGGCATCGGGTGTGCCCGATCCCACCAATGTGCTGCTGTTGCTGGCAGATATCGCCGAGCAGCAGAAGCAGCCTGAAGAGGCCTTCAACCTGCTCAGTCGCATTGAAGAGCCCGAAGCGCGCCTGACGGCACAGCTGCGTCAGGCCGTGCTGCGCGGCCAGCAGGGTGATGTGCCCGCTGCCCGCGCCTTGCTGCGTGCCATCCCCACTTCTGAGGACAGTGAAGCTGCGCTGGTGGCACTGACCGAAGCCCAGGTGCTGCGCCGCGCTGGTCAGACGGCGGAAGTCCTGAGTGTGCTGGAAGCCGCCAATAAGCGGCTGCCAGACACGCCCGACATCATGTACGAACTGGCAATGCTGTACGAACGCGAAGGCCGCATGACCGAAATGGAGACGCTCCTGCGTCGCCTGATCGTGCTGCAACCCAGCCACGCCCATGCATTCAATGCACTGGGGTACTCGCTGGCCGACCGCAATGAGCGTCTGGACGAAGCGCGCACCCTGATCGAAAAGGCCTTGTCGCTGTCCCCGGATGACGCGTTCATTCTGGACAGCATGGGCTGGGTCTACTACCGCCAGGGCAACAACACCCAGGCGTTGTACTTCCTGCGCCGTGCCTACAGCATTCGTCAGGACACTGAAATCGCGGTTCACCTGGGCGAAGTCCTGTGGGTGTCCGGCCAGCGCGACGAAGCACGCAGCCTGTGGCAAGACGCCAATCGTCAGGAACCCGCCAACGCGTCGCTGCGCGCCACCTTGACGCGCCTGGGGGCCACGCTTTGATGGCGGCGTCGACCGCCATGCGTCGTGGCCGTCGCATGCTGCTCACCCTGGCTGCGGCCTCGGTGCTGGCGGCCTGCGCCACGCCGCAGCGTATTGCCAAGAACGAAGAGGGTGACGCTGCCACCACCATTTCACGTGTCGGGCGTTTTGCGCTGCGTGTGCAACGTCCGATGGAAGAGCCGGAAGCGATTCAGGGCGGCTTTGCCTGGCAGGACGACGGGCGCAAACTGGTGCTCGATCTGGCGAACCCACTGGGCACGACGCTGGCGCGGGTCGAATCCGGCCCGGACGGTGCCATGCTGCGCGAATCGAACGGCCGCGAGACCTTTGCCGCCGATCCGGACGGACTGGCTGCGCGGGCGCTGGGCAGCCCGATTCCGGTGGCCGGTCTGCGCGACTGGCTGCGTGGACGGGTGGCAGATGCGCCGCGCGGACAAGTCTCTGCTCGCGATGAAAAATCCCGTGCAACCGCCTTCGAGCAAGACGGCTGGGACGTTCGCGTGAGCCAATACGATGACACCGGTCCGGTGCGTCTGCACATGACGCGCGCCGAGCCGGGCCGCACCATCGACCTTCGCCTGGTGATCACTGAATAAGTCATCACGGAATAAGTCGTCACCAGGTAAGCCATCGGCCGGATTCGTTCGGCCCCGCCGTCCACCCGGGGGCGTTCTTTTTGCAGGCGTACCCGGACTGGTCCACGCGACCTCGGGTTTTGCCCGGCCCGTTTTTCTTCGCCCTGTCTCCGCCATGCCCGCTCTGCACGACATCCCCGCACCCGCCAAGCTGAACCTGTTCCTGCACGTGACCGGCCGGCGTGCCGACGGCTATCACCTGCTGCAAACCGTGTTTCGTTTCATCGACGTGCAGGATCGCATCCAGCTGGAACGTCGCGACGATGGTCGCGTGGTGCGGGCGATCGACCTGCCGGGTGTGCCGGAGGAAATCGACCTGAGCCTGCGAGCCGCCCTGGCGCTGCAGAAGGCAACCGGCACCAGCTATGGCGTGAACGTGGCGCTGGAAAAAAATCTGCCTGCCGGCGGTGGTCTGGGTGGTGGTTCCAGCGACGCCGCCAGTGTGCTGGTGGCGCTGAATCGGCTGTGGAACACCGGTCTGTCGCGCCAGGAATTGATGCGAATCGGCCTGACGCTGGGGGCCGATGTGCCGGTTTTTGTGTTCGGCCAGAACGCATTTGCCGAAGGCGTGGGCGAGGATTTGCAGGCCGTGACCTTGCCCGAGCGCTGGTATGTTGTGATTCAGCCGAATGCGAGTGTGCCGACTGGCGCAATATTTACTGCGCCGGACTTGACAAGGGACACGCCACTGATCACAATAGCGGACTTTTCTGCGAGTCTTAATCTTTCTTCGGGGGGAGGGCTTACAGGAAAAACCAGTGCTGCTGACGAAGTCGGGGGTATTGGAAGCGTTGGGTTTCAACGCTGCTTTGGTCGCAACGATCTTGAACCTGTAGTGTTTGCGCGGTTCGAAGAAGTGGCCCGGGTAGCGCGGGAAGTCGATGCGCTGCTTGCAGCGGGGTCTTTGAGTCGTCCAAGTGCGGTCGATTCGACCGGATCGCAATGCAAGGTTAGAATGTCAGGCTCAGGCGCATGTCTCTTCACTGAACATGAGTCGGAAGCCAAGGCACTTGCCGCAGCGCAGCAAATCGCCCCTAAAATACAGGGCGTACGATGGGTTCAGGCAACAGCCGGACTAAAAGTGCACCCACTTCTGGATTGGATCTGAATTCAGACCGGAAGATGTGTTAAGTTGCAGGCCGCATGCATAAGTAAGCATGCAAGCAAGAAAGTTTTATCGGGACGTCGGACTTGTTCGATGTTCACGCGTTGGGGAGTCGCCAAGCTGGTTAAGGCACCGGATTTTGATTCCGGCATGCGAAGGTTCGAATCCTTCTTCCCCAGCCCTCATTCTTAAAAGCTGTTGAGGCTTTCGGTGCACACTGCCGGAAGATCAACAGCTTTGTTGTTTTGTTGATGCAGACTGCGCTGTGGGCACCACGCCCGCAAGCTGGTCATAGCCGCGGACCCTCCCCGTCATGGCGCAAGAAAACTTCATGATCTTCACCGGGACGGCCAATCCCCGGTTGGCTGCAGATGTTGCCAGCCACCTTGGCCTGCCCCTCGGGAAGATGACTGTCGGCAAGTTCTCCGACGGCGAAATCATGGTCGAAATCAACGAAAACGTCCGCGGTAAAGACGTTTTCGTGCTGCAACCGACCTGTGTCCCGACCAACGATAACCTCATGGAAATCATGGTCATGGTCGACGCGCTTCGCCGCGCATCGGCCGGACGCATCACCGCTGCGCTGCCGTACTTCGGCTACGCGCGCCAGGATCGTCGCCCGCGCTCGGCGCGCGTCGCGATCTCGGCCAAGGTGGTGGCCAACATGCTTCAAGTGGTTGGCGTCGATCGTGTCATGACGATGGACCTGCACGCCGACCAGATCCAAGGCTTCTTCGACATCCCCGTCGACAACATCTATGCCGCCCCGATTCTGTTGGGCGACATCTGGAAGCGCAGCCTCGAAAATCTGATGGTTGTGTCGCCGGACGTCGGTGGTGTGGTGCGTGCGCGGGCCCTGGCCAAGCGCCTGGAAGTCGACCTGGCGATCATCGACAAGCGTCGGCCCAAGGCCAACGTGTCGGAAGTCATGAACATCATCGGTGATGTCGAAGGTCGTACCTGCATCATCATGGATGACATGGTCGACACCGCCGGAACGCTGTGCAAGGCTGCCCAAGTCCTGAAGCAACGTGGTGCACTCGCGGTCTACGCGTATTGCACTCACGCGGTGCTGTCGGGCTCGGCAATTTCGCGCATCGTCGAATCGGACCTGGATGAGCTGGTCGTCACCGACACCATCCCGCTGTCCGACGCAGCACGCAACTGCGGTCGCATCCGCCAGCTGTCGTGCGCTGCACTGATCGGCGAAACCATGCTGCGCATCTCGCGCGCGGACTCGGTCAGCTCGCTGTTCGTTGAATAAATTCAACCAACAGCTGCACTGAAAAAAACGCTTTAACCGTTGCCCCGTCGGGGCAACGGTCTTTTACGGTGCCGCTGGTCGCGGCGGTGCCGGACGCTGCGCGATGGTCGT
Source organism: Pigmentiphaga aceris (assembly GCF_008119665.1). Classification (NCBI taxonomy): domain Bacteria; kingdom Pseudomonadati; phylum Pseudomonadota; class Betaproteobacteria; order Burkholderiales; family Alcaligenaceae; genus Pigmentiphaga; species Pigmentiphaga aceris. The sequence goes on along the minus strand of NZ_CP043046.1, from coordinate 6,018,675 downwards.
GCGGCGTCATTACCTGGAGTACTTCTATGACCACCGTTATCGCCACCGAGCGCAGCGTACAGGGATCGAGTGCGAGCCGCCGCCTGCGCCGCGCAGGCCGCGTGCCCGCCGTCGTCTACGGCGTTGGCACCCAAGCCGCCAGCATCGAACTCGATCACAACTCGATCTACCACGCGCTGCGTAAAGAAGAGTTCCACTCGTCCATCCTCGACCTCGACGTCGCGGGCAAGGTCGAAAAAGTGCTGCTGCGTGCTGTGCAATGGCACCCCTACAAGCAACAAGTTCTGCACGTTGACTTCCAGCGCGTGAACGAAAAGCAATCGATCCACGTCAAGGTGCCGCTGCATTTCATCAACGCTGATGTCTCGCCGGCTGTGAAGCTGGGCAACGCCATCATCAACCACGTGCTGAACGAACTCGACATCAATGTGCTGCCGGCAGACCTGCCCCAGTTCATCGAAGTCGACCTGTCGGCTCTGGAAGTTGGCCAGTCGATCCACCTGTCGGAACTGAAGCTGCCGAAGGGCGTGACCCTGCCGAACCACGGCAACGAAGAAGATCCGGCTGTCGTGACGGCACTGGCTCCGCTGGTCTCGGCTGAAGACGAAGCCGAAGGCGCAGCAGAATAAGCATTTCCTCGACGCTTGCGCGTCGAAGATGAAAACCCGCCAGGTGCAAGCCTGGCGGGTTTTTTCATGGGCGCACACCCAACGGCGATTCGCGCTTGCGCAGCCGTCGAGCCAGATGCCAGCGCCTACAATGGCACCTGTCCACGACCCGGCCCATGAATCGCAATGCCTCTTGTCTCTCCCATTCGCCTGATCGTCGGCCTCGGCAATCCCGGGCCGGAATACGAACGCACGCGCCACAACGCCGGTTTCTGGCTGCTTGACCAGATTGCGGGCGATCTGAAAACCAGCTTCAGCTTCGAAAAAGCCTTCTTCGGCAACGTCGCCAAGGCACGTGTCGATGGCGAGCAGATCATCTTGCTCCAGCCCATGACCTACATGAACCGCTCAGGCCAAGCGGTGGGCGCGGTCGCAAGGTTCTACAAGTTCAATCCGGAACAGGTGCTGGTTGCCCACGACGAACTGGATCTGCTGCCGGGCCAGGTGAAGATGAAACAAGGCGGCGGGCATGCCGGCCACAACGGATTGAAAGATATTCAGGCCGCCTTGGGCACACCGAATTTCTGGCGGCTGCGTCTGGGTATCGGTCACCCGCGCACCTTGAACCTTGCGCAACCCGTGGCGGACTTTGTGCTGCACCCCCCACGTCGTGAAGAGCAGACACCCATCGATCAAACCATCGACCGCTGCCGCGTCGTCATTCCCTTCCTGCTGAAAGGCGATGTCGAACGCGCGACGCACTCGCTGCACACGGCCAACGAGAAATGACACCGGGCGGGCAAGACGGCGCTGACCAGGACCAGGCTCCGGGCCCGCGCGTGTCGGACCGCCGTCTTGATCCGGCTGACACACAAGCCGGTAAATCCCCGACCACACCTGGCCGTCTTTCGCTCTGGCGCGAACTGGGCGATTTCCTGGCCTTTCTGAAACACCCGACGTTGCGGCGCGGGGCTGGCCGGCTGGCCGGTCGCGTGCCTGTGTCCGGTGCCGCAGCAGAGTGGACGTCCGGCCTTGCGCTGTCACGCCTGCTGTTCTGGCTGGTTGTGCTCTGGACCGTCAATTTCATGGTGCTGGGGCCGCTTGCCGTCGGCGTGGCCGATGGCAATGGGGTAGAGCGGGTCCGCCCACTTCTGCCATCCCAGTGGCCCTATGTGGTGCTGTGGGCACCGCTGGTCGAAGAGATGTTGTTCCGTTTCTGGCTGCGCAGACCGCCTGGTTGGCCGCTGTATACCCTGATGGCCGCCGCCGCATTTCTGCTCGGGCCAGGTTGGTGGCTGGCCCTGATCGTCGTGTCGCTGGGCGCATGGCGGCTGGTACAGGTGCTGCAGCCCACACAGGCCTTGCCGTGGGCACGTCTGCGCCGCTTGCGCCGCCGTTTCCCCATCTACCTGCATCTGTCGGTGCTGGCGTTCGCGCTAGGCCACCTTGGCAACTACCAGGGCGGCGACACCGCTTGGTGGCTGTTGCCGCTGGTGGTGCTGCCGCAATGGTTCACCGGCCTGGTGCTGGCCTGGATGCGGGTGCGTCAAGGCATCGGTGCCGCCATTGCCATGCATGCTGGCTTCAATTCGCTGCCGCTGTTTCTGCTGTACCTGTACTGACGCGAGCGTGGGGTTTGCGCTATGCCCGAGTTTCTAAACAATGCAGAGCGGGGCATGCCCAACCGGCCGGAAAACGCTGATAGTCGAGCTCAAGTCCCTCCCCCCACGGATGAGATTGAGGCGCGGGACTCGTCTTCACGACACACCCAACAGCGAAAGGTCGGCGTATGTACAAGTCATTGCAATCAGGACGGGCCATCGCGGCCATCGTGGTGGTGCTCTATCACCTGGGGCTGACGCTGGCCGCAGACAAGTATTTCGGGACAGACATATTCAAGATCCCGTTCTCGTTCGGCATGCTCTGTATCGATTCCTTCTTTGTGCTCAGCGGCTTCATCATCTGCACCGCACACAGCTCGGATTTCTCGAAACCGCACCGGCTGGGACGGTACCTGAGCAAGCGCTTCATACGCGTGTTCCCGGTCTTCTGGGCGATCTTCTTCGCCGTGTTCTTCCTCGCGGTGGCCATTCCGGCAACACGCGACACGGTGCCACACGATCTTGAAATCCTGGTGAAGGGCCTGTTCCTGATCCCGCAGGACAAGAACGTGATCGGCGGCACCGGTGCTCCAGTCATCACGGTGGCCTGGACGCTCCATCACGAGGTATTTTTCTACCTGCTGTTCGGCCTGCTGATCATCAGCAAGTGGTTCCTGCCGATCATGGTGGCTGCGTGGGTAGGACTCAAGCTGTTCTACCTGGATGTCCACCAACCCTTCGTAGTGTCGTTCATCCTCAGTCCGTACCTGTGGCTGTTCGCCATCGGCATGTTGGTTGCCATGATCAACAAGTCGTCCAAGGTCGTGATCGAAAAGCCGATGCGGCTGGCGGTGCTGGCCTTGATCATCTTCGGGGTGGTTGCCTCGCTGACCGTCCATGACAGCAGCTTCGACAATGACGGCCGCACGCTGATCTACGGTATTGCTGCTGGCTTCCTGGCGATTGGTCTGGTGCGGGCCGAAGACAAGGGGCAGGTCGTGATGGGCAACCGCTGGATGCAGCTGCTGGGCAACGCGTCCTTTGTGCTGTACCTGATTCACTACCCAGTGCTGTCCATTGTCTGCAAGCTGGCGATGGCAATAGGTCTGGGTCAGCTTGGCATGCTGGGTGCCGTCATCACCTACGTCGGTACCTTCATCGTGTGCGTGATCGTGGCGGTGGCCTTCCATCTGTGGGTCGAGAAACCCCTGAGCGCTTACCTTCGGGAACGTACTGAAAAGCCTTCGCTACGCTACGCGTGAACCACCGCCCGTATCATGGGCGGCCTGGATACGTCGTGTGGAGTCAGCATGAGCAAGGTCGCCCTGATCGCCGGTGCAAGCGGCATAACTGGCAGCAATGCCGCCCGCGCCCTGATCGCTGACGGATGGAAAGTGTACGGACTGGCACGCAAGCCCGACGCAGGCGTGCCAGGCGTGGTGCCGATTGCCGCCGACCTGCTCGACCCGGGCAGCCTGTGGCACGCATTGCAAGACGTGGCACCCAGCCACGTGTTCATCACCACCTGGATGCGGCAAACCACGGAAGCCGAGAACATTCGGGTCAACGCCGCCATGGTGCGCAACCTGCTTGAGGCCTTGTCGGCCGGCAGGCACGTGCGGCATGTGGCACTGGTCACCGGGCTCAAGCATTACCTTGGCCCCTTCGACGCCTATGCACGCGAAGGCGTACTGCCCCCCACACCCCTTCGCGAATCTCGGCCACGGCTGGATGTCGAGAACTTCTACTACGCGCAGGAAGACGAGGTCTACGCTGCCGCCGCACGTGACGGCTTCGGCTGGAGCATCCACCGCCCGCACACCGTCATCGGCAAGGCCGTGGGCAACGCGATGAACCTGGGCACCACGCTGGCCGTCTACGCGTCGATCTGCAAGGAAACCGGACGGCCGTTCCGCTGGCCCGGGTCGGAAGCGCAGTGGAAAGGCCTGTCGGATGTGACCGACGCCCGGGTACTGGCGCAGCAGCTGGTGTGGGCGGCAAAAACGCCGGCCGCACGCAACCAAGCCTTCAACATCGTCAACGGCGACATTTTCCGCTGGAGCTGGTTGTGGGGATGGCTGGCCGACTGGTTCGGCGTGAAGGCTGTCGGTTTCGACGGCACCCTTCATCCGCTGGAAGCCGAGATGGCCGGTGACGGCCCCCTCTGGCGCGACATCGCGCAACGGCATGGTCTGGTGGAACCCGATCTGACGCGCCTCGCGTCGCCCTGGCATACCGATCTGGATCTGGGCCGGCCCATTGAAGTCATGACCGACATGGCCAACAGCCGCAAGCTGGGCTTCACCGCCTACCAGGCAACGGATGAGTCCTTCTTCGACCTGTTCACGCAACTGCGGGCAGATCGGCTGATCCCCTGATACGTTGATCGAGCAGGCGGGGGTGCCTGCAGAAGTGCGCCCACGAGACACTCCCGGGGATCACCTTTGATGCAGGTCCCCCTGGGGGCTACAATCTTGGACTTTCCGGGGCCAGGCGAAGACACGACTGTTGAAGCAATCCGGCTGTAGTCTCCCCAATCCAACCCCGAACCTGCCGCTGCATCGCCTGCGCGGTGCGCGCATCGCGGACGCCCGACCGGCTTGTCCCGTGCCTCGATAACCAAAGGAATACCATGGCCCTGCAATGCGGCATCGTGGGCCTGCCCAACGTCGGCAAATCCACGCTCTTCAACGCCCTGACCAAAGCCGGCATCGCTGCCGAAAACTACCCCTTCTGCACCATCGAGCCGAACACCGGTGTGGTCGAAGTGCCGGACCCGCGTCTGGACCAGCTGGCAGAAATCGTCAAACCCGAGCGCATCGTATCCGCGACCGTCGAATTCGTCGACATCGCAGGCCTCGTGGCGGGCGCCAGCAAGGGTGAAGGCCTGGGCAACCAGTTCCTGGCCCACATCCGCGAAACCAACGCCATCATCAACGTGGTGCGTTGCTTCGAGGATTCGAACGTGATCCACGTAGCCGGCAAGGTCGACCCGATCGCCGACATCGAAACCATCGAAACCGAACTGGCCCTGGCCGACATGCAAACCGCCGACAAGGCCTTGCATCGCTTCGCCAAGACCGCACGCTCAGGCGACAAAGATGCCGCCAAGATCGTCGCCGTGCTGGAAAAAGTCATCGCCCACCTGGACCAGGCCAAGCCGATCCGCTCGATGGGCCTGAGCAGCGACGACCTGGGCCTGATGGCGCAAATGTGCTTCATCACCGCCAAGCCCGCCATGTACGTGGGCAACGTGTCGGAAGACGGCTTCGAGAACAACCCGATGCTCGACCGCCTGAAAGAATACGCGGCCAAGCAGAACGCCCCGGTGGTTGCCATTTCCGCCGCCATCGAAGCCGAAATCGGTGAAATGGAAGAAGCCGACCGCAAGGAATTCCTGGACTCCATGGGCATGGAAGAGCCGGGCCTGAACCGCCTGATCCGCGCCGCCTTCAAGCTGCTGGGCCTGCAGACCTACTTCACCGCCGGCGTGAAGGAAGTGCGCGCCTGGACCGTGCCGATCGGTGCCACCGGCCCCCAAGCCGCTGGCGTGATCCACACTGACTTCGAGCGCGGCTACATCCGCGCGCAGACGATTGCGTTTGATGACTTCATCAAGTTCAAGGGCGAGTCGGCAGCCAAGGAAGCGGGCAAGATGCGTGCGGAAGGCAAGGACTACATCGTGAAGGATGGGGACGTGTTGAACTTCTTGTTCAACGTCTAAGCGGCTCTTTGTGTATTGCACCGTGGGACGACGCTCCCACGGTGGCTTGATTTTTACTCTTCAACATCGACCTCTCGTTTTGGTCGAGGTATGCATTCCACCCATGTGTGGTCTTAGTCCAAGCCAATCGTGCGTTCGGACACCAGGGTAAAAAAACACTCAAAACAGGAATGCTGTCTTTCCGTTTAATCGGGATGTTAGCAATGGCCTGCCGACGCTGCCCCTTTGCAGCGACACACTAAGCAGGGATGGGGGGCCAAGGTCATTGAACGGCTGGCGCATGATTTGCGCACCGCCTTCCCGGACATGAAAGGCTTTTCCCCGCGCAACCTCAAGTACATGCGCGCTTTTGCCCAAGCCTGGCCGGACGCCGACTTTGTGCAAGCAGTGCTTGCACAATTGCCTTGGTACCATCAACTCGCTTTGCTGGACAAGCTGCCCAGCTTGGAAGCTCGGCAGTGGTATGTCGCCAAGGCAATCGAACACAACTGGTCGCGCAATGTCTTGGTGATGCAGATTGAATCCCGTTTGCTGGAACGCAGCAGCAACGCCGTGACCAATTTTGACGCCCGTCTACCTGTCCTTCAATCCGACCTCGCCCGCGAATCACTGAAAGACCCATATCGTTTCGATTTTTTGGGTCTGACCGATGAAGCGCAGGAGCGCGAAATAGAAAGCGCGTTGGTCAAACACGTCACCGAATTCTTGCTGGAGCTTGGTGCCGGCTTTGCTTTCGTTGGCCGTCAGGTGCTGGTGAACGTGGGTGGTGACGAATTCTTCATCGACTTGCTGTTCTACCACCTCAAGCTGCGCTGCTACGTGGTGATCGAACTCAAGGGCGGCGCATTCAAACCAGAGCACCTGGGGCAACTGGGCTTCTACCTTACTGCCATCGATCGCCAAGTCAAAAGCGAGCAGGACAACCCCACCATTGGCTTATGTTGTGCAAGAGCAAGAACAAGGTTGTGGCCGAATACGCCTTGGGCGGCAAATCCCAGCCCATGAGCATTGCCGAGTACCAACTGTTGGCATCCCTGCCTGAAGAACTGCAAACCAGCCTGCCCAGCATCGAGCAAATCGAACGCGAGGTGGGAGGCGAGCATGAGTGAGTGCATCGCCTAACTTGGTACGGTACCGAGCATAAAGAGCATGCCACCACCCGATGGACTGAACCACATTACCAACGCGCAGATCAGGTCAACTGAAAAGACCAGGATGGCCAGCGGCGCAGCGATGAAAGGGACAAGTTCTTTCATCGTGGTGATTTCTTTCATTGTCGGATAGCAGGGTTTGCGGAATCTCGACTGTCGCTTGCGGCAAAAGCGTGCAGACGTAAGCGCATTCACGACATCCACGAGCGCGGGCCATACGCTGAAGGAAAGCATTACATCGTGAAAGATGTGGATGTGTTGAACTTTGCGATCAACATATTGCGTTCAACGCCTCACGGCGCGCTTCGCGCAAAGGAGACGCATGGTTTCAGACCGACGTGGATACGACACACGATTTGCCGCCTTGAAGCAGGTACTGGACGACCCTGATGCGAGCTATTGGGGCGAAGGCATGCGCGACGATCTGTTGGCGCTGGTGCCTGACTTGCCCGACACGGCAGCAGAAGCAGCATTGTTCCGAGAGCTGGCCATCGTCGAAGCCAAGCGCGACGAGGAAATCTGCCTGGATCATGCCGACCGTGCGCTGGCAGCCCATCTTGCAAGCGGCGCGTTATCCGATGAGTCGCGGTATTTCATGCATCAGTTTTGCGCCGCTGTCGGCGTGGACTGGACGGATGATTCCCGTGCCGCGATGCACCTCGACCAAGCCCTTTTGCTTCACGAAAAACTCGGTCGGCCCGCTTACGAAGCTTTCTCTGTCCGCAAGAACAAAGGCGTATACGAGCGCAAGCACGGACGTGCCCGCATGGGTCTGGACTGGTTCGAGCCGCTGCTGGATGACGTGACGAGCCAGTACGGACCGGACAGCCCGCAAGTCCGCCATATGTTGGGGCTGCTATGCGACAGCGAACGACGGCTGGGCAACATCGAAGGCGAACTGGCTTACGCGGAACGCAGCGCCAGCATCCCTGATGTCGAAGCCGAGGAAGATCCTGGCAAGCGGGTAAGCACGCTGACATGGCTGGGTGGCGTGCGCTTTCGCGCGGGTCGCATGGATGAAGCCCGTGCCGCGTTTGACGAGGCGATTGGTCATGCTGATGCGTATTGCCGGCCGCCCACCCAGAATTTTGCCCGCGAAAGCAAGGCAGCCTGTTTCCGTGAGCAGCAGGCAGTCAGTTCAAACGCCTGATTCAAGCTGCTGCGATCATCGTATCTGCCTGTTGCCAGCATGCATCTTTGACATGGATAGGATGCTATTCACAGGAAAGATTCATCATTCAAATCATCCAGGAGGCATCTTGTCGAAACGGTTCATCTCCCTGTGCGTGTTGCTCGCGGCCACAACCGTCTGCCATGCACAGGACAACAGGACTTGGTATCTGTCAGGCGCGGAGCTGAAGGAAGCGCTCGAAGGCAAGCGACCGTCCGAAGTTAGGGACGAGGCCATGCGCAAGCTGTATTCGTCCGCGTATGCACAGGCCTACATCACGGGCATTGCCGATCAGGGTCAGGGTAAAAGCTGGTGCACACGCGGTGCTGTCTTGCCTCACGAATTGAGCGACCGGGTTCACACCTATCTGACCGACCGGCCCGAAGCGGGTTTGCGCGGCAAGGCGGCACCGCTGGTAGCCAACGCACTGGGTCGCGCATTTCCTTGTCAGGCAAGTAAACCTGCGGCGTAGGCGCGTGGCGGCAACCAGGTTGCTGCGAGCCACCGTGGTCAAGACGAAAAAAACGCAGGGTCGGCGTGAACCGACTCTGCGTGCTGGCCTATCCGACGAGAGCAGGTGCCGTGGCACCCGCTCAAGCGTCCACTTAGAAGTTGGCCGGCGAGATCTTGGTGCCGTCGATCGACACACCAGCCATCAGGCCACCGTTGTTCATCACGAAAGCGACGACCGGCTGGCGAGCCGTGTTCGAGTCAACGTTGCCGTTGGCACCGATGCTGGCCACGGCAACGGTGGCGTCAGCGCCAACCGTCCAGCCCTTGCTGTTGATGAACTTCTGGTAAGCCGCGTCGGTCGCAAAAGCGATGACCATGGCCTTCGATTGTGCGCCAGCCTGGAAGCCGATCGAGCCGCCGGTGGTCGTGTAATAGCCTTCGTTACGGCCGCCAACGCGCAGCACGCCAGTGCCGTGCTCCAGGCCCACCACGAACGCACCGCTCAGCACTTCCGGGAAGATCAGCACAGCGCGTGCACGTTGCACCAGCGCGCGGCTGTCCGGCGACTGCTGATACAGGCGGGCCAGCGTGGCGTCAGCGGCACTGTTCACCGAGGTGCGCTTTTCAGCGGCGGTGGTCTTGTTGCTGTCGGCCTTCGGGGTGGTGGTCGTCGTCGTGCAACCGGCGAAGACGGCGGATGCTGCAATGGTGGCGACGATGGCGAGACGTTGGAAGCGCATGGGTTTCTCCTGGGGGAAGACGGGCAAAGAAGGCCGGCTTACGGAATGTGTCGGCTTTCGCTTTCGGCGTGAATTGCCTGTGCTGGGCGACGGATCAGCAAAAAGCGGTCCTGACCTGTTTTCCTTCAGAGAGATGGGATGAATTGCGCTGCGCAGATTTGCTGCAACTCATCCACTTGAGACCAACTGCGGCTCGATCGAAGGTAACGTTTACCAGCCATGCAGCATGCCGATGGCAAATTCTGCGCGGCGGCCTGGTTACCCACCCTAGGCCCGAACCAATCAGGCGTTGGCCCCGCCATCCACCGTCAGACGCGTACCCGTGATCTGCTTCGCCGCCGGGCTTGCCAGAAACACTACGGCAGCCGCCACGTCTTCAGGTTTGCCGTAGTGGCCCAGCGCCGTCAGGCTGCGCTGACCGTCGGCGCTTGCGCCATCGGCGGGGTTCATGTCGGTATCCGTCGAGCCGGGGTTCACCATGTTCACGGTGATGCCGCGCGGGCCGACGTCGCGGGCCAGGCCCTTGGTGAGCGCGATCAGTGCCGACTTGGTCATCGAGTAGATGGTCACGCCAGGGAAGGGGACTTGCTCGGCCAGACTGCTGCCGATGTTGATGATGCGTCCGCCCTGGCCCAAGTGCGGCAAGGCAGCCTGGGTGGCCAGCACGACTGCGCGGACATTCACGTTCAGCAGCCTGTCCAGTTCTGTCAGGCTCACGTCGGCAACCGATTCATAGGTCGCGACACCAGCGTTGTTGACCAGGATGTCCAGACCGCCCAGGGCCTCGACGGTTTGTGCGATCGAGGCTTGTACGGCTTGCGGGTCGGCGCTGTCGGCCTGAATGGCAACGGCACGACGGCCGGTGGCCTCGATGGCGCGCACGACTTCCTGTGCTTTGTCGGCGGACGATTGATAGGTGATGGCAACGTCTGCGCCTTGTGCGGCCAGGGCTTCGGCGATGGCGCGGCCGATTCCGCGGCTGGCACCGGTGACAAGAGCGCGTTTACCTGCGAGTTGTGTCATGACTGATCTTTTTTTTGTGTTGATCGATACAGAAATGTGCCTGCGTTTGCCGATGCCTGTCAACGAGAATATTATGTCGATCAATACATAAATTACGGATCAGCAATGGCAGCGCGTGGACGACCCCGGGCCTTTGATCGTGATGCGGCCTTGAACGCAGCCATGACCTTGTTCTGGGAAAAGGGATTCACGGCCACGTCGATGACCGATCTGTGCCAATGCATGGGCATCAACTCGCCTAGCCTGTACGCGGCTTTCGGCAGCAAGGAAGCGCTGTATGCCGAGGCAATGGCGCATTACGTGGAGTCGTTCTCCCCGCAACTGTGGGCACCCATCGAAGCAGCTGCAACGGCTCGCGAAGGGTTCGAGCATTTCCTGACCGCGTCGGCGCATCTGTTGACTCAGGAAACCTGTCCCAAGGGCTGCATGTTGACGTTGTCGACGGTGGCCAGTGAGGGCGTGGAAGACCTGGGCCGGCTTGTCGTGGCGGGCAGAAACGGTGCCTTGGCAGCCTTGGAAGCCCGGCTGCGTCGGGCGGTTAATGAAGGCGAGTTGCCTGCATCCCTGAATGTGGAAGGCACGGCCCGCATGTTCCTGGGTGTGCAGCAAGGCATGTCGGTGCAGGCGCGCGATGGGGCGAGCCAAGCTGAGCTGGAGGCCATGGCTGAGGCGGCCATGCGCGCGTGGCCGGGGTCACCACGCTGATTTCGTCTAGGCTGATTCCGGCGAGTCAGCCAGGCGATCTGTGGCATATCGGCTGTCAGCGGCAATGGAGCAGACACTGGAGCAGACAAGCGCTGCCATCACCTAGAAAGCTGCAAACGTGTGTCAATCAAAGGGTTAACCCTGATGATCGTGCCGCGACACATTGGCGCATCTCGATATCCAAAGTTTCATAAATTATTCATAATGATATCGATTCTCATACGCATTTGATTGCCGCGGTTCGTCCGTGTCTTATGCAAGCCTCTGGATGGAAGCCCCTGGATGCAGCCGGCCCAGTTCGCCGATCCCGATTGCGTGGACAAGCTCTACACCCATCACCACAGCTGGTTGCAAGGATGGTTGCGGAAAAAACTTGGCAGCACCTCAGACGCGGCCGATCTGGCGCATGACGTTTTTCTGCGTGTCTTGGCGTCGCGCCGCACGATCGAATTGCGCGAGCCGCGCGCCTACCTGACGACCATTGCGCACGGCCTGATGGTCAACCATGTCCGCCGACGTGAAATCGAGCGCGCCTATCTGCAAACCCTGGCGCAACTGCCAGAGCCGCAGTGGCCAAGCGCAGAGACGATGGCCATTCTGGTCGAAACCCTGACTGCCATCGGCACCATGCTCGATGGACTTCCGCCGCGTGTGCGCGAAGCATTTCTGCTGTCGCAGTTCGATGGGCTGAGCTATGCGCAGATCGCTGATCAAATGGCAACCTCGGTCAACATGGTGCAGAAATACATGGTGCGTGCGATGCAGCACTGCTATCTGGCCCTGCATGCCTGATTCCAGGAAAGGCTGGCTTTTGCCCATGTCTGCAAACCATGACTGATCTCGTATTGCATGGGTCCACGCTGCGTGCCGGCCGGCCCGATCACGATGGCGCTGCACGGGGTGCTGTTGCCCCGGATGTCCTTCATCAGGCCTGCGTGTGGTTTGCCACCTTGCAGTCGGGGGCCGCAACCCGGGACGAAGAGGACGCTTGCCTGGCTTGGCGGCAGGCCGATGTCGAGCATCAGCGAGCCTGGGAACAACTGAGCGACATGGGCCGCTACCTGCGGCATACCGCTGAACGTGTTGGGCCCCTGGCCGCTGCGTCGGTGCTGTCGGCCGAAAAGCGCGTATGTCAGCGTCGTCGCGTGCTGAAGGCCGCTGCAGTGTTCGTGCCCTTGGTCGTTGGCAGCGAAATGCTGAATCTGTCTGGGCGTGCGCTGTCAGCCGAGCGGCATCAGACCGGCGTTGGTGAGCAGCGCAGCCTGGTCCTGGCAGACGGCACCCGGTTGCGGCTGAACACCCGCACCGAGATCGAGGTGGCGTGCAACGCCAGCCAGCGGCGTATCCGCCTGCTCGATGGCGAATTGATGATCGATACCCGCAGTGCCGAACCCATTCCGCCAATCTGGATAGAAACCGCTGACGGGGCCGTGCAGTCGGCGGCCAAGGGCGTGCCCACGCGTTTCAGCGTGCGTCGTCTTGAAGACCTGGCTGCATCCACGCAGGTCGGTGTGCATGCGGGAGATGTTTTGCTCACTTGCCGTGAGGGCATGTCGCAGCCATTGCGGGCTGGTGAGCAATGCACCTTCACCCGTCAGGCCACGGGCACGGTCGAACCGCTGGATCTGCAGACCCATGCGTGGATGGGTGGGGTGCTGGTAGCGGTACGCCGCCCCTTGGGTGGATTCCTGGCCGATCTGGGCCGTTATCGGCCGGGCAGACTGGGCTGGGATGCCAACGTGGCCGACCTTCGGCTGACCGGCACGTTTCCGATTGCCGATACCGATCAGATCCTGGCGGCGTTGCAGGACAGCCTGCCGGTACGGGTGGACACACGCACGCGTTACTGGGTGACGGTGCGCGCGGCGTGATCGCCGTATCGACAGCAGGTCTGCTCAGGCCCGCAACGTAGCGCTTCGACCCCAAATTTTGTAACAGCAGGGCAGATTTATTCGCCTCGATTGGCAAACAGGACATGCCGCATGTGGTCGCGGTACTGCCTTCATTTTTTTGCCCTGTCGAAAGGAATCTGTTCATGGTGCACCGCCATTGCCTGCCCACCCACATTGCTTCATCCGGCCGCCAACGCCGACCCGATCGGATCGCTCAGGCGGTATGCGGTGCGCTGTGGTGCATGGCGGTGGGAGCCATTCAGGTGTCGGGCGCGGCGATGGCGCAGATGGCAGCCCAGGACGTCTCGGCACAACGTCGTTTTGATATCCCGGCCGGTCCGCTCGATGAAGCGTTGGCACATTTTGGCAGCGCAGCGGGTGCAATGGTTGCGGTCGATGCCGGGTTGACGACGGGCAAGCGCAGCGCCGGCTTGCAAGGTACCTACACGGTGGAACAAGGCCTGGCTGCGCTGATCGCAGGCACCGGCATGCGGGCACACGCCGAGAACGGACGTTATGTACTGCGCGCCTTGCCGGCAGGTGCTGCCCTGGACAGCACCGGCCCAGCCACGCTGGCCCCGGTCAGTGTGAGCGCCAATGCCATCGACGACCCGGTGACCGAGCGGTCGCCGTCATACGCCGCGCGATCCACCAATACCGCCACCAAGCTTGCCTTGTCGCCGCGCGAAACCCCGCAGTCGGTCACCGTGGTGACGCGTCAACGGCTGGACGACATGGGCGTGAACAAGCTGTCTGAAGTGCTGGCGCAGACCACCGGCATTCTGGTGCAGGAAACCGATTCCGAGCGCATCACCTTCTCGTCGCGCGGCTACGCGATCAGCAACTTCCAGGTCGATGGGGTGCTGAATACCTACGGCAGCATCGGTGGCAAGAACACCGACATGATTGTCTACGACCGCGTGGAAGTCGTGCGTGGTGCCACCGGCCTGACCACCGGGGCCGGCGACCCGTCGGGCAGCGTCAACCTGGTGCGCAAACGACCCACACATGAGTTTGCGGCCAATGGTGCTCTGCTGGCCGGCTCGTGGAAGCTGCGCCGCGCCGAGGCTGATGTCGGCGGCCCGCTGGCCTTCGACGGCCACCTGCGTGGTCGTCTGGTAGTGGCCGACGAAAACCGTGAATCGTTCCGCGATTTCTACGAGATGGAAAAGAAGGTTGCCTACGGCATTCTGGAAGCCGACCTGGGCGAGCGCACGGTGCTGTCGTTGGGTTACGAATACCAGAAGCAGACCCCTAGCGCGCCCACCTGGGGCACCGTGTTGTACTGGGGCTGGGACCCGGCCGCCAAACAGTCCTACCTGGTCAACATGCCGCGATCGACCAACCTCAGCAGCAGTTGGGGCACCTGGGCACCGACCGAGTCGACCGCGTTTACCACGCTGGAACACGAGCTGAACGACAACTGGAAGATCAAGGGCACCTACAGCCACAGCAGTCGCAAGGTCGATACCGACGTTTACTTCGGCTTTGGTGGTACGCCCCGGCCCGACGGCAGTGGCGTGACGATTGCAGCGATGAATTCGCGCTACGACGAAACCATGACCGTGGCCGATATCAATGCCGTGGGCAAGGTGGATCTGTTCGGCCAGCGTCATGACCTGACGTTCGGCTACACCACCAATCGCCGTTACGGTGCGTCGGAAGCGTCGATTACGTCGGCCATGCCTGCATCGTGGAACGTCATTCCCGATTGGCGCAACTGGAACGGCAACGTGGCACAGCCCTCTGCCACTTACTTGGGCTATCCCAGCTCGACGACCACCTTGCGACAATCGGCTGCCTACGGCGCGGCACGCGTGAAACTGTCCGATCCGCTGGCGGCTGTGCTGGGTGCGCGCTACAGCAGCTGGCGCACCGAGAGCGACAACTTCAACACCAATGGCACTTTCCGGTCCCACACCGGGTATTCGCCCGACAAGGCCTTCACCCCCTACGCTGGCCTGCTGTACGACATCGATCGTCGCACCACGGTATACGCCAGCTACACCGATATCTTCCGGCCGCAAAGCAATCGCGACAAGAATGGCCAGTACCTTGATCCGGTGGTGGGGGCCAACTACGAGATCGGTGCCAAATCGGAATTGCTGGATGGCAAACTGAACCTGGCTGCAGCGGTGTTCCGCAGCAAACAGGACAACGTGGCTGAACTGGACGACAGCGTGCCGGAAGGCTACCTGCCAGGCGGTGAGAGCGCATACCGATCCACCGGCAAAGGCAACACGGTGCGCGGCTGGGAAGTCGAGGCAAGCGGCATGTTGTCGCCGGCTTGGAACGTGTCGGCGGGCTTCAGTCGATCCGTGACGCGCAACGCACTGGGCGTGCCGATCAACACCACCACGCCGTCGAATCTGCTGCGCGTCTTCACCACCTACAAATTGCCGGGTGCATTGGATCGCCTGACGGTGGGTGGTGGGCTGACATGGCAAAGCAGCCTGTTCCGTGATGGCAATCGCCCGGTGGCCGAACGCGCCAACGGCACGCTGGTGTATGCACCTACGCGCATGACGCAGTCCTCGGTCTATCTGGTGAATCTGATGGCGCAATACCGCATCACCGACAACCTGAGCATGTCCTTGAACGTCAACAACCTGTTCGACAAACATTACTACCGCAACGTCGGCTTCTACAGCGGCGTGCATTGGGGCGAACCACGCAGCGTGCAGGTCACCCTGCGAGGACGCTTCTGATCAGGTCGTAAAATCGAGGGTCCAATTCGCCATTCATCTTGGCGTCAATCTGTCGGGCGGCAAACGCGCAAGGCGGTTTTTTGCAGCTTGCCGTCCGCACCAGACAGGCAGTGTTTCCATGACCCTCACGACATTCCCCACGCAAGGCGTCGACATCATCGGCGACATCCACGGACAGGCCGACAAGCTGATCGCATTACTGGAAAAGCTCGGCTATCGGGATGTTTTGGGTGCGTATCGCCACCCTGATCGCACCGCCATTTTTGTGGGTGACCTGGTGGATCGCGGCCCTCGGCAGGTCGATACCGTCATGCTGGTGCGCCGGATGGTGGATGCCGGATCGGCCCGCATCATCATGGGCAATCACGAGTACAACGCCATCGCCTGGCACACGCCCGACCCCGAGCGTGCAGGTGAATATCTACGGCCGCGCAGTGGCGCGGTGGGCGTGAAGAACCGTCATCAGCATGCGGCTTTTCTGGCAGAGGTCGAGCACCGGCCGGCTTTGCATCAGGAATTGATCGACTGGTTCATGACTATTCCGCTATGGCTGGAAGCACCCGGCTTCCGAGTGGTTCATGCGTGTTGGCACGATGGCTATATGAATGAGATTCGTCCGTTGCTGACGGCAGACTTGCAACTGACGCCGGAACTGGTGGTTGCTGCGAGTCGCAAGGGGTCGGCGGCGTATCGGGCGGTGGAGGGGGTGACCAAGGGGTTGGAGTTGGCCTTGCCGGATGGGCACTTTTTCCACGATAAGGATGGGGTGGCGCGATATGAGGTGCGCACGCGTTGGTGGGATGAGTCTGCGCTGACTTATCGTGCGTTGGCGATGATGCCGGAGACTGAGCGTCTGGCGCTTCCCGAACTTGCGGTGGCTGTGGGTGACCTGCATCGTTATGCGGGTGAGAAGCCGGTGTTTTTCGGGCATTACTGGATGACTGGCACGCCTGCTTTGCAGACGCCGATGGCGGCGTGTGTGGATTACAGCGCGGGGAAGGGGGGTGATTTGGTTGCTTATCGGTGGGATGGGGAAGCGGTGTTGGATGGCGGGAAGTTTTTTGTCGTCTGACGGGGTGTCTGGTGTGCGTTGAGTGCACGAGGGGGACGCCGTTGGGCAGGGTGTTTGGTTCTTGAGTCAGTCGTGGGTGGTGGGGCCGGCTCGTCTGCCCCGCTGGACTTTGGCGTCGGGGCTCCCGCCCTCCACCTCGTCCAGAAGGGCAGCCAATCCGGCCCCACCACCCACGCCTTCAAAGACGTTTGGTTCGCAGTGCATGCCGCCTTTGGGCGGCTTCTGTTTTTCTGGCTGCTTGGTGCTGGACTTGGTTCTCGGCATTCGTTGGCCACCATTCTTGATTGCCATGCGGCTGGCTCCGGGGATTGGCTGGCCAGGTCGCCACGAAGCGGTGTCTCCGGCTCACGATTCGGTGGGTTCTTCAGCAGCCTTTTACCGCAGCGCCACTCAAGAATATTTGCGCGTCTGCTTGAGGGTGGGGTGACAGCGAAGCGGGTGGCCGCACGTGAACGGCTTGCGGGAGAATGAATGGGGGGCTGGTGGCTTCGTGTGGCTGCTCGCTGCGCGGTGCGTGTTTGCGCTTTGTTTTGGATATGCATTTTTCGCAAGCGAAGTCACTGACTAAAGGCTGCCAACCCGTCACAGCCCCAGCGCCCACAGTTTGAACGTGCGCGGCGCACGCTGCGTCAGGTGCTTCGCTTGATCTTTGGCGGCCCGAGTACGGCTGCTGCTTTCACCAAGGCTGCTTCATATCGTGTTCGTTCTTCCGCAATGGCTTCGTCGGTCCAGTCGCGGAAGCCTTTCTTCGCTTTCATGCCGAAGCGGCCTTGTTGCACCAGGCCTGCCAAGGTCTTGCCGGGTGCGGTGTCGTTGCTCAGGGATGGGTAGATCGCTGTGGCGGCTGCGTGCTGGGTGTCGAATCCGGCAAATTCTTTGAGCAGCATCGGGCCGGCCGCTGCGTAGCGGAATCCGAAGCCGAATTGCACGGCTAGGTCGACGTCGTCTGCGCTGGCCAAGCCGCTGTCGATGACTGCGAAGGCTTCGCGCATCAGGGCGTGCTGGATGCGATTGGCCAGGAAGCCGGGCAGGTCGCGGTTTACGCGTACCGGGGCGCGGCCCAGGCTGGCGAAGATGTCGTAGAGCCGATCCATGGTGGCTTGGGTGGTGGCTTCGCCTTTGGCGATTTCTACCAGCGGCACCAGGTGGGCTGGCTGGAAGAAGTGGGTGTTGGCCATGCGTCCGGCACCCGGCAGACCTTGTGCAATGTCGGTGATGCGAATGCCTGAACTGTTGGACCCGAAGACCACGTGCGCGGGCGCGGCGGCGTCGAGTTCGGCGAATAGCGACTGCTTCAAGGCAAGCTGTTCCGGCACGACTTCAAGCACGGCCTGTACGTGTTGCCAGTCGATGTCTTTGATGCTGGCGCGGAACACCACTTTTGCATCGTCGTGGTTGCCCAGTTGTCGTGCCGATGCAGCCAGCAGTTGGCGTGCGTCGGGCCAGCGCGCTTGGTCGCGTGCCACCAGTTGGGTGGTCCAGCCGCCTGCGACAAAAATGGCTGCGATATCGCGCCCCATGATGCCGCTGCCGATGATGACTACCGCTTTTTCTTCCCTGTTTTCTTGCATGCAATCCCCGCTGTCGGTCCGTACACTGATTGGCGCTGCTGATCTTCGCAGTGGGATCAAGTGTCGAACCGCGATGGAAGGGACTCAAGTCGGTGTATGCATGAATCGGTGTTGATGTATGTGGCAACGCATATGCGCGAATCGGATGGCCCCGCGTATATGCGGCTGGTCAGGGTGTTGGCGCTTGGCGTGGATTCCGGCGAGTTGCGCGCGGGTACGCCATTGCCTTCGCAGCGGCAGCTTGCCCAGCATCTGGGCCTGCATTTCACGACGGTCACGCGTGCGTATGCCGAAGCCAAGCGGCGGGGCTTGATTGCGGCGCAACCCGGTCGCGGCACGACGGTGTCCACCGATTATCAGACGGCATTGGTGCAGGACGCGCAGTCTCCCCGGCCGGAGATCGACCTTGCATCGGTGTGGCCGCCTGCCTTGCGGATTCCGTTTGATCTGGCGACTGCGCTGGTGGCCCTGGGTGGGGAGAACGGGGTGGCGCTGTTTTCCGAGCGCGCGTATCGACGCGATCCGTCTGCCATTGCCCCGGCGGTGCAGTGGTTGCAGCCGCGTTTTGCGGGAACACTGTTGAACCGGGTTGCCACGGCTGCGGGTGCACGCGCCGCATTGATGGCATTGATGCGTCTGGAGGTCGGCACCTCAGGCGTGTTACTGGCCGAGGAAATGGCGTGGCCGACGATACGGGTGCTGGCTGCGATGTTCGACATCCGCGTTGAGCCGGTGGCCATGGATGCGCACGGCATCGTGCCTTCGGCGCTGGAAGACGCCATGCTCAGAACCGGTGCGAAGGCGCTCTACTGCGTGCCGAATGCGCAGAATCCAAGCAATGCGACCATGCCCTTGGAACGCCGGCAAGCGATTGCCGACATTGCCGAGCGGCAGGGTTTGCGCATTTTCGAGGATGACGTCTACGGCGAACTGCTTGAGCAGCCAGTGCCGCCGATTGCCAGTCTGGCTCCCCGGCAGACCTATTACATCGCCAGCTTGTCGAAGTGTCTGTCGCCCAGTTTGCGGGTGGCGTATGTCGTGTCACCAAGCGTGCAGCAGTCGCGTGCACTGGACGACTTGTTGCGTACCACCATGCTGTCGCCATCCCCGATTGTCGGTGCCTTGGCGATCCAGGCGCTGCGCGACAAATCGGCCTTCCGGCACATCGCACGGGTGAGGGCGGAAGGGCGGATGCGGGCGGCTATTGCAGCGGAAATACTTCGGGAGTTTCGCAACCTGATTACGGTCGGTCCGCTAAGCATCTGGCTCAGGTTGCCAGCCGTTTGGACACCGGCAGCGTTTGTCGACGCACTCGCGCAGCGCGGTGTCGGCATTCTGGCGGGCGACGCATTTGCGGTAGGTGAGGGCGTGTCGTCGAATGCGGTACGGATCGCCACCGGGTCTGCCAGGAATCAGGCGGAACTGCGCACGGCCTTGCAGTGCGTGGCAGACCTGTTGGGTGCGCCGCCTTGATCGCATTTGTGGTGTGGTGCTGGCGGCAGGGTGCTTGATGCTGCTTACGTGGTGCCGTCGCTTACGCAGCGCCAACCAATCTGCACCTGATTTTCAACGCCTGCTGCGCATCTCATCAAATGTACCCTCACGCAGCATCGTGCCATTCAAATCCGATATGCCACAGTGCCCCACACCCCAGGCTTCAAAGCCCACACGTTGCCAGGCGCGTCGATAGTCCAACCGGTCGTGATGGTGGCCGTGGAAAGTCTTCGACACCTTCAGGCTGCGAGCCAGCTCATCAATCGCGTAGAAGCCATGGCGGTGCACGCTGGGTGCTTCGTGCGTGACCAGCACGTCTGCGGTCTTGCCGCCCAGCGCAAAATAGTCGACCGGAAAGATCGAACTGCGATGGCGTCGCGGCAAGCCGCCACGCCACCAGTTTCCTTGGCCGCAGCGGGCTACATACTCTTCCGGCGTCTCGGCATTCCACGCGGCGGGTGGTCCCCAGACCTGACCCCGAAATACGCCACCCAACCCCGCGACACGCAGGCCATCGATCTCGACAATGCGGCCGTGCAGATTGCGGTCGGCCAGTGCCGAGCCGAACAGGTTGTCGTAGTCCGCATCGGAATCGGTGTCGTGGTTGCCGTGGATGAACCAGATGTCGGTTTTGTCTAGGATCGATGCCAGCACCTGTTCCAAGGGCTGCGGGGCCTGCAGGTCGCCCAGCAGCACAATGGCCGCGGGACGGTGTTCGTGCACGGCGTCGATGATGTGGTCGAAACGGCCGTGCGGGTCTCCGCAGAAAAGAATCATCGGCGTGGTGCCTTTGGCGGTATTTCGGGCGGCATTGCCTGTGCGGTGGCCTCTGCCAATTCGGCAGGCACGTTGAACGGCGGTGCGGCTTGGGTATGTCGGGCTGGCATGTCCGGGCTTGCCTCCCGTCCCAACTGGAACGCTTCGAAGCGATGCAGGGCGTGGTCGATGGCTTGTTTGCCCGCCGCCGGCACGTCTTCGAACCACGTCCACTGCTGTACACGCAAGGCTTGTTGCGCCCGATCGGTTTTCAGGTCGATGGCGGCGACGATGCGGTCACCCAGCAAGACCGGCAATGCAAAGTAGCCAAGCACACGTTTGGCTGCAGGCACGTAGGCTTCGAAACGGTGGAAGTAGTCGAAGAACTGCATCAGCCGCTTGCGCTGGATGATCAGCGGATCGAAGGGCGACAGGATATGCACCTGGTCGTCGGCAAGCGGTGCGTGGCTTGCATCCAGCGTGGCGGGTTCTGCCCAGTACGCAGTGGGCGTGTCGTCCAGCTGCACCGGCACCAGCGTCTTGCGTTTTACCCGTTGTTCGATCAAGGCGCGCACGGCGGGTTTGCTGGGTGCATCCAGATGGCAGATCGAATCCAGGCTGACGATGGCCTGCGCGCGCAGCGCACGGTCAAGCAGGTAGGCCGTGATCTGATTGGGCGTTGCCGTTCGTGGCCGTGGCGGCCAGCCGAAATGCCGGTCGGTCAGCTCGTAGGTTTTCAGAATGCCGCTGCGGGCGCTGACCGTCAGCGCGCCTTGGTAGAACGCAAGTTTCATCGCACGCTGCGAGGGTTTGCGACTGCCCCAGGCATGGGTCTTGTCGACCAGCACATCGTCGTCAATGTCGCGCAGCGACAAGGCACCTTCTGCTTCGATGCGTTTCAGCAGTCGCCGCACGGCATCGCGGTCAACACTGTCGAACCACGATCGGGGATTGTTGCGATGGTCCTGCATGGCGGGCAGGTAGAAACGGTAGTCCTCGACCGGCACATACGACAGCGCGTGGGTCCAGTATTCAAAAACCGTCTTGTCCACCGACTGCGCCTGCGCCAGGTGGTCGCGCCGGTAGTCGGGAATGCGGGTGGCAAGAATGTGGTGGTGGCTGCGCTCGATCACGTTGATGGTGTCGATCTGCACGTAGCCAAGCTGGCGTGTGGCGGCCAGCGTGGCGGCTGGACCGGTGCCGAAGGGCGCAGCGGTGGTCAGGCCCTGGGCATGGAGCCACAGCTGTCGGGCGAACGGCTTGGCCAGGTGTCTGGCGGGGAATTGCGGCATCGGTATCCGGGCCTCCTCGGGGGGCTTGAATCTTAGCAGCCGATATTGCGCGCTACTGCTGCCAACCCCGGCGCTCTCTCGCGAATCGGTCGCTAACCGTCGGACACACCAGCCAGCCTGCGCCGGCATGACAATGGGGCTTATCCGTCAAGGAAGCCCCTTCATGCTGACCATTCACCACCTGGAAAATTCACGTTCTCAACGCATTCTGTGGCTGCTGGAAGAGCTGGGTGAGCCCTACGACATCGTTCACTACAAGCGCAACCCGGAAACCATGCTGGCACCGCCAGAATTGAAAGCCGTGCACCCGCTGGGCAAGTCCCCGGTGGTGACGGACGGCCAGGGCCTGGTGCTGGCCGAGTCGGGTGCGATCATCGAAACCCTGGTCGAACGACTGGGACGCGACCGCCTGGCACCGCCTGCCGGATCGCCCGACTTCGACCGTTATCGCTACTGGCTGCACTACGCGGAAGGCTCGGCCATGCCGCCACTGCTGCTGAAGCTGGTGTTCGACAAGGTCGAAAAAGCCCCCATGCCGTTTTTTATCAAACCAATTGCCAAGGCGATTGCAGGCAAGGTCAAAAGCGGCTTCATCTCGCCGCAGCTGAAAACGCACCTGGACTTCATGGAAGGCGAGCTGGGCAAGCGCACGTGGTTCGCCGGTGAGGCTTTTAGCGGCGCGGATATTCAGATGAGTTTTCCGCTGGAAGCTGCCGCCTCGCGGGGTGGCCTGGATGCGTCACGGCCGCGCCTGATGGATTGGCTGTCGCGCATTCATGCCCGGCCTGCGTATCAGAAAGCCTTGGCGCGCGGTGGTCCGTTCACGCTGTCTTGATGGGGGTAGTGGAGGATGATGGCGGCTGCGGTCATGTCGCCATTTTTATCGGCAGCCCATCGCTACACTTGGAAAAGGTGCCGGCCGATGCGCTGCATCGGGATTTGCTAGGCTTGTCCTTTAGCGCCTTGAAAGTGACAGTCTCATGTGGCTCATGACCCGGATCGGTTTCTTCAGTGTGGTGCAGAAACCCGATAACCAGCATCTGACGATTCGTAGCCGGCATCGCGACGACCTGACGCGTCTGCGCCAGCATTACCTGCCCTCGCTGACCGACAGCCAATCGCAGCCAGGCAGCGAATACCCGTGGCGTGCCAAGGCCACGCACGACGCTTTCGCCAAAGCCCTGGCCTTGATCGCCAAAGACATCGATTACCCGGTGGTGCAGGACGAGTTGTCGCATAGCCTGGGTGCATCGCGTGCAGCGGCTGGTGGCAAGGCATGGTCGATGCTCTCCGGTACAACTGACGATGCACAGATACCTGCCGCATCACCTTGGGATGGCCTGCCTTGGTCGGCTGCGATGCCTGCAGGGAAGGCAGTTGCCTACGGTGCCGTGATCATGGATGCGCGTGGCAATCTGCTGCTGCGCGAAGTTAAAAACCACTATGACGGTTATGTGTGGACCTTCGCCAAAGGTCGGCCCGACCCTGGCGAGACACCGCGTCAGACTGCATTGCGGGAAGTGTTCGAGGAAACCGGTGTCGTTGCCCGGATACTCACACCGGTGCCTGGCGAGTTCCTTGGCGGCACCACCATCAACCGTTATTTCCTGATGCTGGCCACGCCCGACGTGACCTTGGCTTTCGATAACGCGGAAACGTCATCCCTGTGCTGGGCCACGCCCGACCAGGCGCGCGAGCGGCTTGGGCTCACTACGAATGCCACCGGCAGAAAGCGTGACCTGGCAGTGTTGGAAGCCGCATTGGCATGCTTGCCGCAACCCTTGGCATCGCCCATTGCAAGCCGGGAAGACTGGAAGACCCGGCCGATGCCGGCATTGCGTAGATCGATATCCATTCCAAGAAATATCGGGCATGAATTCGACGAAACCGATATGGCAGATATCCGCTGCGGATTGCTGCCCAAAGAGATGGAAGACAAGTGGTTTGTGTACTACGAAGATGGGGTGCTGTATCTGCACCGCAGCTGGACAGGCAACTGCATTTATCGGGTGAACTTTGCACAATTCGCTGATGGCTGGCGCGCCACGGCGGTGGATATCAACATGCATCCGCGTCAGCACAACATGGCCGACGCGACCAGCGAAGCCGGGCTTGCCCGGCTGTTCACGTGGCTGGACATGCTGTGTCGGCGGGGCGCTGCGGAACGGCGTAAGACTGTCAGCGACAAGCCGGTGACCGATCATGCGGTGAAGAGTGCGTCTGATGTGGCATCTGGCGATGTATCCGCCACGACTGCTGCAATGAATATCGCATTGGGTGCCATGACCAGCGGGCATTCGGCTTCGTCGTCTGGAGAGACATCGATCGAAGCATCCCAAACACAGCTCGCCACCCCTGCCATCCTGCGCAAGCGTTTCCTCGGTTGCCTGCTGGGCGGTGCCGTGGGAGACGCGCTGGGCGCACCGGTCGAGTTCATGAAACGCGCGGAAATCCTGCATCGCTTCGGTCCCGATGGCATTACCGACTACGCCCCTGCTTACGGCGGGCTGGGCACGATCACCGACGACACGCAGATGACGCTGTTCACCGCTGAAGGTCTGTTGCGTGCCTGGGTGCGCGGGGCTTTTAAGGGCATCACAACCTACCCTGGCGTGGTGGCACACGCCTATCTGCGCTGGTTGCACACGCAGGGTGAACAAGGCGAATGCGACGTCGTCTTCGGCGAAGACAAGTCCGGCTGGTTGTTTGGCCACCATGCCTTGCATGCGCGTCGCGCGCCGGGCCATACCTGCCTGTCGTCGCTGCGTGACATGCCAAGCCTGGGGGTTCCGGCGAAAAACAATAGCAAGGGCTGCGGCGGGGTCATGCGCATGGCACCGGTGGGCCTGTTCGCGCAGCGCTTCGAGCAGTTGCCGCAACTGACTTTCGAGATAGGCACGGAATTGGCCGCACTGACGCACGGCCACCCAACGGGTTCATTGACCGGTGGCGTGTTTGCGGTACTGGTCCAGGCCGCTGTGGGTGGTGCGAGCTGGACCGATGCGCTCGACATCGCCAAGGCCTGCTTGCGAGCCGCTCCCACGCACCAGGAAACGCTGGCGGCCATTGAACACGCCGAACGTCTGGCCGCCAGTGGCCGACCCTCGCAAGACGCGATCGCGGAGCTTGGCCAAGGCTGGGTGGCCGAAGAAGCACTGGCAATTTCCATCTATTGCGCGCTGGTGGCCATCGACTTCAAGCACGGCGTGGTGATGGCCGTGAATCACGACGGTGACTCGGATTCCACCGGGTCGATGGTAGGTAATCTGCTGGGAGCGAAGTGGGGCGTGGACGCCATTCCATCGCACTGGCTGGCCCAGCTTGAACTCAGTGACGTGATCGCCGAACTGGCCGGCGATCTGTACGATTTTGCGGATTGGGACGTGGGCGAATACGCGAAAGATTCGGTGCGAAATCAGAAGACCTGGGACAAGTATCCGGGCTTCTGAGCAACGTAGCCGTCACCGTGGGGCACCTTATGTACGATGGCCCAATCCAGGGCGGCGCGGTCGCTGCCGGTCTGGCCACCCGATACGATCTTCTCGACGAAATACACGCGTTCATTCCAGTGAAAGGGTGAGTCATGATCGATCACACCGACATCAGCGTCAGCCAACTCGCAGTCAGCACGGCGTTTTATCAAGCCGCGCTGGCACCCCTGGGTTATTCGATCAGCCGGCAGTTCGATGACGCGGCGGGTTTTGTCGATGACCGCCACAATGGCGGCGATCCGCACGGCGATTTCTGGATCAGCCAGGGAGCGCCGCAAACCCCGCGCAAGCATATCGCCTTCAATGCCCGCAACTGCGCCGAGGTCGATGCGTTTCATGCCGCTGCGCTGGCGGCAGGGGCACGCGACAATGGGCCGCCTGGGCTGCGGCCCCAATATCACGCCGGGTATTACGCGGCCTTCGTGTTTGACCCGGATGGCTACAACATCGAAGCCGTGCACCACGGCGACGACGCATAGCCAAGCGTGTATCTGGCGGCTGGATTAACCGGCCAAGGTGGTAGCGACATCAACGATGTCGCCATCCAATCGGCCGAGTTTCATTCAACGAAAAAGACGCGGGCACATGTATCATGCGCCCGCGTCTTTTTGCGCCTGCACCACGCCTTGCCTATGTGACAACAGGGTGGGCGATGCTAAGGGTTTTGCCTGTATATTTCATCCGAATGTAAGCACATTGTTTCCAGGCATAAGCCTTCCTTATTAAGGGTCGAGTCAACATGAAAAAGCTGATGGGCAAGGGTGTTGCGCAATTCGCCGTGGGTGCCTGCCTGATGGGCTTGGCGTTCGGTGCATCTGCGCAGGAAGCCAAGATCGCACTGGGCATGTCCGGCTGGACCGGTTTTGCGCCGCTGACGCTGGCTGACAAGGCCGGCATCTTCAAGAAGCACGGCCTGGATGTGGACCTGAAGCTGATCCCGCAAAAGGATCGCCACCTGGCGCTGGCGTCCAACGCCATTCAGTGTGCAGCCACCACTATCGAGACGCACGTTGCCTGGAACGCCAATGGCGTGCCGATCGTGCAGATCTTCCAGATGGACAAGTCCTACGGTGCCGACGGCATCGCGGTGCGTGGCAACATCAACAGCTTTGCCGACCTGAAGGGCAAGACAATCGGTGTCGACGCACCGGGCACCGCGCCGTACTTCGGCCTGGCCTGGATGCTGAACAAGAACGGCATGACGCTGAAAGACGTGAAGACGGCCACCATGTCGCCGCAAGCGGCTGCGCAAGCCTTCGTGGCCGGCCAGAACGACGCTGCAATGACCTACGAGCCCTTCCTGTCCACCGTGCGCGCCAACCCGTCGGCAGGCAAGATCCTGGCGACCACGCTCGACTACCCGATGGTGATGGACACCGTGGGTTGCTCGCCCGCATGGTTGAAGGCCAACCCGAAGCTGGCCCAGGCGCTGACCGATTCCTACTTCGCAGCACTGGAAATGATCAAGGCCGATCCGGCCAAGTCCTATGAAATCATGGGCGCGGCGGTGAAGCAGACTGGCGAACAGTTCGCCAAGTCGGCGGAATTCCTGCGCTGGCAGGACAAGGCTGCGAACCAGAAATTCTTCGCAGGCGAACTGACGGCCTTTATGAAGGACGCCACGCCGATTCTGCTGGAATCCGGTGTCATCCGTAAAACCGATCTCGACCTGGCAACGACCTTCGACGCCAGCTTCATCAAGTAATTTTTCGGCGCTCAACCATGTCTGTACACCCCGTCCGCGCGACCGACGTCGCACCGCCCGCGCTTCCCGCGTTGGTGGCCGCCAAGCCGGTTCGCCGCAATCGCCTGTTCGTGCCGCTTGAGCCCGTCAGCGCCACCACCCGCTGGGTGCTGGGGCTGGGGTTCTTTGTGCTGTTCGTCGCGGTGTGGGCGGGGTTCACGCTGGGCGGTTATGTGTCGCCCACCTTCCTGGCCAGCCCGGTCACGATGGTGCGCGAAGCCTGGCTGCTGTTCGTGGAGTACGGTTTCATCCACGACATCGGCATGACCGTGTGGCGTGTGTTCGGCGGTTTTGTGCTGGCTGCCGTGCTGGCGGTGCCGCTGGGTATTGCAATGGGTGCGTACAAGGGGGTCGAGGCATTCTTCGAGCCCTTCGTGTCCTTCTGTCGATACCTGCCGGCATCGGCCTTCATTCCTTTGCTGATCCTGTGGGCCGGGATCGGCGAGACCCAGAAGCTGCTGGTGATCTTCATCGGCTGCTTCTTCCAATTGGTGCTGATGGTGGCAGTCACCGTCGGCAGCACGCGTCGTGATCTGGTCGAAGCCGCCTACACCCTGGGTGCCGGCAGTCGCGGCGTGATTGCACGCGTGATGATTCCGGGTGCCGCGCCCGGCATTGCCGAAACCCTGCGCCTGGTGCTGGGCTGGGCCTGGACCTACGTGATCGTGGCCGAGCTGATCGGGTCGTCGTCGGGTATCGGCCACATGATTACCGACAGCCAGGCACTGCTGAATACCGGACAGATCATCTTCGGCATCATCGTCATCGGCATCATCGGTCTGATTTCCGACTTTGCCTTCAAGTGGCTCAACCGCCGCCTGTTTGCCTGGAGCGTGTTGTGAGCAGCTCGTCTAATTCTTCTGGGTTGCACCTGTCTGTTGAAGGCGTGTCGCGCATTTTCACCGGTGCCAAGGGGCAACGTACCCAGGCACTGTTGCCCATCGACTTCAGGGTTCAGGAAAACGACTTCGTCACCATCCTGGGCCCGTCGGGATGCGGCAAGTCCACCTTGCTGCGCATCGTGGCTGGCCTGGACTACCCGACCACCGGCCAGGTGCTGCTGGACGGCAAACAAGTCGAAGGCCCGGGTGCTGACCGTGGCGTGGTGTTCCAGAGCTACACGCTGTTCCCGTGGCTGACGGTCGCGCAGAACATCTGCTTCGGCCTGCGCGAACGCGGCATGTCTGATGCCGACCAGAAAGCACGCAGCGAGTATTTCATCGCCAAGGTGGGGCTGCGCGGTTTCGAGAATCACTACCCGAAGCAGTTGTCGGGCGGCATGCAGCAACGCACCGCGATTGCGCGTGCACTGGCCAATGATCCGAAGATTCTGTTGCTGGACGAACCCTTCGGCGCATTGGACAACCAGACGCGCGTGCTGATGCAGGAACTGCTGCTGGGCATCTGGGAATCGGCCCGCAAGACGGTGCTGTTCGTGACCCACGATATCGACGAAGCCATCTTCATGGCGAACCGCGTGGCGGTGTTCAGTGCACGCCCGGGCCGCATCAAGAGCGAGTTCGCGGTGGACTTCCCGCATCCGCGTCACTACACCATCAAGACCTCGCCGGAATTCATGGCGATCAAGGCGACGCTCACGGAAGAGATCCGGGCAGAGTCGATGGCGTCGGCGCACTGATCGCTGACGGCTTGGTGCTGTGGGTTTGGTCTGTGGCCTTGGTACTTCCTTGGTACTTCCTTGGTACTTCCCACCCAAGGTTAACGGCGGGCGGCCATCAAATGCCGCCTGAGTACCAGCCCTGATGTGATGAGCACGGATGTGATCAACGCGCTGCCCAGCGCCACATTGATTGGCCAGTGCGGCACGGCAAGCGCCACCACGGCGCAGAACCCCGCCAGGCTGCTGGTCCCCAGCAGCGCGGAGTGCAAGGTGGCGATGAGGCTTGCGCTGCCAAAGCGCTGGTGAATCGTCACCGCCACCACGCTGTAACCGATCGGGAAAGCCATCAACAGCCCCGCACCGGTGGCCCCCAGGGTCTGGCTGGCGCTGGTCACCACCGCCACCAGCGCACCGGCCAGCAAGCCCCGGGCGGCAAGCAGGCCCCACCCGGTTTTTCCCTTCGCCGAATTGGTGGACGACAGGAAGCGTCGGCCCAGGTGCCAACACAATGCGGTTGTCACGATGAACAAGATGATGCCGACGTGCACCTGGCCCGGCGCAAGCTGGAACGCGAAGGTTGCCAGCACCCACACGCCCACCACACTCATCAGGCAGGTCCAGGGCGACAGTCGGTTCGCCATCGCGATGTAGGCAAGCACAAAGCACTGCGTCGCGCACAGCGAGAACAAGGCGTAGGTTGCCGCCTGCGAAACGAACGACGCAGGCGCTTGCGCTGCCAGAAAATAGAACCCGGGCCCCAGCACGATGGGAAGACCCGCCAGCGCGCCGCCGATGATCGGTCCGAAGACGCCTACAGCCCATGACACCGCCATCACCACCAAGGCTGTGGTCAGCATTCTGACGGCCAGGGCTTCCACCGGGATGGTGGAAAGAAACGCGTCCAGTAAAGCCATGCCTTGCACCTGAAAAGACAGCACGCCGATGGTGCTGCGGTGGTGTGCCGCCTCGAACGAGGTGTACGGATATCCGGCGTCAGTGTCTTCGATGCTTGCGCGATTCCCGGTTCATTGACGCACCAGAGGCTGCATCGTACATTGTCAGGAACGATCGTTCCAGATTGTCGCGGTGGTGGCATGAGGGGCGCGCAGTATTGTCGGGTGAATGTTCTGCCTGCATGTGTTGTTGTGCGCTTCTCTTAGCGCGCAAGTCGCGCCCTGTTTGCCATGACAAGCCATCTCGATTTTCCGAACGCGACGACTGAGCTTCTCCCCACGGGCTTCATCCAATGAGCTTTCCCCAATGAGTATCTCCATCCTTGTGCTGTGTGAAATCGGCGCTGCGCAGCAAGCGCTGCTGTCCCAACGTTACCGTCCGACCTTTGCGCTGACGCCCGCGCAGCGGGCCGAGGCCATACAGACCCGTGGGGCCGAGTTCGAGGCGGTGTTGACGATCGGCATGCTCGGCCTGCGTGCAGAGGAAATGGATGCGCTGCCCAAGCTGCGGCTGATCGCGTGCATGGGGGCCGGCTACGAACGTGTCGAGGTCGATGCCGCGCGTGCGCGAGGCATCCCGGTGAGCCACGGGCGTGGTGCCAACGATGAGTGTGTGGCCGACCACGCCATGGGCATGGTGATTGCCACCATGCGCAATTTCCGCGAGCTGGATCGCGCGTGTCGGGCAGGGGTGTGGCGCACCTCGATTCCGCTGCCGCCCAACGTGTCGGGCAAGCGTCTGGGCATCCTGGGCATGGGGGCGGTCGGCGAACGCATCGCGCATCGCGCGCAGGCGTTTCGCATGCAGATCGGTTATCACAACCGGCGGCCGCGCCCCGAGTTTGGCTACGAGTACTTCGACACGCTGGCTGCACTCGCCCGCTGGTGCGACGTACTGGTGTGCGCTGCGCCAGGCGGGGCAAGCACCCATCATCTGGTGAATGAGCAGGTGCTGAGTGAACTCGGGCCGCAAGGCTTTCTGGTCAACGTCGGACGGGGCAGTCTTGTCGATACCCAGGCATTGGCTGCTGCGCTGCAAACCGGACAGATTGCCGGGGCAGGGATTGATGTCTATGAAAGCGAACCCGAACCACCGGCTGAATTGATCGGGCTCGATCGGCTGATCCTGTCCCCGCATGTGGGAGGCTGGTCGCCAGAAGCGATTGATGCCCAGTTCGACATCTTCTTGCGCAATCTGGAAGGGGTTTTCTCGGGGCAGGGGCCGGTCACGCCTGTGTGATTCCGGCAGGCTGAGGACACGGCTGTTTCCACGGCTGTCGCCATGTTGCTGCTCTGGCTCATGCTGGCGGATGGGTGGTGATTCGGCCTGCATCCCGCTTGACGATTGCGCGCTACATTTTCTGGAACCCGCATTCCAGTTTCCAAGGAATTGCCATGCGCACCAAAGCCTTCGAGCCCGATCAGATCGCCGATGCCGCCATGCATGTTTTCTGGCAGCGCGGTTATGCCGCGACCTCGATTCAGGACTTGGTCGATGGCACCGGCCTGTCGCGCAGCAGCCTTTACAGCACCTTCGAGAACAAGCAGGGGCTGTACCAACAGGCCTTGCAGCGTTATCTGGCGCTGACTGCCGTCAATGTGGCCTTGGTCTCCGGCCCGGGGTCGCCCAAGGAGCTGATCCGGCAATTGCTGACGCGAATCGCCGAAGATGAGCTTGGTGACCCGCAGCGGCGGGGCTGTCTGGTTGCCAATGCCACGCTGGAACTGGCGGGCCAGGACGATGCCGTGGCCAAGGTGGTGGCCGCCAACTTCCAGCGTCTGCAAAAGGCTTTGGAAACATTGATCCGACGCGGACAGCGCGAAGGCGACATCGCCGCTGAAAAAAATCCACGGGCGCAGGCGCGCTTTCTGATCAGCACCATGCAGGGGCTGCGGGTACTGGGCAAGGGAACCCCTGCGCAGCAACGCCGTCAATGCATGTCGGATGTGATTGGCGTGGCGCTGAGCACGCTTTAAAGCTCGATCTGCGCGATGTGGGACTGCACTCGGGTGGCATGTGCCGCCCATATCGCGGGCCGCTACGCCGTCATGCAGCTGCCTGTGTCGCAAGACAGCAAGGCCGTCACGCGGCTGCCCGTGACGTCTCCAGATACGGCGTGATGTTGCGCATCGCACGCGTCACATAGTCTTCCTTCTCGCCCACTGGCGCGACATAGTGGATCGCGGATTCGGCCTCCTCCACGCTGACCAGCCGCGCAATCACCCACGCCGCCAGATACTGCGATGCCAGACAGCCACCCGCAGTCGCCACATTGCCGCGCGCAAAGAACGGCTGGTTCAACACATCGACACCTGCCGCCTGGACCCAGGGTTTGGTGGTCAGGTCAGTACATGCCGACACCCCCTCCAGCAGCCCCAGCTTGGCCAGTACCAGCGTGCCGGAACACTGCGACGCCAGCAGTTGCCTTGATGGGTCCAACTGCAGTTGCGCCATCAGGCCCGCGTCTTCAACCACCTCGCGCGTCAGCGCACCACTGCCGACGATCACGGCATCTGCCGTGTTCGCCTGCTGCAGTGAACATTGCGCTTCCATCGTGACCCCGTTCATCGAGCGCACACGCGCTGCAGGACTGGCGATCGACACCCGCCAACCCGGCAATTTCACGCGGTTGAGAATGCCGAGCGCGATCAGTGAATCAAGTTCGTTGAAGCCGTCGAAGGTCAGGATGGCAATGTGCATGGTGGGGGTGTTCAGGTGGATGGCGATAAGACATCCTAGGTGTGGGAATCAATACAATCAAATAATTGTCATGGATACATTGACGTATGGCTCAGGCCCGCTACAAGCAGTTGGTGGATGTGTTTGCGGCGGATATCCGCAGCGGGCGGCTGTCGCCGGGTACACGCCTGCCTACCCACAGAAAGCTCGCCGATGAACATGGGTTGGCGCTGGTCACTGCCACCCGCGTCTATGCGGAGCTGGAAACCATGGGCCTGGTCAGTGGCGAGCCGGGCCGGGGCACATTTGTGCGCGAGACATACCTTCCGCGCAACCAGGGCATCGATCAGCATGCCGTGGCACCGGACATGGTCGATCTGAATTTCAACTATCCGTCCTTGCCCGGTCAGGCGAACCTGCTGCGTGATGGTTTGCGCCAGCTGGCAGCCGGGGGTGACCTGGACGCCTTGCTGCGCTACCAGCCGCATGGTGGCCGCATGCACGAGCGGGCAAGCGTGGCCAGGCATTTGCTGTCGCGCGGGCTGACGGTGAGCGCCGAGCAGGTAATGATTGTGAACGGTGCCCAGCAAGGTCTGGCGACTGCTGTGATGGCGCTGCTGCAACCGGGCGATGTGGTGGCGGCGGATGCGCTGACCTATCCCGGTTTCAAGGTACTGGCAGAAGCCCACCGGCTGGAACTGGCACCGATCTCACCAGCGGAAAACGGTCCCGATCTGGATGCGCTGGACCGCCTGTGTCGCAAACGTCGCGTGCGCGCCGTCTACACCATGCCAACGCTGCACAACCCACTTGGCTGGGTGATGGATGCGGACCAACGTGCGCAACTGGTGGCGCTTGCCCGCAAGCACGGGTTGTTGATCATCGAAGATGCGGCCTATGCGTTTCTGGCCGACGATTCCTTGCCGCCCTTGGCCGCGCTTGCACCGGACATCACGGTATACGTGTCGGGCCTGTCCAAGACTGTTGCTACCGGTTTGCGGGTCGGGTTTGTCGCCGCGCCGCTGGCCTTGGTGCCGAAGCTTGAACGCGCGATCCGGTCTACCACCTGGAATACACCGGGCGTGATGACGGCAATCGCCTGCGGCTGGCTGGATGACGGCACAGTTACGCGCTTGGAGGCAGAAAAGCGCCTGGACGCAACCACGCGACAAGCCATTGCCGCCAAGGCGCTGGACGGACTGCCGATCGTGCGGCATCCGACGTCTTACTTCGTCTGGTTGCCGCTTGGCGAGGAGTGTCGTGCCGATCAGCTGGCCGCGACGTTGCTGCGTGAGCGGATTGCGGTGTCCACCGCCGAGCCTTTTGCAACCACGGACCATGTGCCGCATGCGATTCGGCTGGCACTGGGGTCGGTCAGTCTGGAAAGCTTGGGCGACGCGCTGCGCAAGGTCAGGCGTGCGGTGGATGCGCAGGGGTATTGACGGCTGCGCTGACTTTACCCACCCATATCAAAGATGAATCACCGGCACCCGGGTGTTCATGATCCACAGCACCTGTGCATCTTCGTCGGTGGGGTTTTCAACCTGATGCGGCAGCCTGCTGCTGAACTGGAAGCTGTCGCCTTCGGACAATATCTGCTGCTGATCGCCCACCCGCAACGCCACCTGGCCTTGTAGCACCAGCCCGGCTTTCTCGCCATCGCCCAGCATGACTTCGCCCGAGCGGCTGGCCGGTGGAATGGTGATCAGCATGAATTGCAGGTCGTGATCGCCCTGCGGTGACAGCAGTTCCTTCACCAATCCGTTCGGACCGACGGTGAAGTGCGGGCGTTGATTGGCGCGGCGCACGAACTCCTTCATGGGGCGCTGCTGCGTGTCGTCTTCAAGCAGCGCCGTCAGTGGCACATCCAATGCCACACGCAGGCGTTCCAGCATGCGTACCGATGGGTTGCTCAGGTCACGTTCGATCTGGCTGACCATGCCGGTCGAGACCCCTGCCAGTTCTGCCAAGCCGCTGATCGACAGGCGCTTGGCCAAGCGCAATGCGCGCAGCCGTGCGCCAACGCGGCGTTCCGACTGCACATCAGTCGTCTGGTCGATAGAGAACTTGTGTTGACTCATGGTGTGGTCTC
The DNA here is from genome assembly GCF_008119665.1 of Pigmentiphaga aceris. NCBI lineage: Bacteria > Pseudomonadati > Pseudomonadota > Betaproteobacteria > Burkholderiales > Alcaligenaceae > Pigmentiphaga > Pigmentiphaga aceris. Next base: position 5,984,133 of record NZ_CP043046.1, on the reverse strand, counting down.
GGTCGAGCCTTCGACCCGACGATTTTATCTTGCAGAGAAATTGAAGATACGTTCAATATGTTGATGAAGCAATCAATAAATGAACTTGGCACCAATCTGTACGATTGCCGCATGGGATATAAGTTTTCAGGCAGCTGAACAAATCAAAAACTTCAGATAGACTGGTGAAAACCCTAATAAAATTGTGGCGGCGTATTCACTAGAGTGCATACATTGAACGTATGAATGCTTCACTTTAGTGAAGATTTCACTAAGTAGAATTGCTGCTACTGCTGGGTGAAGCAAGGTGCTTGCATCACATCAAGGCCGCGATCACCCGTGATCGCCATGAAAACGGCAGGGTGCCAAGCGCCCGCCACACGGAGCGAGACACTCCATGACCCGTATGACTCTGGATTTCGATCCCGCCCGCGTGGTGGCGCCCACCGGGCACATCATTGGCGGCAGACTGGTCAATGTCGGGGAAGGCGGCATGCGTACGGTTCAAGCGACCCGCATGCCGATATATGAACCCTCGCTGTTTTGCGGGATGCCGACATGAAAGAGAGATGCAAACTGGATCGGATCGATCTTCGAATTCTGTCGCACTTGCAGAAGAATTCGCGGATCACCAATGTGCAGCTGGCCGACGCGGTCGGCCTGTCCGCAAGTCCCTGCCTGATCCGCGTGAAACGTCTGGAGAAAGCCGGCTTCATCTCGGGTTACGGCGCGCACATCCAGCTCGACAAGATCGGCGTGGTGCAAACGGTCTTCACGGAAGTGACGCTGTCGGATCACCGACGTGAAGACTTCGCGCGTTTCGAAGACCACATCCGTCGTATCGACCAAGTGGTCGAATGCCATCTGATGAGCGGCGGCTATGACTACCTGCTGAAGTTCGTCACGCACGGGGTGGCCGAATACCAGGCTCTGATGGAACAGATGCTGGAAAACAAGGTGGGCATCGAAAAGTACTTCAGCTATCTGGTCATCAAGACGGCGATGGTCAAGCACAGCTATCCTATAGAGAGCCTGCTCGACCCCCAATAACCTCTTTGGAACACCTCATGAGCGCAGACGCGAAGCCCACCCCCACGGACGTTCGCCATACCGTTGCCGGTCTGCGCGAAGCGGTCGAAATCAACATCGATCGCTGGGGTGTTTCGCATATCCGCGCGGGCAATCAGCCCGATGTGTTTCTGGCCCAGGGCTTCAACGCCGCACGGGATCGCCTGTGGCATCTGGACCTGTGGCGCAAGCGCGGTCTGGGGCTGTTGTCAGGTGATTTCGGCCCCGGCTACCTGGCGCAAGATCGGGCAGCGCGCCTGTTCCTGTATCGCGGTGACATGGACGCCGAATGGGCGGCCTACAGCCACCCGCAAGCCAAGGACATTGCCACCTCGTTTGTGGCCGGCATCAATGCCTACATCGATCTGGTGCTGGCCGAGCCGTTCCGGCTGCCGCCGGAATTCGTGCACATGGGCACCACGCCCGCGCACTGGTCGCCTGAGGATGTGGTGCGGGTGCGCAGCCATGCGTTGATGCGCAATGCCGATTCGGAATTGTTGCGCGGTCTGATCATGGGCCGCAGCGATGCCGAGACCGACTTGCTGCGTCGCTCCATTGATCCTTTCCGTGTGCCGGAAGTCCCCGAGGGCCTGGACCTGTCGGACCTGCGCGAAGATGCGCTGGAAGACTTCAAACTGGCTTGTGCGCCGGTGACGTTTTCGCCGGAACGCCTGGCTTGCACGCTGAGTGATGCATGGAAGTGGTGCAAGGTGGACTTGCTGGGCGAGGTGATCATCGACCCGGACGCCGAGGGCTCGAACAACTGGGCGGTCAGCCCGTCGCGCAGCGCCACCGGCCGACCGGTGCTGGCAACCGACCCGCACCGCGCCTACACCATGCCTTCACTGCGTTACCTGGTGCACCTGCAGGCACCGGGGCTGGATGTGATCGGCGCGGGCGAACCGGTGCAGCCGGGCATCTCGCTGGGCCACAACGCCGACATTGCGTTTGCGCTGACCATCTTGATGATGGACCAGGAAGACGTCTACGTGTACGAGACCGACCCGGCCGACCCGCTGCGTTATCGCTACGGCGATGACTGGGAAACCATGCGTGTCGAGCACGAGGCCATCGCAGTGAAGGGGTACGACGAGCAGGCGATTGAAATGATGTTCACGCGGCACGGGCCGGTGACCTGCGTCGACATCGAGAAGTCGCGCGCCTTTGCGGTACGCACGGTGTGGACCGAGCCAGGAAGTGCGGCCTACTTCAACAGCCTGGGGCTGCTTGAAGCGCGCAATCTGGACGACTACAAGCAGACGCTGTCGTCATGGTCAGTGCCAGCAGTGAACCACCTCTATGCCGATGTGGCGGGCCACGTGGCGCACATGCCGGTGGGCAAATGGCCGAAGCGAAACAACTGGGATGGCCTGTTGCCGGTGCCGGGCGATGGCCGTTATGAATGGGATGGTTTCCGGCCTTTCAGCGCATTGCCCAGTGAAGTCGATCCGGCCTGCGGGTTCGTCGCCAGCGCCAACGAAAACGTATTGCCGGCCGACTTCGACCCGGCGCTGCACGTAAGCTTCGAGTGGACCGAAAAATCACGTGCAAGCCGTGTGCGCGAAGTGTTGGCCGAGCAGCCGCAGCACACGATTGCACAATCGACTGCCCTGCAGACCGATGTGCTGTCTATCCCGGCGCGGCGGGTGTGCGCACTGACCGGCAATCTGGACCGGCACGTGGCGCACAACGCCGACGCGGCCCAGGCGCTGGCCTTGTTGCGCGACTGGGATTTCAGGCTGAGCGTGAACAGTGCGGCGGCAGCAGTGTTCGAGCTTTGGTGGGGCCGTTTCCTGAAGGCCGCACTGTTCGACATCTTGGTTGATGACGCGGTGGTGCGGCGTCTGCTGGTACCTGGAGACGTGGCCACGCTGCTGGCTATTGTCGAAGACCCCGCCACCGTCTTCGAGGGCGATGCCATCGAGATCCGCGATTCGTTGATGGCACATAGCCTGGGGCAAGCCTTTGCATTCTGCCGCGACAAAATGGGGGCCGATACCCAGGGCTGGGGCTGGGGGACGTTGCACCACGCGCACTTCGAGCATGCCATCGGCAAGGTGGTGGATGCACCAGAACTCGATGTCGGGCCATTGCCGTTCGGCGGGTCTGAATCGACTGTGATGAATGCCAGTTATCGCCCGGCCGATTTCCGCGCTTCCTTTGGCGCGTCCATGCGCATGGTGATGGACGTGGGGGCCTGGGACAACAGTGTCGCCATCAATACGCCGGGGCAGTCAGGCGACCCGGCCAGTCCGCACTATGCGGACCTGGCGAAGACCTGGGCAGCGGGGGAGTATTTCCCGCTCTGCTACAGCAAGGAAGCGGTGGATGCGGCGACCGAATCGCGGATATACCTGGACCCGGTGACGGACTGAGCCAGCTTTGCGACGGCTGATCATTGCACTGACCAGCCTACTGTTCAGTCCTTATCCTGGCTGAGCAAGGCATGCCCGGCGTGCGGATCGAGCTTGCGAAACGCCAGCGACGATGCCGCACAGGCTACCCCGATCACCACATACCCCACCATCACATCCACCAGCGCCAGCGAGGCGGCACCGCGAAGCAAGGTGCTCAGGTTCAGGGCTGCCGCTGCAATCCCCACGCCCAGGCTGATGCCGACCTGGGTTGCCATGGTCGCAAAGCCATTGGCGCGGCTCATGTTCGCGCTGTCGATATCGGCGTAGGCCAAGGAGTTCACGGCTGTGAACATCAACGACCGGAAGAAACCGCTGACCAGCAGAATCGACACCATCAGCCAGATCGGTGTGCTGGCAGTGAAGGTCGCACAGGCGGCGATGGTTACGCCGGTGATCAGGCTGGTGGTCTGCAACACGTTTCGGAAACCGAAGCGGCCCAGAATGCGCGTGGCCATGCTTTTCATCACCAGCGCACCCATGGCACCCGACAGCGATATCAAGCCTGCCATCAGCGGCGAATAGCCCATGCCCACCTGCAATTGCATCACCAGCAGAAAGGGCGTGGCACCCACCACGAAGCGGCTGACGCTGCCACCGAGCACCGAGATCGCAAAGCTGGGTGTCTTCAGCAGGTCCAGGTCGATCAGCGGTTCCGCCACGCGGCGCGAGTGTCCGCGATAGAACCACGCACAGGCAACGCCGGCCGCTGCAAGCCCGGCCACTGCACTGGCCGACAGCGAACCGTGGCTGACCGCTTCCATGCAGATCACCAGGCTTGCCATGCAGAACGCCAGCAGCAGGAAGCCCAGGAAATCCAGGCGTGGGGCAGTGTCGGGCCGCACTTCCACGATGTGCCGCCTGACCATCACGATGCCCAATATGCCGATGGGAATGTTGATCAGGAAGATCCAGTGCCAGGATAGATAGGTCACCAGCAGCCCGCCCAGCGGCGGGCCGAACACGGGGCCGACCAGCGCGGGCACCGACAGGAACGAGATCGCTTTCAGCAGGTCCTGGCGTGGCACGGTATGCAGCAGAATGATCCGGCCCACCGGCACCATCATGGCACCCGACAACCCTTGCAGAATGCGGCTGGCCACCATCTGCCCCAGTGTCTGGGACACCGCACAGCACACCGAACCCAGCACGAACAATGCAATTGCCCACAGGAAGACACGCTTGGCACCGAATCGGTCTGCGGTCCAGCTGCTGATGGGCACGAAGATCGCCACCGCCAGCACGTAGGCGGTGATCAACACGTTCAGACTGACGGGTGTCACACCAAGTGCCAGACCCATGGCGGGCAGCGCCGAGGCCACCATGTTGGAGTCCAGCATCTGCATGGCAAGCGCCACGCCGACCAGCCAGGGGATCATTTTTGCTGAGCGCCGGGTGGCGGCGTCTTGCTGAGAGTCGCCTGGCGCAGCGGCGCGCGGGGCGTCGCCCGAAGGGGGCGAAGAGGGGGCGGACATAATCTTTTACCGGCTGGTGGGGGACAGCCGCATCGGTACATCGAGGCTGCACTGTCCGCGCTTTCCGGGGCTGCGTCAATGGACAAGGTGGAACGTGAGGTGTGGAAAAGTCACAAGGGGAAAGCCTGCCCGGACCAGTCAGCCAAGCGCTCGGGTAAGCACTTATGCTGCGCAAGATGCCAAAAAAAGTGGAATCCGCGTGTGCATGAACGCCACTACGCATCAAGACGCCGCCTCTTGGGTGCTGTAATGAATACACCACGCCCCTCGTGCGTTGCCCCCTGAGAACCGATATGGAAACGACCCCCACGCGCGCTTCGTTCACTGCTTCCCGACAACGGGCATCGGCCGCTCAGGGCGACCAGGCGGTGCTGGCATGAAACTCGAACCGTACTGGTTGGATACCGCCCCCGCATTCACCGGGGGGGCTTATGGCGACCTGCCGGCCCGTGCCGATGTGGTGGTGATCGGCGGTGGCTTCACCGGCCTGTCGTCTGCGTTGTCGCTGGCCAAGCGCAATGCGTCTGTGGTGGTGTTGGAAGGGGGCAGGGTGATCGGCCAGGCCTCGGGCCGCAATGGCGGCCACTGCAACAACGGCACCTCGCAGGATTTCGCCACGCTGACCGCGCGTTATGGTGCCGACCGTGCCCGCCTGTTCTACAACGCCTACGATGCGGCGGTGGAAACGGTGTCCGGCCTGGTTACCAGCGAAAACATCGATTGCGATTTCAAGCGTGTCGGCAAGATCAAGCTGGCCGCCAAGCCCGAGCACTTCGCCAAGCTGGAAAAGGCGTATCACGGCCTGCGTGACAACGTGGACCGGGATGTCGATCTGGTGCCCGCCAGCCGCATCCGCGACGAAGTCGGCTCGGACCGCTATTACGGCGGCCTGGTGCAGCACAAGGGCGCGCAGATGCACATGGGCAAGTTCGGCGTGGGCCTGGCGCAGGCGGCGGTGCGGGCGGGCGCAACAATCTATGAGTCGGCGCTGGTCACCGCCTTGAACAAGCAGGCGGGTGGCGGTTTTGAAGTCGTCACGGCACGCGGCACCATTCGTGCCAACCAGGTATTGCTGGCGACGGGCTGCTCGAACATCGGTCCCTTCAAATGGTGGCAGCGGCGCATTGTGCCGGTGGGCAGCTTCATTGTGGTGACTGAACCGCTGTCAGTTGCGCAGCTCGACCGGATCATGCCCAAGCGCCGCAACTGCGTCACCACCAAGAACATCGGCAACTACTTCCGCACAACGCCGGACAATCGCCTGCTGTTTGGTGGCCGGGCACGTTTTGCGATGTCGAACCCCACGTCCGACATGAAAAGCGGCGACATCCTGCGGGCCGGCATGCAGGAGGTGTTTCCCGAATTGAAAGACACCCGGCTGGACTACTGCTGGGGCGGCATGGTCGACATGACCGCCGATCGTCTGCCGCACGCCGGTGAGCGTGACGGCCTGTATTACGCCATGGGCTACAGCGGCCACGGCGTGCAGATGTCGGTGCACATGGGCGGCGTGATGGCCGATGTGATCAACGGCACGCCGCAGGCCAATCCCTGGGGCGACCGTGACTGGCCCAGCCTGCCGGGCTACTCGGGCAAGCCGTGGTTCCTGCCTCTGGCCGGGCTGTACTACCGCATGAAAGACGTCTTGTATTGAACGGGTCCGGCTGACTCGTCGGCTGTCCTGGTCGATGCGTCCTGCCCGTGCCCCAGGCCGTGATCCGATTGCGGCAGGAACGAGGGTTATGAACGCACGTTTTTATCGATTGGCGGAAACCGATCGTGCACCCATCGAACTGCGTGTCGATGGTCGGCCGGTCTTTGCGTTGCAGGGCGACACCTTGCTGGTGGCGCTGCTCGCCACGACCCGCCACGTGCGTGTGTCCGAGTTCAGCGACACCCATCGCGCGGGTTTCTGTCTGATGGGGGCCTGTCAGGACTGTTGGGTGTGGACGCAAGCCGGTGACCGGCTGCGCGCCTGTTCGACCCAGGCGGAAAGCGGCATGTCGATTCTGACCAATCAGCCGGAGGGATCGTGGCTCAGCCCCGTGTGATCGTGATTGGTGCCGGCCCGGCTGGCGTGCGTTGCGCGCAGACCCTGGTGGCTGCCGGCATTCGTCCCACTGTGATCGAAGAGGGGCGGCGTGATGGCGGGCAGATCTACCGTCGTCAGCCCGAGTCCTTCAAGCGCTCGTACGAAACCCTGTATGGCGACACCGCCGACCGCGCAAAGTCCTTGCACAGCGACTTCGACGCGCTGAGATCGCAGATCGACTACCGGCCCGAGACGCTGGCCTGGAACGTGGCCAACAGCATGGTCTATGCGGTGAAGGCAGGTGTGTCCACGCCCGTGCCCTTCGACGCGCTGGTGGTGTGTGCAGGCGCGACCGATCGCCTGATGCCGATTCCCGGTTGGGACTTCGCCGGCACCTACAGCCTGGGTGGTGCGCAGATCGCCCTGAAGGCGCAGGCGTGCTCGATCGGTCGTCAGGTGGTGTTCATGGGCACCGGGCCTTTGTTGTACCTGGTGGCTGCGCAGTATGTGGCGGCAGGAGCCAAGGTGGCGGCGGTGCTCGACACCTCGCCCTTCAGCCTGCGCATCGGTGCCTTGCCCAAGCTGCTGGCGCAACCGGCTGCCTTGGCCAAGGGCATGAGGCTGGTTGCATCTTTGAAGCGCGCGCGTGTGCCGCTGTATTCGGGTGTGAAGCTGATCGAAATCACCGGCGACGCCCACGACGGTGTGCAAGGCGTGGTGTTCGATGACAGCAAGGATGTACGTCGCACGGTGCAGTGCGATGCCGTGGGGCTTGGCTACCACCTGCGGCCCGAAACCCAGCTGGCCGATCTGGCGCGCTGCGAATTCGAATTCCATGCGGGTCGCCGGCTGTGGATGCCCAAGGTCGATGACATGGGGCGCAGCTCGGTGAAGGGGGTTTATCTGGCGGGCGATAGTGCGCGCGTGCTGGGTGCCGATGCGGCCGAAGCCAGTGGCCGGCTGGCTGCGTTTGCGGTGTTGCAGGATCACGGCCACAAGGTGCCCGCCGATCAGGTGCAGGCGGCTGAAGCCAGCCTGGCGCGCATCCGCCGATTCCAGGCCGGTTTGAACCAGGCTTTCCCGTGGCCGCATGCGCAGGCAGCAGACCTGCCCGACCACGCGGTGGTGTGCCGCTGCGAGAACGTTACCGCAGGCGACTTGCGCCACGTGGTGAACGAGATGGGTGCACAGGAAGCCAATCGCGCCAAGGCCTTCAGCCGCGTGGGCATGGGCCGTTGCCAGGGCCGTTATTGCGGTGTGGCGGGTGCAGAGATCATTGCGCAGGCGGCTGGGGTGCCGGTGGAACTGGTGGGTCGCTTGCGTGGGCAGGCCCCGATCAAGCCCTTGACGATTGCGGTAGAGGACCCGGCATGAGCACGCTGATGAATGCCCCGGACCAGCGCCGTTATGACGCCGATGTGGTGATTGTCGGTGGCGGCTTCATGGGCGCGGCAACAGCATTTTTCCTGCGTCAGCGTGGTCGTTCGGTGATCTTGCTGGAACGTGGCCTGGTAGGTCAGCAGGCAAGCGGTGTGAACTTCGGCAACGTGCGTCGCCAGGGTCGTTTCCTGCCGCAACTGCCGCTGGCCAATCGCTCGCGTGCCATCTGGGGACGGCTGCCGGAACTGCTGGGTGAAGACGTTGAATTTTTGCCTTCCGGGCATGTGCGGCTTTGTTACGACCCGGTGCACCTGGATGCGCTGGAGGAATACGCCAAGGCTGCCAGGCAGTTGGGCCTGGACCTGGAACTGCTGTCGCAACAGACCGTGCGCAAGCGGTTTCCGTACCTGACACACGAAGTGGCGGGGGCGTCCTACGCGCCCGTCGACGGCCACGCGAACCCCCGCCTGGCCGCACCGGCATTTGCCCGTGCTGCGGTGCGCGCAGGTGCCAAGGTGATCGAGAACACCGAGATCGCGGCAGTCGAAAAAGACGGCGAAGATTTCCGCGCGACGGCGACCGATGGGCGAATTTTCCGCGCGCCGGCGATGCTGATCACCGCGGGTGCCTGGGGCAGCCTGCTGTCCGAACAATTCGGCGAGGCCGTGCCCATTGTGGCGCGCGGTCCGCAGATGTCGGTGACCGAACCTATTCCGTACAAGATGCGCGAAGTGTTCGGGGTGATGACCAAGATTGAGCGCGAGGTGGTGTATTGCCGCCAGATTCCGCGCGGCAACATCATCATCGGCGGCAGCACGCGAGGCCCGGCTTTCCCCGACATTCGTCGTGCGTACGCACTGCCCACCAGCACCATGACGCAGATGGCCGAGATTCGCCGCCTGATTCCGGCGTTCGGTCGCTTGAATATCATCCGCACCTGGAGCGGTATTGAAGGCTACATGCCCGATGACCGGCCTATCATGGGCCCCAGTGGCAAAGTAAGCGGTTTGTTCTACGCCTTCGGGTTCTGCGGCCACGGTTTTCAACTGGGGCCGGGCGTGGGTGATGTAATGGCTGAATTGATCGATACGGGGTCGACCACCACCCCGATCGAACCTTTCCAAATGGCACGCTTTGCCGTGCCGGTGGCGGTTGCCGGAGGAGTCGACGAGTGAAGACAACGGATGCGAATGCGGTGCTTGCCTATCGTCCGCTGCACGCGGCAGATGCTGCCGCTGCGCATCGGCTGACGCAGTCGATTCACTGGTCGCATCGCCTGATCGACTGGCAGGCCTTGTTGCGCAATGGCACGGGCGTGGCTGCACTGGCGGGTGACGAGATCGTGGGGGTAGCCATGTACTGGCTGCACGACGACACGCACGCCAGCCTCGGCATGGTCATTACCGCGCCGGACTATCAAGGGCAGGGTATCGATCGTGAGATGGTCGAACGGGTGATGCCTGCACTGGCGGGCCGCAGTGTGTTGGTCAACGCGTTTGCCGACAGCCGGAGCATGTACGAAGACCTGGGCTTTGTCTTGGTGGGTCGCGTGGAGCGACACCAGGGTGCCGTGTTCGAGGCGCAGCCGATTGCACTGGCCCCTGGCCAGCGGGTGCGGCCGATGAGCGTGGGAGAAGGCCCGGCACTGGCCGCGCTGTGCGCGCGCGCAGCGGGTATTTCACGCGGACATGCGCTGGAAAATCTGCGCCCGGCACGGGATTGTGTGGTGCTGGAACGCGACGGTGTGGCCCAAGGTTTTGCGCTGTGCCGTCGGGTGGGCGGTGCACACGTGATCGGCCCGGTCGTGGCTCCGGACATCGACAGCGCAAAGCTGCTGATCAACCATTGGATGGCCACGCATCTGGACGTGTATCTGCGTATCGATGTGGTTGGTTGCCCGCCGCTGGATACGTGGATCAACGCGCGTGGCCTGCTGCCGGCCATCACCTTCCTGAGCATGGTACGTGGCGAGGCTCCGCAAGGAGACGCCACGATGCGCTTGTTCACCTTGGTGAATCTGGCGCTGGGGTAGCACGGCGGGCGATCCTTTTTCTGGTTCGCCCATTGCCGTGTTCATGTACGCCCCGTTACGCAGAAGATCGGCAGGTGCCGTAAGGCTCAGGTTTCGTCAGAACGAACCCCCCAGCGGGTACTCCAGCGCCACGCGCACCCGTTCGGTATTCAGTTCCGCCTGTGCCTTGTTGTTGCGGTGTACGTCGTGGCGCAAGGTCAGCATCAGCCCTTTGGCGGCACCGCTTTGCACGGTGTATTTCAGGAACAGATCGCGTTCCCAATGACGCCCGCCACGGCCATAACCCAGCCAGGTATAGCCACCTTTCGGGTCGGCACCACTGCCATCGATGCCGCTGCCGCGTGTGTAGGCGGCCGCCACGCTTAATCCCGGAATGCCGAACACACCCAGGTCCAATTCGTAGCGCAGTTGCCACGACTGTTCGCCCGGGCCGTTGAAGTCCGACAACTGCATGGCATTGCCCAGCCAGATGGCACCGCGCGACACATAGTCGAAGGGCGTATCGCCATCGACCTTCTGATAACCCAGACCGATGCGATGCGGACCTTGCACGTAGCTGGCCATCAGGCTGCCGGTGGTGTTGTCGATCTCGCCTGCAAGACGTCGGCCGGTATCGGTGCTGCGGTATAGATGCGTGTCGAATACGACGGCACGTTTGTCTGCCAGCGGCACGGTGTACGTGGCACCCGCATACTGTCCGCGCCAGGTGTCGCGGAAGGTCGACAGGTAGACGCTGGCCGACAGGTTTTCGATGCCGGTGTAGGTGCCGCCAGCAAAGTCGAAGGCATCACCGCGTGGGGCGTTGGAATAGTTCACCGTCAGCGGATTGTTGCTGCGCCGGGCATTGCGGTCGGCCGAATGGGTGAAGTGGCCGGCCTGCAGAGTCAGCGCAGGAATTTCCTTGCTGGTCAGCAGCCAGCCCATCGCGGTCTCGGGCAGCAAGCGGGTGTCGGAAGATCCGAATACAGGTGTCTTCACCCGTTGTTCGCCCACCTTCAATACGGTGGACGACACGCGCAGCTTGAGCGCTGCGCCGCCGCGTGCGCTGTTGTTGCTCAGATACCCTTGATCGTCCAGTGCCAACAGGCGCGCCTTGCCCGCACTGTAGTCATCGCCGCCCAAGGTCTGTGCAAGGTAGAGCTGGGCATCCAGCCCTACGCCGATCACGCCCTGCGTGAAGCCGGATTCAACGGTGCCCATCAAGCCGTAGCCCCATTCCTCGGCGCTGTCGCTGCGTTGCGCGCGCGGCCGGAAGGCGTTGCGGGCACCGTTGCTTTTGTCGCCGTGGCGGTAGTCGCGATAGTCGTAGACGCTGCGGTTCAGCAGGCTCCAGCGGGCGTCCTGAATGAAGCCGCCAGCGGTGGCTTGAGCACCGCTAGGTTGAAGCAGTGATGGTGTTTCTGCGGGTGCTTGGATGGCTGTTTGTGCCGGCACCGGGGCCGTCTGGGCCTGAGTCCAGGCGAGCGCGGGCGACAGCAGCAGCGCTGCTGCAAAAAGAGTCTGCTGCATTTACAGGTACTTCAACCAGGCAATGTCACGACGGCGTGCCTTGAACGCCGCAAAGGCGCGCACCGGCGCATACAGCGCAAGCGCCAGCACGATAGACCCCAGCCATACCTGCCAGACCGCATCGAAACCGAAGAACTTGCCGTAGTTCAATCCCCACATTGCCACGGCCCCCAGGTACAGGAACTTCAGCACGTACAAGTGCAGCAGATAGAAGAACATGGGCGCAGCCCCGAAGACCGCCAGGGGGGCGAGCCAGCTTGCGCCTTGTCGGCGTTCGAACGCACGCAGCAGCAACAGGCCCACGCCCAGCGTCAGCATCAGGAAGAGCAGCGAGGGCGGGTACTTGGTGATGTTGACGAAGCTCATTACGCTGCGCAGCAGGGTGTCGCCAAGCGCCCAGGGCTTTTCACCGTAGACGTCCAGCACGCGCAAGACGGCAAAGCCCGCCAGCAGCCCCATGCCCCAGCCCAGCAGCTTTTTCTGACGCTGCGCGGCGTCGGCACGCGGCAGGAACATCGGGCCGGTTGCGTAGCCCAAGGCGATCACACCGATCCAGGGCAGCAGCGGGTAAGAGGTGCGCAGTCGGAAGGTGTCCGACACGTTGATCCAGCCACGGTCATGCAGGATGGCCCAGGGCACATGCATCCAGTGGCCGACCGGGAAGTGCAGACCATCCAGCAGGTTATGGCCTGCCACCAGCACCACACCAACGGCGATCAGCGCCGGGCGCGGCAACCACACCAGGGCGGCCAGGGCCAGCATGCTCAGGCCGATGACCCAGATCACTTGCAGATACAGCACATTGGGCGGGAATACAAAGGTCCAGGCAAAGCTGACCAATGTCATTTCCAGCACAACCAGGAACAAGCCGCGTTTGGCCAGGAAGCTGGAGGCGGCGGCGCGGCTGGCATGTTGTGAGTTGCTGGATTGGCTTCCGTACCGGTTCCCATACAGATACGCCGACAAGCCCGTCAGGAACACAAACACCGGTGCGCAGACGTGGCTGAGCATGCGGCTGAAGAACAGCGCCGGGTCGGTGTCGGCCACCGACATCGGGTCGGGTACCTGGTGATGCAGGTAGAAGGTTTCGCGCACGTGATCGAGCAACATGAACAGGATCACCAGGCCGCGCAGCGCGTCGATGGACAGCAGCCGCCCGGTGGCGCTTGACGCGCCGCCCGTCGCAGACGGGTTGGCGGAGTGGACGAAGGTGGAGGCCATGAGATCAAAAATTCATCTATATGCAACTTAGTATCATATCAATGATTGTGTTTAAACGATACTAAGTTGCATTTGTGCCGCAAGAGATGAGGTCGTCATGCAAACGGCATGAACGCGATATGCAGGCAAGACGCAAGCAATAGCGTTGCGCCGGCAAACATGACACGCCGTTGATGCCGCTTTTCCAACTGACTTTCATCGGTCGCGTGTGGTGTTAGACGTGTGATGCGGTTTCTCCAGCGCCTGCCCGGCAAGGGGGAAATCCTTACCTGAAGACGCCAGAGCTGGCGCGTAAAATGCGCGATTGCGCAGGCGCACAGAAGTCCGGTGCGCCACCACTTCCCGTGGTTGCGCCCGTGCTGTCTTCAAGGAATTGCCGATGCGTTCTGCCCTGCTTGTGATCGATGTCCAGCGCCGCCTGTTCGACGAAGAGCCGCGTCCCTTCGAGGCGGACGCCACCATCGATCGCATCAACGCGCTGACCGAGCGAGCCAGGCAGGCCAAGGTGCCGGTGATCTTCGTGCAACACGAAACCGACAGCGGTGCGATGGTGCGCGGCAGCGACGGGTGGCAGCTTGCCAACGGCCTGCGCGTGGCGGAAGGCGACCAGCATGTGCGCAAGACCACGCCAGATTCCTTCCTGCGCACGGCATTGGGTGAGCTGTTGGCCGATCAGGCAACCGAGCATGTGATCGTCTGCGGCTACGCCAGCGAGTTCTGCGTGGACACGACAGTGCGCCGCGCCGCTGCATTGGGCTATTCGGTGACCATCGCGGCAGATGCCCACACCACGCAGGACAAACCGCACGCGTCGGCTGCACAGATCCGCGCGCATCACAACGCGACCTTGCCGGCGATCACCAGCTTCGGCAAACCGATTGTCGCGGTGCCCTCGGGCGAAATCAGCTTGGGGTGAACTGGCTGGCAGTGGGGGAAGCGGTCGCGGCTTATCAATCGCCCGCAGGAACGGGCGACCACCTGCAAATCAGGTCGCAGGCAGCAGATGTCAGGCGACAAACCCTGGCATCACTCCACGTCCACCAGGTACCCCATCACCGCCGTCAACAAGCTGGGCACATCCGCACATGCGGTGGCCCCCGGCAACACCAGGTCGGCGTGCAGTGTGAACACACGCTTGCCCCATTTCAGGCCCAGCGCCATCTCGGAAATGGTGCCCATGCCGCCGCCCACGGCCACCAGGCAGACGGCGCTGCGGGCGATCAGGGCATTGCGCATTTCGCCCATGCCGGTGGGCAGGGCGATGCTCAGATAACGGTTGGCGGCGCTTAAGTCTTCCTCGGGCAGAAAGCCGATGGCAATGCCGCCGTTTTCCGTCGCGCCGCGTGATGCGGCTTCCATCACGCCGCCCCGACCGCCGCAGACGATGGTCATGCCTGCACGTGCCAGGTAGCCCGCGATTTCGCGTGCATCGGCACATACGGCAGGGGAGCCATCGCCCGGGCCGATCATGGCCACTGGCTGACGCAGGCGTCCGCCCCCACGCTGGCGACGTGCCAGGGCCAGTTGCATATCAGTGACTGCCATGGGCAGCCCGGTCTCGCTTCGAGGTGACGACATCACCGATTCCCATCACGAACACGCAGACAGCCATCAAAAGCAGGGACAAGGCGGCTGCGCCCGCGAAGTCCGAGCCGCCGTCGCTGACTTTCGAAAGCAACATCAGCGGAAGAATATTCAGTTGGGTGCCGGCCAAGGCCAGCGCCGTGCCGTAGGTGCCCATGGCCAGCGCTGCCACCAGGCAGGCGCTGGAAAAAACCGATGGCGCAACTTCAGGGATCACGGTGTCGATGAAGGCCTGCAAGCGCGATGCACCCAGGGTGCGAGCGGCATCCATCGGTCGCGGATCGAGGTTGGCGAACAAGGGGTAGAGTGACAGCGCGACGCGCGGCACCAGGTAGTAGGCGTAGGCCAGGCCCACCCCGCCCACGGTGTAGATCCAGTTGCCGACCACGGCCGGGTCTGCACCCAGAAAGGCCAGCAATTGAGTGACGAAGCCCGCGCGCCCGAAGGCCAGGATGAAGCCGTAGGCAATGACCAGACCCGAGAACGCCAGCGGCAGGCCCAGCAGGCTCATCATCCAGTGACGGCGATGGGCTGGCTGGCGTGCAAGCTCGATGGCGATCAGGGTGCCGACCACGGCCGATACGGCACCTGCCGTCAGTCCCAGGCCCAGCGTGTTGCGCAAGGCCTGCCAGAACAAGTCATCTGCAAATACCCGGCCGAAAGCGCTGCCGCCTTCGCCAAAGGCTTCGGGCAGCAGCGCCGCCAGGGGCGCGGCAAAGAACAAGGCCATGAACAGCCAGGCCGGCCAGCCACCAACGCGTTTCATCGCGCAGTGCCTTCCGGCAGCCGGCGATCGCTGCACTCGGCAAGCGGCCGATCCGATGCAGCAAAACCGATCCCGGCCAGGTACCGCAGGTGCGTCGCGGACATTGCTTATTTACCCACCGTGGCTGCGGTCCACAGCTTGTCGACTTCTGCCTTGCGCTCGGCTGCCTTGACCACATCCAGCGGCTTGACCTGCGGTGCGTCAGGCATCTTGGCGCGCACCTCGTCCGACAAGGCGATGCCCGGCACGGACGGGCGCACATAGCCTTGCGCGAACAGGTTCTGGCCGGCTTTGCTCATGATGAAGTTGAGCCACAGCTTGCCGGAATTCGGGTTGGGACCGTTCTTCACCAGGCTGATCGCATACGGTGCAGCCACGCTGGCTTCCTTCGGGATCACGACCTGCACGGCGTCGCCCATGCCGTCGGTGTACTTGGCTTTCAGGCCGTCATTTTCGTAGCCGATCCAGATGGGGATTTCGCCCTTCAGGAACTTGGCGTAAGGCGTAGTGCCTTCGATGCGTTGCACGTTGCCGGCGGCGTGCAGCTTGCCTAGATAGTCGGTGCCGGGCTGCACGTTTTCAACGCTGCCACCGTTGCCGTAGGCCGCCGCGAACACAACAACTTGGCCGACCCCAGCGGTTCGCGGGTCCAGGTAGACCACGCTGTTCTTGTATTCGGGTTTCAGCAGATCGGCCCAGCTGGTGGGCACGTTCTTGACCAGCTTGGTGTTCACCAGGAACGCGATGTTCAGCGTGTGGATGGTGAACCAGCGGCCCTCGTCTTCACGGAACACCGGGGGCAGCTTGTCGAAGTTGATCGGCTTGAAAGGCGCAACCACGTCCTTCTTCACGGCGTCCACGGCAGAGGCGGCGAAGTAGTAGGCGGTGTCGGCCTGCGGGCGGCGACGGGTCTTGTCCAGGGCCACGACAGTAGCGGCCGAGCCGATGTCGTTGTAGGTGATTTCCACTTCCGGGTAACGCTTCTTGAAGTCACGGAACAGCGACTTCCAGTTGGCCCATTCCGGGCCGGTGTCGAAGGATACGACCAGGCCTTCTTTTTGCGCGTCGGCGTACAGCGCTTTTTCACCGCTGTAGAGTTCGGGGCCATCGAAGGCGGCGGCCGGGCCGGCCAGCAAGGCGGCGAGTGACAGTGCGCCGGCGGCCTGGATCAGTTGTCTGCGTTGCATGGTGCCTCTGGAAAAAGCTGCCCGATGGGCGAGGGGAAGAAAGAATCGAAGATCACGAATGCGCCTGACTGCGCACAGAAAATTGCCGGCAGTCGGCTCGTGATGATGTCTGCAAAATCGGAAGGACAAAGACATCGCCAATGCAAAACACGCATGCGTTTTTGTGCACTGGCGATCCCTCATTCGTCCAGCAAATGGATGTGATCAGGGTCAATGGCGATGGCCTCACGCGCAGGCACCGGCGACTCCGCCAGGAAGCGCTGCGAGGCACCTGCCACCAGGAAGTCGTAGCGCACAACGGAACCCAGGTAACGTTGCTGCCCAGGTGTGCCAAGGAAGCGATTCGCCGCATCGACTTCAGGATCGGGCCGCATGTGTTCGGGGCGGATCAACGCGCACACGGTGCTGCCTGCGGCACGCGAACCCGTTGCCGTCTTCAATTCCGCAAAGCCCACATCGACACGATCCACTGCCGACACCCGCCCCGGTAGCAGTGTCGACAAGCCGACGAATTCCGCCACCGCACGGGTGGCAGGGCGCGTGTAGATGTCACGCGGCGTGGCCAGTTGCAGCAGTCGTCCGTCCTTCAGCACGGCCACCCGGTCGGCCATGGTCAGCGCTTCTTCCTGGTCGTGTGTGACCAGCAGCGTGGTGGCACCGAAGCGCTGTTGCAGTTGACGAATCTGGTCGCGCAGATGCCCGCGAATACCCGCGTCCAAAGCTGCCAGCGGCTCGTCCAGCAGCAATGCTTTGGGGTCGATGGCCAGTGCGCGGGCCAGCGCCACACGCTGCTGCTGTCCCCCCGACAATTGCGTGACCGGGCTGGCTCCGTAGGAACCTAGCCCCACGGTCTCCAGCAATTCCTGCGCGCGTCTGCGCCGCTCGTTAGTGGCGACTTTGCGCAGCTTCAGTCCATACGCCACGTTGTCCAGCACGCTCAGGTGCGGGAACAGCGCGTAGCTCTGAAACACCATGCCCAGTTCGCGCTGGTGCACCGGTTTACCGGCCAAGTCTTCGCCACCGAGCGCGATGCGCCCGCTGTGGCCGGTGCTCAAGCCCGATACCAGTTTCAGCAGCGTTGACTTGCCCGAACCGCTGGGGCCGATGACCGCCACCAGTTCACCGCTTTTCACGTCGATCGACACGTCGTGCAGGCCGTGTGCGCTGCCGGGATAGGTGTAGGAAACGTGGTCGAGAATCAGGCTCATGATGGCGTCCTGGGTGCAGTGCAGACCTGCGCCCGCAGAAGAGAATGACGATCAGGCATGACGAACCACCCGCGAGGAAATCAGCGCGGATGCGCAGGCCAGCACCAACAGAATCACGGTGGCCGCGCACGCAAACCCGGTGGCACCGTAGAAGGCTTGCAGCAGCACGACGGGGTAGGTGCGGTTCTGGAAACTCACCAGCAGGTTCGACAGGTTGAATTCGCCCACCGATATCGCTGCGACCATCACCAGGCCGCTGACCATGCTGTGGCGCAGATTGGGCAGCACCACGCCGGCGAATTGCTGCCAGCCGGATGCGCCCAGCGTGGCGGCCGCCTGTTCCAGCTTTTCGGGCTGCAAATGGCGCAGGTCTGCCAGCAGCGTATGGGTCAGATAGGGCAGGGTATGGATGACGTGCGCTGCGATCAGCAGCGGCATGCTGCCCAGCCAGGGCATCAGGTCGGTGTTGAACACGATCATGTAGCCAAAGCCCAGCGTGATCGTCGGCACGGCTACCGGCATCACACTGACGATGCGCGCCGCCAGGCTGCCGCGTCGGCGTGCGCCGTGATACAGCGAGTACGCCAGCGGTACTGCCAGCAACAGATCTATCACGCAGGTTGCACCGGCCACCAGCAGACTGTTGACGAAAGCGCGTCGAAACGAGCTGTCTTGCCACAGGTCGACATACCATTGGCCGGTGAAGCCACTGGGCAGCAGGCTGTTGGTCCACGATTGGCCGACGCTGCCGATCAACAGCAACACGATCGGCAACAACAGATAGACGCCATAGACCAGGGAAACGCCGCGTACCAAACCAGTGTCCTCAGCGGAGACGGCTGCGTCTGGCGAGAAACACGATTGTTTCCGCGTTGGACAGCATCCGATGCTTTGCGCTGCGCAATCAGGCTGATCGCGCATTCAACAGAGCCGGATGATGGACGCGCTATATGAACCGTCGATGACAAGACTTGAGTAAATGGAAAGGGTTTCACGCCCTTGTCATCAAGCGAGGGCAAGCTTGCGTCATGAAACGCAGCTGCCCAACCATTCAGGAATTATTGGCGCTCGACGCCATCGCGCGTTACCAGAACATGACGCAGGCGGCCGGCGCGCTGTGCATCACCGTCAGTGCGGTGAGCAAGCAGCTGGCAAGCCTGGAGTCTTTTCTGGGCGTGGAATTATTGGAAAAACACGGGCGCAGCGTGCAGCTGACGCCCGTTGCGCGCAGCTATTGGCAGCGCGTGTCGGGCGGGCTGCGCGAGATCGAAACCGCCAGCTTCGAGCTTCGGGCCGGGGCAAACGATGCGGCTGCGGGCACCGCCACCGGCTTGCTGACCTTGGCCAGTGTGCCTACCTTTCTGACCAAGTGGTTGATCCCGCGTCTGCCGGACTTCCGGCAGCGGCACCCCGGCATCACCTTGAGTTTCGGCCAGCATCTGAGCCGCGACGATGCGATTGCGCCTGGTGTCGACGCGGCCATTCGATACGGTGTCGGGCAATGGCCCGAGCTGATGGTGGAATACATCGGCGGGCGAGAGTTCGTGCCGATCGGTGCGCCCGACCTGCTGGGCGGCAAGCGCGCAGAAGGCGCCGATGCGCTACGTAGCCAGCGCTTGTTGCATCACGAAGAGGCCCCCGGGGCATGGCGTCAATGGGCGGCCCAGCATGGCGCGCCCGACCTGCCTACGCTGACCGGCCCGCGATTCACGCGATATTCGGCGCTGGTTCAGGCAGTTGCGAGCGGCCTGGGGGTTGGGCTGGTGCCTCGGCTGCTGGTGGAAGAAGAACTTGCGCAAGGCCACCTGATCACCTTGACCGGCATGGCCGTCACCCTGGATCAAGGTCATTACCTGTGTTTCCGGGCCGAGCGTACCGAGTCGCCGGTACTCGGGGTGTTTCGCAAGTGGCTGCGGGACCAAAGTCACGTGGTCTAGTCGGTATCCCCATATGCACTGAGTTGGTGCAATAAGCCAATCGGGGCTTTGGTCATGCACCTTGCTGGGGATTTATTTCCTTCGAATGCATGTGACTTATTCGAAAATGCCCGACGTTGCAAAAAAATGGCAGTGAATTAAGGGTAAACCCTTTGTGATCATGCGATGATGCTGTCTGTAAATCGTTGATAATTCTTCAACGTTTTGTGATTGTCCGGACTGCTCCTTTCTATCGATGACTCCACCTTCCTCGCCAGAACCGACGCCGATCGTGTCGTCTTCGCATCTTGCTTCCGGTGTGCCCGAGGCGTCCGAAGTCGAATTCGGCCTGATCGTGGCTTCCCACGCCTTCAATCGCTGGATGGTTCGCTGCATGGCCGCTGCCGGCCTGCGCGACCTGACGTCCCTGGACGTGCTGGTGCTGCACCACGTGTTCCATCGTGGTCGCGGCAAAAAGCTGGCCGACATCTGCTTCACGCTCAACGTCGAAGACACGCACCTGGTGAACTACTCGCTGAAAAAGCTTGAGCGCCTGGGGGTGGTTGCTGGCCAGAAGGTGGGCAAGGAAGTGATCTATTCGGCCACGCCGGAAGGTCAGGCTGCCATCGAGCGCTATCGAGACATTCGTCAGCAGTGCCTGCTGGACAACCTGGGCGATTCCAACGTGGTCACCGACGTCAATCACA
The DNA here is from genome assembly GCF_008119665.1 of Pigmentiphaga aceris. Classification (NCBI taxonomy): domain Bacteria; kingdom Pseudomonadati; phylum Pseudomonadota; class Betaproteobacteria; order Burkholderiales; family Alcaligenaceae; genus Pigmentiphaga; species Pigmentiphaga aceris. The sequence goes on along the minus strand of NZ_CP043046.1, from coordinate 5,963,655 downwards.
AACTTGGCAACACGCTGCGTGCGCTGTCCGGCCTTTATGACCAGGCGGCCCGTGCCGCCACTTCGCTGTGAGCGCATCCATGAATACCCCTTCGACGGCCGCTGTTGGTAATCACGTCGGCAAGAACACCGACGCGCTGTTGTCGGTTCGCAATGTCTCGGTGGAATTCAACACCGATCGCGGCCCGTTCCGCGCGGTCGATGACCTGAGCTTCGATGTGCGTCCCGGCCAGACGGTTGCCATCGTCGGTGAATCCGGTTCCGGCAAGTCGGTGACCTCAATGGCGGTGATGCGCCTGACCGACTACACCAACGGCCGCATCGTCAACGGCCAGATCGTGTTCCAGCCCGCTGAAGGCAAGGCCATCGACTTGGCCACCGCATCGGATGAAACCATGCGCGCGATCCGTGGCAACGACATCGCCATGATCTTCCAGGAACCGATGACGTCGCTGAACCCGGTGTTCACGGTCGGCGACCAGATCGTGGAAGCCATCATGCTGCACCAGCAGCTGTCGGCAGGCGAGGCACGCAAGGCGGCCCGTGCACTGCTGGAAAAGGTGCGCCTGAGCGACACCGAGCGCCTGCTCGACCGCTATCCGCACCAGTTGTCGGGCGGCATGCGCCAGCGCGTGATGATCGCGATGGCCTTGTCGTGCAAGCCGCGCCTGCTGATCGCCGACGAGCCCACCACCGCGTTGGACGTGACCATTCAGAAGCAGATTCTGAACATCATCCGTGAGCTGCAGCGTGACCTGGGCACCGCGGTGATTTTCATCACCCACGACATGGGCGTGGTGGCCGAGATGGCCGATGAAGTCGTGGTGATGTGGCAGGGCAAGAAGGTTGAACAAGGCCCCGTGGGCCAGATTTTCTCGGCACCCAAGCACCCGTATACACGTGCGTTGCTGGCTGCCGTGCCGCGTCTGGGCAGCATGACAGGCAAGGACTTCCCGGTGCGCACGCCGCACACGGTGCTGGAAAACGGCGTGCTGCGTGAAGTCGGCGACATGCATGTGCAAGACACCGCCAATTATCAGGAACCGCTGCTGAGCGTGGAGAAGCTGACCACGCGCTTCGACATCGGCCACAGCTTCTTCGGTCGTGTGACCCACCGCGTGCATGCGGTGGAACAAGTCAGCTTCGACCTGTTCCCGGGCGAAACCTTGGCGCTGGTGGGCGAGTCCGGCAGCGGCAAGACCACTATCGGCAAGACCTTGCAGCAACTGGTGGAACCCACCGGTGGTGTGGTGCGTTATCAGGGCAAGGACTTGTTCAGCATGGACGGCGCAGGCCGCCAATTGCTGCGCCGTGAAATCCAGTACATCTTCCAGGACCCGTATGCGTCGCTGGACCCGCGCAAGACGGTTGCCTTCAGCATTGCCGAGCCGATCGTCACGCACGGCTTGATGAGCGACCAGAAAGAGATCGATCGCCGGGTGGCGGAATTGCTGGTGCTGGTCGGCTTGAAGCCGGAGCACGCGAATCGCTTCCCGCATGAATTCTCGGGTGGTCAGCGTCAGCGCGTGTGTATTGCGCGTGCGCTGTCCTGCGACCCGAAACTGATCATTGCCGATGAATCGGTATCCGCGCTGGACGTATCGATCCAGGCGCAGATTCTGAATCTGCTGATGGATCTGCAGAAGTCGCGCGGCCTGGCGTATTTGTTCGTCACGCACGACATGGCGGTGGTCGAGAAGATCAGCCATCGTGTGGCGGTCATGTACCTGGGCCAGATTGTCGAACTGGGCAGCCGCCGCGACGTGTTCGAGAACCCGCAACACCCGTATACCCGCAAGCTGTTGTCGGCCGTGCCGGTGGCTGAACCTGGCCGCCCGATCGACACCGAGATCAACGTCAGCGAGATTCCCAGCCCGATCCGCAAGGTGGGCGACGAGCCGACGCTGGCGCGCCTGGTTGAAGTCGCGCCCGGCCATCTGGTCGCGGCCTGACCCGTTCGCCGCATTGCAAAGACATCCCCCCATTTTTCGTCCACGGCCTTCCCCGGGCCTACCCACTGTAAAGGCGAGTTTCATGTTCGCATTGTCCAAGACCCCGCTGGCGCTCGGCGCCGCACTGGTTGCCAGCACGCTGGCCATCGCCGCGCCTGCGGCCCACGCCGCCGGCACGCTCAATGTCGCGATCACGCAAGACGCCGGCAGCTGGGACCCGATCGACACCTTCGTGACCTGGTGGGGCTCGGTCGGCAGCAACATCTATGACGGCCTGACGATTCGCGGTGCCGACATGAAGCTGGTTCCTGGCCTGGCCACCAGCTGGGAATTCCTGGACAACGACACCCGCATCCGCTTCAAGCTGCGTGACAAGGTGGTGTTCCACAACGGCGAGCCGTTCAACGCTGCCGCCGTGAAGTTCACCTTCGACCGTCTGCTGGGCGAAGAAGGCAAGAAGGGCCCGCAGCAGTCGAACTACAACGCCATCGGCAAGGTGGAAGTGGTCGACAACCTGACGGTCGATTTCCACATGAAGCAGCCCGACCCGGTGTTGCTGACCAAGCTGGCCGGCTACGGCGCGATGATCGTGCCGCCGAAGTACATCACCGAGAAGGGCGATGCCTACTTCAACGAGCATCCGGTCGGTACCGGCCCGTTCAAGCTGGCCGAATACAAACCCAAGACCAGCCTGTCGCTGGTGCGTAACGACGCCTACTGGGCCGGCGCGCCCAAGCTCGATGGCGTGAACTACCGCTTCATCGCAGAGCCGGGCACGCAAGCGTCGGAACTGCAAGCCGGCCGCATCGACATCGCTTCCGCCATCCCGCTGGGCATGGTTGCCACGATCAAGAAAGCGCCGAACGTGAAGGTCGTCACCACCAGCGGCCCGGTGGCCGTGGTGCTGCGCTTCAACACCAAGTCGGGCATCACCGCCAACAAGGAAGTGCGCAAGGCACTGATCATGGCCGTGGACCGCGAAGCCATCATCAAGCAGATTCTGCTGGGCTACGGCAAGCCGATCGCCAGCTTCCAGGGCGAACTGTCCTTCGGTTTCGACCCGGACCTGAAGCCGCTGCCGTTCAGCCAGGCTGAGGCGCGCAAGATGTTGCAGGCTGCGGGCGTGAAGATGGGCTCGACCGTGCAGCTGGACTTCCGCGGTACCGACCCGACCTTCCGCGAAGTGGCGCAAGCCGTCGCCGGTTACCTGCAAGGCGTGGGTATTCGCACGACGCTCAAGCCGTATGAAACCGGTGTGCTGATCAACGACATCATCCCCAGCGGCAAGACGGGTGACATGTTCCACTTCGTGTGGGGCGGCTGGACTTACGACTACGACAACACCGCGTACCTGATGTATCACACGGGCCAGAAGTGGAACCCGTATGACAGCGACCCGGCCCTGGACAAGATCCTGGAGTCGCAACGTGCGACCTACGACACCAAGACCCGTCAGGCCGTGCTGCGCAATGTGGCTCGCTACGTGGCCGACAACGCGCTGGAACTGCCGCTGTACAGCCAGGACACGGTGATCGGTGTGAACGACCGCGTGAAGAACTTCGCCGTGCCTGGCGATATCCGTTATCGCTTCAACGAAGTGACGGTCGACTGATCGTCATCACGTTTGCTCGGCAGGGGCGGTGCGGTTTTTTGTCGCCGGGCCGCCCCAAGACAAAAAAAGCCCCCTTCGGGGGGCAGCGCCTCCGCGCAGCGGAAAGCGTGGGGGCTTCCCCCTTTCCCCTTTTCAAGCATGACGGCGCCGTCCCGAATTTGTGGGCTGGCCGTCAGCCAATGCTCGCCAATGTGTAGCCAATGACCGGATTCCTCATCAAACGCGGCTTGCAGGCGCTCTTCGTGATCCTGGCCGTGACCCTGCTGGTCGCCTTCGCGGTGCGCCTGACCGGCGACCCTGCGCTGATGCTCAGCCAGGGCGCGGGCAGCGTGACCGAACAAGACCTTGCCAACATCCGCCAGGCGCTTGGCCTGAACCGCCCCTTCTACGTGCAATACCTGACGTACATGCAAGGCGTGTTCACCGGTGACTTCGGCGCGAGCTTCATGGGCGGCACCTCTGTCAGCCGTCTGATCGGTGACGCGCTGCCTGCCACGCTGATGCTGGCGTTCTCGTCCTTGATCCTGTCCATTGTGATTTCGGTGCCGCTGGGCATTCGTGCGGCTGTCAAAAAGGGCACCAGCACCGACCAGGGCATTCGCATTCTGTCGCTGGTGGGCCTGTCCTTCCCCAACTTCTGGTTGGCGCTGATGCTGGTGCTGCTGCTGGCCATCGTGTTCCCGATCTTCCCGCCTTCGGGCTGGGACGGCCCGATGAGCCTGGTGCTGCCTTCGCTGACCATGGCGATCATCTTGAGCGCAACCACCGTGCGCCTGGTGCGCACCACCATGCTGGAGACGCTGTCTGCGCAATACATCATGGTGGCGCGCAGCAAAGGCCTGCGTGAACGCGTGGTGCTGTACAAGCACGCGCTGCGCAACTGCGCGATTCCGCTGATCACCTATCTGGGCCTGCAATTCGGCAACCTGATCGGCGGCATCGTGGTGATCGAGAAAGTCTTCAACTGGCCCGGCATGGGCACGCTTGCGTTCGACGCCATCGGCGGACGCGACTACCCCGTGCTGCAAGGCTCGGTGACGGTGCTTGCGCTGGTCATCGTCATCGTCAACCTGGTGGTGGACATTGCCTACGGCATCGTCGATCCCCGCATTCGTACCAAGTAAACAGATGACGACAACCGTTTCTCCCGCCGCGAAAGTGGTGTCGCGCCGTCGCAATTACGGCTCGCTTGAATTCATCCTGGGTGCTTCGCTCAGCGGCATCGTGATCCTGGCTGTGCTGCTGTCGGGGTTCCTGTTTCCCGATGGTGGCGAAAGCATGGACCTCGGCTCGCGGCTGATCGCGCCGTTCCAGAGCTGGGACCACATCTTCGGCACCGACCCGCTGGGTCGTGACGTGCTGGCCCGCGTGGTGGTCGGCGGCAAGATTTCGCTGACCGTAGGCTTTGCGTCGGTGATCGCCGGTGCCTTGTTGGGCACTGTGATGGGCCTGATCTCTGGCTACTACCGGGGCTTCTGGGACATGATCGTGATGCGCTTTGCCGACGTGCAACTGGCGCTGCCTTTCATTCTGGTGGCGATTACCTTCATCTCGATTCTGGGTGGCGGCCTGACCAACGTGATCTTCTTCATGGTGATCTCGCAGTGGGTGCAGTACGCACGCCTGATTCGTGGCCAGGTGCTGGCGCTGCGCGAGCGTGAATTCATCCAGGCGGCTCGTGCTTTTGGCGTGCGTGACCTGGCGATGATCCGCCACCACGTGCTGCCGAATGTGATCGGCCCGCTGATCATCCTGATGACCTTGAACGTCGCCAACAACATCCTGCTGGAAAGCAGCCTGACCTTCCTGGGCCTGGGTGTCGATCCGATGATCCCGAGCTGGGGAGGCATGCTGGCTGACGGCCGTACCTATCTGCAAGACGCGTGGTGGGTGAGCGTGGTGCCGGGTCTGGCCATCATGTTGACCGTACTGGGCCTGAACCTGCTTGGTGACTGGCTGCGCGACCGTCTCGATCCCACTGGAAAGGTATAAGTCATGCGTGTTCTGCTCGATCGCAGTTTCCCCCGCAGTCTGGATGCGCTGGTGACGAATTTCTCTGCGCCGGCCTATGCGGGTGCACAGCTTCAGGCCTGGTTGTTCGAAGGCGTCGAGGCCCGCCGCGCGGCGGAAGCCACGCTGGCTGCGCACGGCGTCAAGGCCACCATCCGCAGCGCCTACAAGCCGCTGTTGCACGCGTTTCTGGAAGAAATCGACCACGCCGGTCTGACCGCAGTGACGGTGCAATATCCCCGTCACGACCATGCGATTCCGACGCGTTTCCTGCTGGAATCGTATCCGCTGCAATCCATGTTCGCGGACATCGCGTGGACGGTAGTGCCCGGCCCCGTGGAGCATGAAGACCGCGCGCTGCGCTATCAGCTGGACCTGCACTACGCCGATGGCCGCATCGAAAAGCGTGACGTGCTGGCCCCCAATGTGCGATGCGTTGATCACGTTGGTCAGGCGCAGATTTCGCCGGCCGGCTGGGTCTGCGTCAGCAATTGCGCCGATGAAGCCGATATCGATCAGGCCTGGCCTACGGAAGCCGAAGGCGTTTTCGAAGCTGTCGTTCAGGCCGTGCAGACGCATTCCTGGGGCAACGAAGAACCGTTCTTCGAGCGCATGGACATTCGTGTCGACATGCCGGGCATGGAGTTCATGCTGGGCTACGGCCAGGAACAGGTCAGCACCTTCGAGGCCATGCACGAAGACCTGTACTTCGCGTTGCTGGAAGTGTTCCAGCAGCACTCGGCGCGGCCGGTGGGCAATCGTGGCATGCAGCCTGGGCAGATCGTGCCGGACATTCGACGCCATGATGGCGATGCGCGTGTGCGCGTGGAAGTGGGTTCGTATCCCGCGTTTGAGTCGATGCCCGTTGACCCGGCTGTCAGCGGTGATGCCGAAGCCTTTGCAGCCGGGCGTGATCCCTTCGAGAAGCAGGATGCGCCGCTGTCGGAAATGCGCATTGCGGAAGCCATGACGCGCATTCGCGGCGAGCAGTTCTCGGCGCATTCACGGCAAGGCCGTGTGGTGCAGGCCGTCTACCGCAAGGGCAGTGGCCCGTCGGTGCTGATCTCGGCGGCGCAGCATGCCAACGAGACGTCTGGCCCGGTGGGAATACTGCGTGCCGCGCAGCAGCTGGATGCCCGTGAAGATGCGCACTTCACTTTGATTGCGCTTGAGAACCCCGATGGATATGCGATGCATCAGCGTCTGATCAAGACGCATCCGCATCACATGCACCACGCGGCACGTTACAGCGCGTTGGGGGATGACCTCGCCTATCGTGAGAAAGCACCGTGGTTCGAAACCGGTGCACGCCGCGATGCGGTGGCCATGACGGGGGCCGAGCTGCACATCAATCTGCACGGCTATCCCTCGCACGAGTGGACGCGTCCGTGGTCGGGTTACCTGCCGCGCAAGTTCGAGATGTGGACGATTCCGAAGGGCTTCTTCCTGGTGTTGCGTCATCAGCCCGGTCTGGCCGAGAAGTCGCGCCGACTGGTGGAAGGCGTGACTTTGAGGTTGGCTGAAATGCCCGGTTTGGTTGAGTTCAACGCCAGGCAAGTGGCGGCGTTCGAAGCGCACGCCGGTGCGCACGGTTTCGAGATCATCAATGGCATTCCGTGCCTGATTTCGGAGTCCGCGACCGAGCCCACGCCCATTTCGCTGATCACCGAGTTCCCCGACGAAACCATCTACGGCGACGCCTTTGTGTTTGCGCATACCGCGCAGATGCTGACGGTGACGGCTGCCGTGGATGTGTATCGCAGCTTGTGATCCGACCGCGTTGCACGTGAGCCATGCGTGCAACGCGGTGACCCCGCTTTCGCAAGGCGGCAGCGCGTTTGACTTGCGCTGCCTGCACGACCAGATTCCCTGCGGCCTTGTGCCGCCTCCGACATTGCCATCTGCCACCAGAGTCACGCCATGAGCCATTCTGCTTCCGCATCATCCGCAGCCATTCCCCACGATCCCCGCTGGCAGTTCTGGATCGACCGGGGCGGCACCTTCACCGACATCGTGGCGCGCAAGCCCGATGGCAGCTTTGACACGGCAAAGATGCTGTCGGAGAACCCCGAGCAGTACCGTGATGCGGCCGTCGCCGGCATCCGCAAACTGCTGGGCTTGAAGCCGGGTGAGGCCGTGCCTGCGGATCAGGTCGAATGCGTGAAGATGGGCACCACGGTCGCCACCAACGCGCTGCTGGAACGCAAGGGCGACCGCACCGCGCTGGTCACCACGCGCGGCTTCCGCGATGCACTGCGCATTGCGTATCAGAACCGGCCGAAGCTGTTCGAGCGCCATGTGCGTCTGCCGGAATTGTTGTATGACACCGTGGTGGAAGCCGACGAGCGTCTGGGTGTGGATGGCACGGTGGTCAAGGCGCTGGATGAAGTGGCGCTCCGTGCTTCCCTGGAAGCAACCTTTGCTGCGGGCGTTCGCGCCGTGGCGATTGTTTTCATGCATGCCTGGCGTTATCCACAACATGAGAAACGCGCAGCAGAAATCGCCCGCGAGATCGGCTTCACGCAGGTGTCCGCATCGTCGGAAGTCAGCCCGCTGATCAAGTTCGTGTCGCGTGGCGATACCACCGTGGTGGACGCGTATCTGTCGCCGATCTTGCAGCGTTACGTGGACCAGGTTGCTTCCGAGCTACCCGGCATCCGCATCATGTTCATGCAGTCCAGCGGTGGCCTGACCGATGCACGCGCGTTTCGTGGCAAGGATGCGATTCTGTCCGGCCCCGCAGGCGGCATCGTCGGCATGGCACGCACCAGTGAACTGGCGGGCTTCAAGAAAGTCATCGGCTTCGACATGGGCGGCACGTCTACGGATGTGTCGCACTACGCCGGCGAATTCGAGCGCGAGTTCGAGACCCAAGTGGCCGGTGTGCGCATGCGTGCACCGATGATGAGCATCCACACCGTGGCCGCCGGTGGTGGTTCCATTCTGCACTTCGACGGCGCGCGCCTGCGTGTCGGCCCGGATTCCGCTGGTGCCAACCCCGGCCCCGCCAGCTATCGCCGTGGCGGCCCGCTGGCCGTGACCGACAGCAACGTCATGCTGGGCAAGATTCAGCCGCAGTTCTTCCCCAGCGTGTTCGGCCCGAATGCCGACCAGCCGCTGGACCGTGATGTGGTGGTGCAGAAATTCACTGCGCTTGCGGCCGAGATCAGCCAAGCCACCGGCCGTGAGATGTCGCCGGAACAAGTGGCCGAAGGTTTCATCGAAATCGCAGTCGGCAACATGGCCGAAGCGATCAAGCGCATCTCGGTGCAACGCGGCCACGACGTGACGGAATACACGCTGACCACCTTCGGTGGCGCAGGTGGCCAGCACGCGTGTCTGGTGGCCGATGCGCTGGGCATGACCACCGTCTTCGCTCACCCCTTCGGCGGCGTGCTGTCCGCCTACGGCATGGGCTTGGCCGATCAGGCCGAGCTGCGTGAACAGACCATCGAAGCGCGTCTGAACGACGACACGCTGGTGACGATTGCCAGCACGCTGGATCGCCTGGCAGCCGATGCCGATGCCGAATTGCAGCGCCAAGGCTTGGCCGCATCGACCATCCGTATGCATCGCCGTGTGCACCTGAAATACGACGGTACCGACACCGCACTGGAAGTGGCCGCAGGCGACATCGCCGCGATGACGGCCGATTTCGAAGCCGCCTATCGCCAGCGTTATTCCTTCCTGATGCCCAGCCGCGCGCTGGTGGTCGAAGCCGTCTCCGTGGAAGCCGTGGGCGGTGGGGAATCGGTAGACGAACCTACGCCGACGGCTACCCGCGCAGGCGATGTGGTGGCGTCGTCTTCTGTCCGCATGTACAGCGCAGGCGAATGGCACGACACGCCCTTGTATGTGCGCGCCGGCATGATCCCCGGCGACCGCATCAACGGCCCCGCGATCATCTCGGAACCCAACCAGACCACCATCGTTGAACCGGGTTGGCAGGCCATCGTCACCGAGCGCGACCACCTGGTCTTGAAGCGCGTCGTGGCTCGCCCCGAGCGCCGTGCCATCGGCACCACCGCCGACCCGGTGATGCTGGAAGTGTTCAACAACCTGTTCATGTCGATTGCCGAACAGATGGGCTACCGCCTGCAGAACACCGCGTACTCGGTCAACATCAAAGAGCGCCTGGACTTCTCGTGCGCGATCTTCGATGCCGACGGCAACCTGATTGCCAACGCCCCGCACATGCCCGTGCACCTGGGCTCGATGAGCGAATCCATCAAGACGGTGATCCGCGAGAACCAGGGTGCCGACGGCAAGACGGCGATGCAACCGGGCGACAGCTACGTCATCAATGACCCGTACCACGGCGGCACCCACTTGCCCGACGTGACGGTGATCTCGCCGGTGTTCGACCGCACGGGATCGGAAGTGCTGTTCTACGTCGGCTCGCGCGGCCACCACGCCGACATCGGCGGCACCACGCCCGGCTCCATGCCGCCGGACTCCAAGCTGGTCGAACACGAAGGCGTGCTGTTCACCAACTTCCCGCTGGTGAAGAACGGCGAATTCCGCGAACAAGCCGCCCGCGACATCCTGACCGGCAAGAACGGTGCAAAGTGGCCCGCGCGCAATCCGGATCAGAACATCGCCGACATGCAGGCCCAGATCGCCGCCAACGAGAAGGGTGTGCAGGAACTGCTGAACATGTGCGACCACTTCGGCCTGGACGTGGTGAAGGCCTACATGAACCACGTGCAGGACAACGCCGAAGAAGCAGTGCGCCGCGTGATTGCGCACCTGCGCGACGGCAGCTTCCACTACAAGCTGGATAACGGCGCCGAGATTCTGGTGAAGATCACCGCCGACCGCGAAAACCGTTCCGCCGTGGTCGACTTCACCGGCACGTCCGTGCAGCTGGACAACAACTTCAACGCCCCCGGCGCGATTGGTGTGGCGGCGGTGTTGTACGTGTTCCGCACCTTGGTGAACGACGAAATCCCGCTGAACGCCGGCTGCCTGAAGCCCATCGAGATCATCATCCCCGAAGGCTCGATGCTGCGTCCCGTGTCGCCCGCAGCGGTGGTGGCGGGCAACGTCGAAACCTCGATGTGCGTGGTCAACGCCATCTACGGTGCATTGGGCGTGCTGGCATCGAGCCAGGGCACCATGAACAACTTCACCTTCGGCAACGCGCGTTATCAGTACTACGAAACCATCGCCGGTGGCACGGGTGCCGGGCTGGTGAATGTGGATGCCGCGTACAGCGAAGCATCGGAAGGTTTTGATGGCACGTCGGTCGTGCAATCCCACATGACCAACTCGCGCCTGACCGACCCGGAAGTGCTGGAATTCCGTTATCCGGTGCGCCTGGAGTCGTATGAGATTCGTGAAGGTTCTGGCGGGGCAGGCCGCTGGCAAGGCGGCAACGGCGGCACGCGTCGTCTGCGTTTCCTGGAGCCGATGACGGCATCGATTCTGTCGAACAACCGCGTGTTTGCACCGTTCGGCCAAGAAGGTGGTGAACCCGGCGAGATGGGCCGCAACTGGGTGGAACGTGTCGATGGCTCGGTCACGAATCTGGGCCCGCAGGACAAGACTGAACTGGCGGCAGGCGATATTTTTGTCGTGCAGACGCCGGGTGGTGGCGGGTTCGGGAAGGCGGTGAAGTAAGCGGTTTACGTCGCTGATAGATAGGCGATGCACGTGACAAGGGGCGCTTCAGGGCGCCCCTTTTTCATGCTGGTGATGCTGACGTGTTTGGTTTCGTCGTGCACTGCGGAGCATGCGTTACGGCTCAAAATGAGCCGAACCGAGCATTTGCGGCTCATTTTGAGCCGTATTTGACCCGCAATGAGCTTTAATGACCCGATTTGAGCCGATTTGACCCGTAACGAGTTAATCGGCTCACTACTACCGCATCTGCCCAGGCGCTTACTGGCCGCGCGCCCGAACCTGCGACACCAGTTCATGCGCCACGGCTTCCGAGCTGGCCGGATTCTGGCCGGTGACAAAGCGTCCATCCACGACCAAGTACGGTGCCCAGTCCGGGCCCTTTTCGTACAGGCCGCCCTGCGCCTTGAATTCGTCTTCGATCAGGAAGGGGACCACATCCGTCAGTTCCACGGCGGCTTCTTCTCCGTTGGTGAAGCCTGTTACGCGGCGACCTTTTACGATCGGGTCGCCGTTGGCGGCCTTCACGTGGCGCAGTGCGCCGGGGGCATGGCACACCAGTCCGAAGGGCTTGCCGGCGCGGTCGAAAGCTTCGATCAGCTGGATCGACAGCGTGGATTCCGCCAGGTCCCACAGGGGGCCGTGGCCGCCGGGATAGAACACGGTGTCGAAGTCGGCTTCGCGTACCGATGACAGCAGCACCGTATTGGCCAGCGCGGCTTGGGCGGCGGGGTCTTCCTTGAAGCGCTGGGTGTATCCGGTCTGGAATTCGGGCAGGTCGCTTTTCGGGTCCAGCGGCGGTTGGCCGCCTGCCGGCGAGGCCAGCACGATTTCTGCGCCAGCGTCTTTGAAGACGAAGTAGGGGGCGGCGAATTCTTCCAGCCAGAAGCCGGTCTTCAGGCCGGTGTTGCCAAGTTGGTCGTGCGAGGTGAGCACCATCAGAACTTTCATGTTCATTCCTTTCTTATTGATTTGAGTTGCTTACCGACCCGCGTTCTGGTGTGGATGTCGGCGTTTGGAAAAGTCGTTGTCAGTCGTGTTGTTCGAAAGTGTGGTCAGTCACGTTTATCGCCATGCGTCACCGCGTCTTTCGTGCCAGTCTGCATCAGCCCAACGACGCCTTGATGGCAGCTGTCTTCTCTGCGTAGGGCGCGCGCAGTCGCAGGCCGCTGGCACCGCTTGCTTCCTGCTGCACGACTGCCTTCGCATGCGTGAAACGACGGAAGCCGTGCACGCCGTGATAGGCCCCCATGCCCGAAGCGCCCACGCCCCCAAAGGGCAGGCCTTCGATGACGGCGTGGCTCATGATGTCGTTGAACACCAGCGCGCCCGAGGTGGTCTGTGCGGCGAAGTCCTGTTGGCGGGTGGCGTCGTCGCCGAAATAATAGGCGGCCAACGGACGGGGATGCGCGTTGATGTAGTCGACTATCTCGGCGCGGTTCGCGTAGCCCTTGATGGGCAGCAGCGGGCCGAAGATTTCTTCCTGCATGACCAGCATGCTGTCGTCTGCGTTCAGCAGCAGATGCGGTGCCATCTTGCGGGTGGCCGCATCGAAGGCGGGTTCGCCAGCAGGGGCCAGGCTGACCACATGCGCACCCTTGTTCCGGGCGTCTTCAATCAGTTGGACCAAGCGATGGAAATGCTTGTCGCTGACGATGCTGGTGTAGTCGGGGTTGGCCAGCATCGTGGGGAATATCTTGGCCACGAACTGCTGGGCCTCGGAGACGAATGCGTTTTGCTTGTCCGTCGGCATCAGCACGTAATCGGGCGACAGGCAGATCTGGCCAGCGTTGAAGGTCTTGACGGTCAACACCCGTTCGACCGCCACACGAATGTCGGCATCGTCATCGATAGCAACCGGCGACTTGCCGCCTAGCTCCAGCGTGACAGGCACCAGGTTTTCTGCGGCCGCGCGCATCACATGGCGGCCCACCGTGGTGCTGCCGGTGAACACCAGGTGATCGAAGGGCAGGCCGCTGAACGCAACGCCGATCGATGCATCGCCCAGCACCACACCGAATTCCATCGGGTCGAAATAGCGGCCCACCAGTTCGGCCAGCAAGTCCGAGGTGCGCGGGGTGAGTTCCGACGGTTTCAGCAGCGCGGTATTGCCTGCAGCAAACACACCCGCCAGCGGGCCGAATGCCAGATTGATCGGGAAATTCCACGGGCTGATGATGCCGACCACACCCAGCGCTTGCTGCTGAATCCACGCATTCATGCCGGGGGCGGGGGCCTGCACGATTTCCGGCTGCATCCACTGTTCCAGATGCTCGGCGGCGTGGCGAAGCGAATGCACCGGCGTCATCAGGTCGGCCGTCAGGGATTGGAATTCGCTGCGGTTGCCGAAGTCTGCGGAAATGGCCTTCGCGATGTCTTGATGATTTCCCACCAACAGCTTTGCGGCGCGTTCCAGGCGATCAATGCGCAGGGCGGCGTTGGCAGGGCCGTTGCTGAGGTGAGCACGCTTCATCGCCGTCACGATGGCGCGAAGGTCTTCCGAGATATTGGCGGCGTTCATGGCAAATCCTGTGATGAATGGCTTGCAGAGACAGCCGGATCAATCGAATCGCGCATCGTCAGCGGATCAAGATTGCTGCGTTCGATGAAGCTGTCTGGAGAAATTCGATTCTGGGATTTGCCGCCATATCGCGCCAATCAAGAGATCGGCATGGGGGTATAAATTAATTTATGATGCCCTGATGTCACTCGGCCGCCTTAGAACATTCATCGAGGTCTATCGCCAGCGCTCGCTCAGTGCGGCTGCCCGCGCCTTGCACCTGACCCAGCCTGCGGTGTCGCAACACATTGCCGGGCTGGAAGAAGCCATTGGCCGATCGCTGTTCCTGCGCGAGTCAACCGGCGTGGTGCCAACGGCGGCAGCAGATGAACTAGCAGCCGACATCGGCGACAAGCTGGACGCAGCAGAAGCGGCGTTGGCCTCGGCGCGCATCCGGTCCGAGGAAATGGCGGGGTCGATTCAGATCATCGGTCACGCCGACTTCCTGGCCGAAGTGGTGGCCGCCGAACTGGTCCCGCTGCTGGAAGCAGGCATCAACGTGCGCTTGCAGACCGGTGGCGCGGACATGACCACACACATGCTGATCGAGGGCCATTGCGACCTGGGGATTTCGGCGTATGCCAGCACGGACAAACGCCTGCGCAGCGATCTGATCCGCGCCGAAGAAGTGCTGGTGGTGGCAGCGCCAGCCGTCGCGGCCAGGTTGCAGGCCGCGCCAGACTTGGCTGATGCGCTTGCCGCGGAACCGCTGCTTGCCTACAACCTTGAACTGCCGCTGATCGATCAATGGCTGGACAAAAACCAGCTACGGCGCGGGCCGGCAAGCCCGGCGCTGATCGGTCAGGATCTGCGCACCTTGCGCAGTCTGCTGACCACCGGCTTCGGCTGGACCGCGTTGCCGCAGTACCTGTGCGCGGGAGCCATTGCCCGTGGCGAGCTGATGGAAATCACGCCACCAGTCGCACGAACCAGCTTGAGTTATCACCTGATCTGGTCAGCAGGTGCTCTGCGCAAAACGCGCGTTGCGCATGCACGGCAGACGATCTTGTGGAGTTTGGGGAAGCGGACTGCGGGCTGAGTGAGAAAACAGGCTTTGACGGCGAGTGCCGGTTGAGCTTCTTTCCGTAGTTTGGTCGCTCAGGCTGATGTTTGGCCTGTGAGGGCACGGGCCGACGGAATCAGCTTTCTCAAAATGAAGACAAGCAGCGCCGCTTCGGCTTTGGAGATGGGCGGAAATGGTGATTGATATGCCGTGCCATTGCGTCGCGCGTGTGCGGCAGCAAGCTTTTGAGTTTCTTGAGACGAAAGCTTCAAATCTGCGCAGACACGGAGAATGGCGGCGTTACGCCCAGCATCTTTGGTGCGCACTTCGTAATGTTCCAAGACCGCTTGGACCACTTGATATGTGCCTTCATAAGCCAAGGTAAAGACTTGCATTGAGCGGCTGGAGTCGATGGTGTTGGCCACCGCGAGATAGTCTTCTGCATGTGCCAGAAAGCCTGCCACTGCACCGGCTGTAGGTTGCACGGCTGCAAAAGCACCCGTGCGAATCAGATTTTCGTATTCAGTCGGTCTTGCCATCAGAGAGCACCGTCAAGGTCGCGCCCTCAAGGATTTGTGACACGACCGGATCAGTTTGCCGCAGGTGCGCCCATTCCTGCTCGTCGTACAAGGACAAATGAATCCTGCGGCCAAGCACCGTTTCGGCTTGAAGCAGCGATTCGCCCACGGCGAGAATCAAATCGGGGTGGCCCACCACAATCAGGTCGATATCGCTGTCGGCAGTATCTTGCCCGCTGACCACAGAGCCGAAGATGAATGCCTGTTGAATCTGTTTGGCGAACGGTGTCAACGCGTCGCGGACTGGTTCCACCAGCCCGAACGTCTTGCGCGCGATGCTCTGCAGGTCTTTGTACAGAAAGTGCGCAGCATTAATACGAATGCTGCGTTCATGTCCGCGTCTCGGGTCTTCTTCCAGGATACCGGCCGAGATGAGCTTTGCCAGATGACGTCGCGTGTTGCCGACCCCTCCACCGGACAGTGCAATGAGATCCTTCACACGGTATGAGCGCTCGGGATTCAGCAAGGTCGCACCAAGGATGCGTTGCACCGGTGGTGCAAACATGAAATCGACAGCGCTCATAAGTCTTAAAAAAGGATTTTTAAGTCTTATTATAGGACTTTCATGCGCGCGTGTGCCAATCGATTGAGCCGATCAGATCCGTAACGGACCGATCAGCTCAACACACCTTCACCTCGCTGCCGTCTCTGCCATGAACTGCCGCAGCAACCTCAACGCATGAGGCGTTGCCTGTACGCCGGCCAGCAGCGACGGGACATCAAAACCTTCTCCGCTCAACACTTCGGTACGCCGCGTCACGCAGTGGGTCATGATGTTCGGCGTGAACTCGGGGTGGAACTGCACCGACATCGCACGCGGCCCGTAGCGCAGAATCTGGAACGGGTCATGTTCTGTCCCGGCCAGCACCGTGGTGCCGGGCGGCAGGCGCACCACGCTTTGTTCGTGTGTCAGGTTCACGGCGAAGGCAGCAGGGAAATCGCCCAGGATCACGTCGTTGGCAGCATCCGGGGTCAGCGTAATGGGCTTGACGCCGATCTCGCGGCCTTTGGGGTGGTACGCCACTTCGCCGCCCAGCGCGTGTGACATCAGCTGGTGTCCGTAGCAGACGCCGAACAGCGGTGTGCCCGCATCGATCGCCAGGCGCACCCAGTCGGCGGTGCGCTCGCTCCAGTCTTCCTTGTCCGTCACCATCGACCACGAGCCTGTGATGACGGCACCGCTGACGCTGTCCGGCGCGGGCAGCGCTTCGCCCGCGAAGGGGCGCACGACCAGCGCGTTTGCGCCGTGTTCGCCGAGTGCCGCGCGGAACCAGTCGGACTGTTCACCGATGTGCGCGCGCAGATCGTCGGGCGGGTTGCCCATCTGCACGATGAGCCAGGGTTTTTGGGGGTTGGAGGTCATGACGCTCGACGGGACAAAAGGACGGGATCAAGCCAGGAAGTCTACCGAACGCTTGGCCCGTTCGTCGACGCTCAGACGGAAGATATCCGGGCGCGCGTAATGGCCGACCACGTCGAAGTCGTAGCGGGCGCGCACCAGGTCGTCGGTGTCGATGGTGGCGGTGATCAACCCGGTTTCCTGCACCAGCGGACCGGCCAGGATGTCGCCCATCGGGCCGACGATGACCGAGCCGCCCCGGATCAGCGGGCGTTGTGCATCCCAGCCGGGGACGTCGATGCCAAGCTCGGCGGGCGAGGGCTGTACCTGGCATGCGCTGATCACGAAGCAGCGTCCTTCGTGGGCGATGTGGCGCATCGAGCATTGCCAGATCTCGCGTTCGTCCACGGTCGGCGCGCACCAGATTTCAACGCCTTTGGCGTACATGGCGGTGCGCAGCAAGGGCATGTGGTTTTCCCAGCAGATGACCGCGCCGATGCGGCCGGCGGCGGTGTCGACGGTGGGCAGTGTCGATCCGTCGCCCTGGCCCCAGATCAGTCGCTCGGTGCCGGTGGGCATCAGCTTGCGGTGCTTGGCGACCAGGCCGTGGGTGGGGTCGAACATCAGGGCCGTGCAATACAGCGTGTTGCCGCTGCGTTCGATCACGCCCACCACCAGGCTGGCCCCGGTGCGGGCCGACAGACCTGCCAAGGCCTCGGTTTCCGGGCCGGGCACATCAATGGCGTTATTGAAATAGTCGGCGAAGGCTTCCCGGCCTTCGGGCAGGCGGTAGCCCAGGCGAGTGCCGAAGATTTCGCCTTTCGGGTAGCCGCCCAACACGGCTTCGGGCATGACCACTACCGACGCGCCGGCCGCGATGATCTGCGATTCGAACGACAGGATGTGCTGCAGTGTGTCGGCTTTTCCGCTGGGGGAAGAACCGATCTGCAGGGCGGCGACGATGGACTTGGGCATGTGGATGACTCGGCAGGGTTGAGGACCCAGGCATTCTGGTGAGCCGACTAGAATCAATCAATCGTGTGCCATGAGTAAGTGATATGAATACTGTCAATATCGAAGAAGCAGATCTCAACCTGCTGAAAATCTTCGAAGCGCTGTATCAGGAAGGTGGGGCAAGTCGCGCGGCAGTTCGCTGCGGGCTGACGCAGTCGGCCGTCAGTGCCGCTTTGGGACGGCTGCGCATGATGTATGGCGATCCCTTGTTCGTCCGCACTGGGCGGGGCCTGTCGCCCACGCTGCGGGCCAATGAGCTGATGCCCTTGATTGGCGAGGCGCTGGATAAATGCCGCCAAAGTCTGGCGATGGCATCGACGCAGGCGGCCAGCTACGCGGGGCGGTCGGTTGCCATCGGCCTGTCGGACGACTTCGAGCTTGCCGTCGGCGCGCGCCTGATCGATGCCGTCGCCCGACTGGCACCGGGTCTGCGTCTGGTGTTTCGCCAGACCTACAGCAGCGTGGTGGCCGACATGTTGATGGCGCGGGCTTTCGACCTGGGGCTGACATCAGGAGGCTTGTCGTCGCGTGCGCTCCGCCGCGAAACCTTCGGTGAGGGGACTTACGCGTGTCTGGTCGAGGCGGAAAGCCTGGGCGACGGCCAGACTGCGCTCTCAGTGGACGATTACCTGCAACGGGGTCATGTACTGATCTCGTCGGGCGGTTTTGTCGGCATGGTCGATGAGATGCTGGCCGCGAAGGGCCTGCAGCGGCGGGTGCTGGCGTCGTCCACCCATTTCAGCGCCGTGCCTTTCCTGCTGCCCGGCAGCAGCGCAGTGGCCACGATTCCGCTGCACGCGGCGCGTGTGCTGGCCGCGCACACCTCGCTGCGGCTGTTGCCGTGCCCGTTGGATGTGCCGCGTTATTCGATCGAGTTGGGATGGCGCGTGGACAGCTTGCGTGATCCCGCCGTGAAGCTGGTGAAAGCCGCGCTGGGCGAGCTGTTGCGCGAAATGGCGTGGCGCTAGGCTGGCATGGCGTTACCAGCCTGTCGCGGACGCGTCGCAGCAGGCCAGTATGCGTTACGGCATCTCTTCCGGTTTCGGCATGGCGCTTACGTCCATGTACATCAGTTCCCACAGGTGGCCGTCCAGGTCTTCGTAGCCGTGGCCATACATGAAGCCGTAGTCCTTGGGCGGATTCGGCGTCTTGCCGCCCGCTGCCACCGCCTTTGCCACCAGTGCGTCGACCGCGTCGCGGCTGTCGCATGACAGGCAGACCAGCACCTCGGTGCTTTGGTGCGCGTCGCTGATCGGCTTGGGCGTGAAGGTCTTGAAGAAGGGTTCGACCAGCAGCATCACGTAGATGTGCTCGTCGATGATCATGCAGGTGGCGTTGGCGTCGGTGAATTGCGGGTTGAAGGTGTAGCCAAGCGCGGTGAAGAAGGCGACGGAACGGGGCAGGTCTTTGACGGGCAGGTTGACGAAGATGTTGGTAGACATACGTTCTCCTGGGGGCAGCGTGCGGGGTGGGCTTCTGGCAGCCTTTGGCAGCTTATTCAGCGCGTCTTGCGCTGGCAAGCCGGATTTGTCTGGCACGCAATCTGCGCTTGTTTTCCGGCTTGTCGTCTGCCTGTTCTCGCAGGCAGACAAAACATCTACCGTTCGTCTGCTGCATTGCAACAATTTCGCTGAACCCTTGCTCCATCCACTTGGATGGTAATAGGATGGTTCCATGCCTCCTAAGCCCAGCACCCTCAACCCCGCTGCCAAACCGGCCGACGAAAAGATCACGATCAACCTGGGTTGCGTAGACCTTGGGCAGATCGACTTGCTGGTGCAGGAAGGTTTCTATGCCAACCGCACCGATCTGATCCGCACGGCCATCCGCAACCAGCTTGCGTCCCATGCCGAGGTAGTGCGGCAGGTGGTGTTGCGCAAGACGCTGGTACTGGGCATTCAGCATTACTCGGTGAACGATCTTCACGCTGTCGAAGCGGCGGGCGAACGTTTGCAGATCAAGGTGCTGGGCCTGGTGTCGATTGCCCCGGATGTCACGCCTGAGCTGGCCTTGGCGACGATCGAGTCGCTGACCGTGCTGGGTGCCTGGCATGCCAGTCCATCGGTCAAGGCGGCACTTGCCGACCGGATACGTTGATTGTTCATCGAATGTTGACGTCGATCTGCGACGCCGATCTTCGCCCTGTATTTTCCAAGTCGTTTTTTTGGCCTGGTTTTGGCCCTGACCACGTACGGATCTGCACCTGATCCGGCGGCGGACCCGTACGTCTGTGGCGTACGTGGAATTCCCGCTGGTGATTGCCGCGTACCCCGTACTGAAGACCCCAGACCCCCGGCTTGACGCCCCACTTGGCGAGCGTCGCCCAATTTTTAACGGAGCATCGTCATGAGCCCAGAGTTTCAACGACTGATGAACGAAGCCACCCGGTTGACCCAGACTGGTGACCTGCGCGCGGCCACGGCTGCGATTCAGAACGCGCTGTTCGGCGGCCAGGCATCTGCACACCAGGCGTCACACGATGATGGTGATGTGATCGAAGTCGAGGCACGCGAAGTGCCGGACCGCGATGTGACATCCGGGCAGGCAACGGCGCGCCCGGACGCATCGTCCCGTCACGATCAACGCCACACGGCACGGCCGTCGGCCGATGCGGGGCGTTTCATCGCTGGCAGCTTCCAAAATAGCGCAGGCCAGCGCAACTACAAGTTGTATGTGCCGCCCGGTGCGGGCACGCAGCCCATGCCTTTGGTGGTGATGCTGCATGGCTGCACGCAGAATCCCGACGATTTTGCTGCCGGTACCGAGATGAACCAGGCCGCGCAAGAACAGGGCTTCTTCGTGCTGTACCCGGAACAGTCGACGCAGGCGAACCCGCAGCGTTGCTGGAACTGGTTCAAGCACAACCACCAGGTCAAGGGGCGCGGTGAGCCTGCCATGTTGGAAGGCATGACCCGCGAGGTGATGGCCACCTACGCCATCGATGCCGCCCGTGTTTATGTTGCGGGCCTGTCGGCAGGCGGTGCCATGGCGGCGATTCTGGGCGATGCCTATCCCGAGCTGTACAGCGCGGTGGGCGTGCACTCGGGCTTGGCCGCTGGCGTCGCGTCAGACCTGTCGTCGGCACTGGCTGCCATGAAGGGCCAGGGGCGGGTCGTCAGCGGTGCGGTCAGCGGCATGCCGACCATCGTGTTCCATGGCGATGCCGACGCCACGGTGCATGCGGGCAACGGCCAGCAAGTGATTGCGGCCAGCGTCGGCATAGCGGCCAGGCAGGATGTGCTCAGCGTGGCCCCCTCGGGTGGACGTGGTGCCACTCGCCACGTGCATCGGGACCGCAGCGACCGGGTGGTGGCAGAACACTGGGTCGTGCATGGTGCGGGTCATGCCTGGTCGGGTGGCAGCAGCAACGGGTCTTATGCCGACGCCAGCGGGCCGAGCGCTACCCAGGAAATGCTGCGATTCTTCTTCGAGCATCCGCGTCGGTCGGGCATGCAATAAGGGGGCTGCGATAGTGGGTTTCAGTAATGGGTTTCAGTAGCGGGTTGCAGTAGTAGGGGCTGCATCCATAAGCTGAATCGACAGGCTGCAAGCGTGGCGCAGGCACCCACTGAAACACCCGCAGATTGCCTGTTGAAGCGGGCCGACAGACGGCTTGTTGGCCCGTTCCCACACCGCTTCACATCGTGCTCGATTGCCGTCAAACGGCACGGCATACTAGCGCCCGCGCTCTGCCTGTCCCGCACCATTTCCTGGGTGCGGCCATCCCGTTTTTGCCCGCGATCTCATCGTGACCCAGCCCTGTCTGGACTGCGGCGCCTGCTGCGCCACCTACCGCGTCTCGTTCTATTTTGGCGAGACGGACGATCATCTTCACGGGGTGGTGCCCGAGCACGTCACCATTCCGATCAGCCCATATCTGGTGGCCATGCGCGGCACGGAAAACACGCCAGTGCGCTGCGTGGCGCTGGCTGGCGAGGTCGGGAAGGGGGTGAGTTGTGATATCTACGCCCAGCGTTCAACGACGTGCCGGGAATTCGATGCCTACAGCGAGGCCTGCCATCGGGCACGGCAGCATCACGGGCTGCCGCAATTGCCGCCGCTTTAAGCGCTGGGCGTTTTAAGCAAAACGCGTCATCGGGCGCAATGTGTCAGGTTCAGCAACCGACATTCTGACGCCAGACTTCTGCGGTCGAACGTCAGAAGCCAGAGCTTTGAAGCCGAACCTCTGAAGCCGAACCGTTGAAGCTGAACTTCAGCGAACACCACGCTCGCGCAGCAGCCACTCGATTTCACGCAAGACGTACATCTGCATTTCTTCGCCTTCGCTGGGCATCTCGTGGCGCTTGAGTGCGGCCAGACCAAGCATGAAACCGAAGGCCGTCAGGATTACCGACAAGTCGGTCATGCCTTCAGTCGACCAGTTCCAGATGCCGGTGCAGAAAATGGCGATCGCAACGCTTCCCAGGGCCAGCAGGTTCAGCTTCTTTGCGCGACGTTCCTTGCCCAGCTTGTATTGGCGATAAGGTTCTTCGCGCAGCAGGTCGGCGGTAGAACAATGCCGCAGCAGAGGTTCAAGGGGAGCCTCGGGAGCGTCCACCGTATCGAAAACGTCGCTTGCGTGTGTATGGGTCACGATCAGCATTCCCGTAGAAACGTATCGCCAGCACCGGGGTCGGGCGGGCGGACTGCGGTAACGATTTACGGTAATGAGAGGTTACACGTATAACAAATTTAACGACACGAACCGGCAGAACTTAAGGCCGATATCTGCGTGAAAATGCTGACTGTTCAATCGATTGCGACCACGCATGGCAACCAGTGAAATTGTTACACAAGCCCCAGAACTGAAGCATATTTTTGACCCGGATCGTATTCGTCACATTGCGGATGAAACGCTTGCGGTCTACCCCGATTTTGATCGTGACCGCTTCGTCCAGCTGTGCCTGTCGGGCCTGGATGACCTGTCCCTGATGCAGCGCCTGCGGCGCGTCAGCGAAGCCCTGCACGCCACCTTGCCCAGGGATTACCGTGCGGCGTTGACGATTCTTCGGGCGCTGGCACCACGTCTGAACAGTGGATTTGTCAGCATCGCCTTGCCGGAATTTGTGGCGCTTTACGGTGCCGATGATGTCGAGGCATCGCTGGATGCCTTGGAATTCTTCACGCGCTTTGGCAGTTCGGAATTCGCCATCCGCCATTTCCTGCGTCGTGACCTGGACGGCACCTTGGCGGTCATGAAGCAGTGGTCCGTGCACGAGAATGAGCACGTGCGACGTTTGGCCAGCGAGGGTTGCCGGCCACGCCTGCCATGGTCGTTCCGGCTTGAACCGCTGATGCGTGATCCGTCGCCCGTGGCCGAGATCCTGGAGAATCTCAAGGCAGATCCCAGCCTGTATGTGCGCAAATCGGTGGCCAATCACCTGAACGACATCACCAAGAACAACCCGGATTGGGTGCTGGATCGCCTGGGTGGCTGGCCGCAGGACAACCCGCACACCACCTGGATCGTCCGGCATGGCTTGCGCAGTCTGATCAAGGAGGGTGACAAACGGGCACTGGCCTTGATCGGAGCCGGTGCCAAGGCCGATGTGGAGGTACGAAGTTTCACGGTCACCCCAGCTGCCATTCACCTGGGCGAGACTATCGACTTGGCTTTGCAGATAGTTTCTACCTCCAGCAAACCGCAGCGCCTGGTGATCGACTACGCCATTCATTACGTGAAAAAGTCGGGCACCAGTTCGGCCAAGGTGTTCAAACTGAAGGCCATCACGTTGGGAGCTGGAGGGACGGTGACACTGACCCGTGCCCAACGTATTCGCAGCTTCACGACCCGTGTGCATTACGCGGGCAGGCACGAGGTGGAAATCTTCGTGAACGGCGAGTGCCTGGCACGCAGCGCGTTCGCTCTGACGGTGTAGGCGCGCGCCAAAATAGCCCCGTGGAGGATTAGGCAAGATCCCAGGAGGACTGGATATTCAAGCGCGCGGCCGCGCTTTCTAAGATGCATGCACTGCTTGCCGACACACCACTACACGGATGTCGGCAGGACAAACAACCCGCATCTCAGGAGCAAGACCATGTCGAATATCCAAGGAAAAGTCGTTCTCGTGACCGGTGCCAGCAGCGGCATTGGTGAAGCCGTGGCGAAGTTGTTGGCCGAACGCGGTGCCCATGTGGTGCTGGGTGCACGCCGCGTGGATCGGCTGGAAGCGCTGGCAGCCAGCATTCAGGCGGCGGGCGGTTCGGTGCGTGTTCGGGCGCTGGACGTCACCCAGCGCGACGACATGCAGGCCTTCGCGGACTTCGCCACGGCCGAGTTCGGTCGGGTGGATGTCATCGTCAACAACGCCGGGGTCATGCCGTTGTCGGCGCTGAACGCCCGCAAGATCGACGAATGGGACCGCATGATCGACGTCAACATCCGGGGCGTGCTGCACGGCATTGCGGCAGTCTTGCCGGGAATGGAAGCGCAGGGCTTCGGACAGGTGATCAACATCTCGTCGATCGGCGGTCTGTCGGTATCGCCCACGGCGGCGGTGTATTGCGCGACCAAATATGCAGTGCGTGCAATTTCTGACGGCTTGCGCCAGGAAACCGACAAGATCCGCGTGACGGTGGTCTGCCCCGGTGTGGTCGAGTCGGAATTGGCCGACACCATCTCTGACGAAGCCGCGCGCCAAGGCATGAAGGAATTTCGTCGCATCGCCATCCAGCCCGACGCGATTGCCCGCGCCATTGTCTACGCCGTCGAGCAACCCGACGATGTGGACGTCAGCGAACTGGTGGTGCGTCCGACGGCCAGCCCGTATTGATTGGTATCGCGTGATCAGCAGTGCTTGGTCAGCAAGTGTGTGGTCAGCAGTGCGTGATCCGCATTGCGGGTGTTGCGCCAGGCGATCAAGACGCGTGCTGGTAACGCTTGGCGCGACGAAATCCGCGCTATCGTTTCACCTTGATTGAACGCACGGCAGCTCGCCGTGCACGTCCCAAGGAGCCAACGATGGCAAAGAATGAAGAGCTGGACCCGGAAACCGCCGCGTTGATCCAGTGGTGTACGGAAGTGGAAGGCTTTCTGGTGGCTGCTGGTGCCTCGCTCGATGAAGCCCAGGGCTACATTGAAGAAGAAGCCGAATGGTTCACCGACCAGTTCTACGAAGGCCTGACGCCCGAGCAGGCTGCCAAGGCGTCGATGAACGACCAGTAGCACGACTGAAATGTGAAACGCAGGCCCGCCATGCAAGCGCTGGCGGGCCTGTTGGCATGTGGACCCGCGCATGGCTGATGCATGTGCTTCGTGCGGGTGCCCCGGTCCATGTGCTGCAGCCCATGGGCCTGGTCCACGTGAACCAGTTCATATTGGTCAGCGCATATGAGCCAGTCCTTTAGACTGATGCCTCAGCCACCCACCGAGCGCCCCATGCCGAAGCTGCAATCCGCTACCCAATTCGTCCAACATGTCTTCGCGGTATCGACCTCCGGCCGTGGCACGGTCGAGATCAGTGACCGGCTGCGCAGCCTGGTCAGCCAAAGCGGCATTCAGACCGGCGTGGCGCAGATATTCGTGCATCACACCAGTTGCTCGCTGGTCATCACCGAGAACGCCGATCCGGATGTGCGCGACGACCTGGAACGTTATTTCGCGCGGCTGGTGGAAGACGGTGACGCGTTGTTTGTGCACCGTGCAGAAGGCCCGGACGACATGTCTGCCCACGTGCGCGCAACGCTTACCGCCACCAGCCTGAGCGTGCCCGTCACCGATGGTCGATTGGCGCTCGGCACGTGGCAGGGCGTATTCCTGTGGGAACACCGCACCGTGCCCCATGACCGCAAGATCACGGTGACCTTGATCGGCAGCGCAAAAGCCGCCGAGGCACGCAGCCCGTTTGATGAATGGTCGGAATGACGGTGCTGCGTTGAATGTCCGGTTTGGACTGACGGGTGATTTCTATCCAACCGGGGCGAGATTCATGCAGCTTGTCGCGGGCGCAGATCTACTCGGTTGAACAAGCTCAATCTGGCCGGATCGCCTGCCACCAGCGCGGTCGGCGATCCAGGAACAGACGGCGCTGCGGCACATCGATGGTGCCGCCCGCAAAAGGCCCCAGCAACCGTGGCCGAAAGTCGTTGACCAAGTCCACCAACGGCCCGGCGCAAGGTGTTCGATAGCGTTGTGACGTGCGGGTGTAGGGCGAGCTGAAACGCCTGGCACCACCCGGCTCGATCCAGCTTCGTCCATCCACCGGCAACTGCATATCGTCGAAGTGCACCGGCCGCAGCGACAAGCCGTTCACCCAGTAATACACGCGGCCCAGATATGCCGCGTGCAGCCATCGTTCGCAGGCCTTCGGGCTGTGTTCAGTGTCAGTCGGGGCATCCGGGAAAACGGCAATCCACAACACGTTGATGCCAAGCCCGGTATAGGCCTGTGTGCGTTCCCGAATCTCGGCCACGCTCAGCACACTGCGCTGCACTTCCACCGCCACGGGCTGCCCGTGAATGTAGGCAAACACATCGGCCACCACCGGGCCAAGATGCTTTTCCAGCTCAACATCGGTGACAGATGCATGCTGCGCAAGCGCGTCGAATATCTCCATCTTGCAGTGCAGGTGTTCCAGACTCTCACCTTGCCCATGCGCGCGGGCCACTTGTGGCGGATGGCGAAAGTGGTGCACCCGTATCCGCCCCTTGTTGAGGATCAGCGGGCGTTGACAACTTGTGCACAGGAAAGGCCCATGGGATTTATCCACATAAGCGGCCACCACCTTGACCCCGTCCTGCTGGCGAGTTGCGGTGAGCATGCGTAGTCCCCATCCCGGAATGTCCAGCGAGCACCATCGTGGATGGTGATCACCTAGTCAATGGGAGGGTGGACAAACAGCGCGCAGGTAAATGCCCAGTTCCTTCCTGATGGCCCACAAGTTTGCTGGCTTCCGACAAGCGCCAAGCAAATCGCTTGGTATATCGATGCAAATAAGGCGACAATCGTCGCTAATTATGCATCAATCACTTGCCGCTACCCTTTTCCCCGAATATCGTCGCCGCGTTCTTGGTCTGCTGTTGCTTCGCCCCGAAGAAGCGCTGCATGGCCGCGAGATCGCGCGTCGCACTGGTCTGCCCGCAGGCACGATCACCCGAGAGCTGACACGGCTGGCAGAAGTCGGGTTGCTCGCGCGCGAGCGGCGAGGAAACCAGGTGCTGTACTGGGCTGATACCAACTGCCCCGTGTTTGCCGAGGTCGCCAGCATTCTTCGCAAGACCTCCGGCGTGGTGGATGTTTTGGTCCAGGCACTGACAACCGTCATGCCGCAACTGCGTGTAGCCTTCGTTTTCGGCTCGGTTGCCCAGGGTCGAGAAACGGCGGGCAGCGATGTCGACGTAATGCTGATCGGGGACATCGGCTTTGCGCAGGCAGTTGAACTGCTGCATCCCGCGCAGGCCAGCCTTGGGCGCGAAATCAACCCCAAGGTATTTTCTGAGCTCGCATTTGTATCGTCCCTGCGCACCCAAGCTTTCCTGCACGACGTGCTGTCCAAACCGAAGTTGTTCCTGACGGGAAGTGACCGTGAGCTTGCAGAACTTGTTGGGAATCAGCCTTGATGCAGTCAGCCCCGACGGTGCTCACGCCGCCCGGCTGCTTGCCGCGGCCGAGCGCAACATCCTGGATGCGCAGCTTGATGAGTTGAGCGCCGAAAATCGGTTTGACGCGGCATACAAAGCCATTATGCAACTCGCGATGCTGGCGCTCTATGTGAAGGGGTATCGCACGCTGACCAGCAAGCCCGGTCATCACCAGACGGTCATTCAGACCCTGCCGCTGACTTTAGGCACATCAGCTACGCAAGTAATCGTGCTCGATGCGCTGCGCAAGCAGCGCAACTTGTCGGACTACTCTGGAGATCTGGTGCCGGACTCTGTGGTGGTCGACTGCCTGGCCAATGCCAGAGACCTTTTGGATCAGGTACGCAAATCGTTGGCACTTGATCAACACAACCGTCCGGTCTGATGGACTCGCGATACGCTTGCATCGTTCCCCTTGAGCGAGCCGCACTATCACCCCTCGCGTCTCACAACGCCGCCGACAAGCCCCCATCCACAAAGATCACCTGTCCGTTGATGAAATTCGCGGCAGGTGACGCCAGGAACACTGCCAGACCGCCCAGTTCCTCCACCTCGCCCCAACGCCCCGCCGGCGTGCGTTTCGCCAGCCAGCCACTGAACTCTGCATCGTCAACCAGCGCCTGGGTCATCTCGGTTCGGAAGTAGCCAGGGCCGATGCCGTTGATCTGAATATTGTGGCGCGCCCAGTCCACGCACATGGCCTTGGTCAGCATCTTCAAACCGCCTTTGCTGGCGGTGTAGGGGCCGGTGGTGGCGCGGCCCAGGTCGCTCATCAGCGAGCAGGTGTTGATGATCTTGCCGCGCTGGCGTTCGATCATGCCGGGCACGACGGCCTTGCTGACCAGGAAGGCCGAGGTCAGGTTCAGGTCGATCACCTGTCGCCATTCGTGGCTTTCGATCTGTTCCAGCGAGCGGCGCAGTTGCATGCCGGCGTTGTTCACCAGGATGTCGATGGGACCAAGCGTCGTGCCAAGCGCGGCAATGGCGGTGTTGATGCTGGCTTCGTCCTGCACGTCGAACACGCTGGCATGTGCGTCGATGCCGGCTTCCTGCAAGGCGACCACGGCTGCTTCCAGCTTGGTGATATTGCGGCCGTTCAAGACCACCTGTGCACCCGCCCGCCCCAAGGCCACGGCCAGCGCCAGGCCGATGCCCTGGCTGGAACCGGTGACGAGGGCGCGCTGGCCCGAAAGCGTGAAGTCAGGAGCGGAAGCGATGGGGGTCATGACAGGCCTTTGCTGATGAGAACGCAAAGTGTAGAACGCATGCGCATCTGCTTTAGGGTTGCCAGGGTTGATCCCGGGGCAGGGATCGATCAGACGCGATCATGATCCGTGTCTACCCATGCCGCAGGCGGCGCATCCTCTTCAGCGACACACCGCCTGTACCTGCTTGAAGATCAGCCCTGATCTAAGGTCGCTCCGCCATCCACCCGCAGATCATGCAGCGTGATGTGGCTGGCGCGGTCCGACAGCAGGAACAGCACCGATTCCGCCACTTCTTCCGGCGTGGCGATCTGGCGCAGCGGAATGCCCAGCCGGTATCCGGCAAGCGATCCTTCGATGACGGTTTCGCGTGACGAACCTTCACGCCACATGGCGCGTTGCATCTCGGTATCCGTGGAACCGGGCGACACGATGTTGCAGCGAATGCCGTATTCCGCCAGTTCCAGCGCCAGGCAGCGTGTCAGCTGGCTGACTGCCGCCTTGGATGCCGCATACGCCCCCATGCCTGTGCGCGGCGTGCCGGCGGCGTTCGAGCTGATGTTGACGATGCTGCCGCTGCGGCGTTCGATCATGCCGCGTGCGACTGCGCGGCAGACGTTGAAGGTGCCGGTGGCGTTCACCGCGAACGGGCGTGCCCATTGTTCGTCGCTCAGGTCGACGATCTTGCCCATCTGCAATACGCCGGCCACACAGGCGAGCTTGTCCAAGTGGCCGATGGCGGCTTCGGCCTCAACCACTGCACGGTCCACGGCGGCCGAGTCCGACACATCAACCGTTGCCAGGTGAAGCTGCCCGGGCGCGGCTTCTGTGCGCAGGGTTTCCAGACCAAGTTCGTCCAGATCCAACGCAGCTACTCGTGCGCCTTGCGCGAGCAAGGCACGCACCACGGCTGCGCCGATGCCGCTGGCGGCACCCGTGACCAGCACCCGGGACTCGGCGAAGTCGCCGACGATGGGCCGGGTGTGGGGAACGATCCGGTCGTTGGCGGCGGGTTCGCCTGGTTTGGCGATGCTGTCTTCGCCGTTGTCGTCGGGCATGGCGCTCATGAGATCTGCTCCGCTGTCTTGTCTGCGGTCGCGCTCGACAGTGCCGCCACCACTTCGTCCACCGTCAGGCTTGCACCGCAGCGGCCCGACACATAGGTGATTGCCATCTGGTGTTCCGCTGCCGAGAAATCAGCCACGGCATCCAGCACAAAGAAGGGCTGCACGTCTTGCATGAAGGCTTCCAGGGCGGTCGCCATGCAGCCGATGTGCGCGTAGATGCCGCAGATGATCAATTGGTCGCGGCCCCATTCGCGCATCAGATCGCGCAGGTTGGAGCGTTGGAAGGCGCTGTAGCGCCACTTGGTCAGCACGGTGTCTTGCGGACCGGGTTTCAGCGCCTCGATGACGGGTTGCTGCGCGTGCTTGTCGGCCGCTGTCAGGCCCGGGCCCCAGAAGTCGTTCAGCAGCGCACGATCGCCTGAGGGTTGCTCGACGGGCTGGGCGGTGTAGACCACCGGCACACCCGCTGCATTGCACGCCGCGCGCAGTTGAACGGCGTGGTCGATCAAAGTAGGAATCGGTGCCTGCGACATGTCGTATTTGGCCAGGAAGTATTCCTGCATGTCGTGCACCAGCAGCACCGCGCGCGAGGGGTCGGGACGCCAGTTGACGCGGTTTTTCACAGCGCCGCTGGGCATGGCGTAGGGGGTGATGACGGGGATGCTCACGGCGTGACTTGCTCCTGGGGGCTTGGCGGGCCGACAGGCGGCCGCGCGGGAAATGCTGGGTCTGATGTCAGAACATCAGTTCTTTCAGATAACGACTTCTGGCAAAACTCTCTCTGGCCAGGCAGAGATTCCTGGTGGCTGCAAATGCAGGCGTGCTGGGGGTGATCACAAAGCTCTCGATGGCACAGTTTTCGTCCCTGACCGTGATCCAGGCTCGCTGGGATTTTTTGACATGCTCCAGGAGCTCATTGCCCAGCTTCGGATCTGCTTTGTAGCCGCTTGAGATGCTGTCGTTCAACATCTTGTAGCTGCGGTTCAGTTCGGCATCTGCGTCGATGATCTTTTGCCTGGAACATTCGTATATCTGTTGATTGTTCATGTCGCTGTCGGCGCACATGGCTGGCTCAGGCATCCTGGCATAACAGCCCACGGATATGAAGCACGACAGGGCCAAAGATATCTTCGCAAACATAGGTTCCTCGCTGGTTAGTCTCTTCCTGAAGCAGGCTGTTGACTCGTCATCAACCCAAGCGCTGCCAGCATAGTGCGGAATTTCACACCGGTTTCTGCCAGCTCACGCGCGGGCTCTGACCCTGGCACCACGCCTGCGCCTGCGTACAAACGCAGGCTGGCACCATCACTTTCGGCGCAGCGCAGCGACACGGCCCACTCGCCGTCACCCTGCGCGTCGCACCAGCCCACCAGGCCCGCAAAGAAGCCCCGGTCGAAGGGCTCCAGGTCGTGAATGGCAGCAAAGGCCGCGCCCGTGGGGTGGCCGCAGACAGCCGGGGTGGGGTGCAA
This sequence comes from Pigmentiphaga aceris, assembly GCF_008119665.1. Lineage (NCBI taxonomy): Bacteria > Pseudomonadati > Pseudomonadota > Betaproteobacteria > Burkholderiales > Alcaligenaceae > Pigmentiphaga > Pigmentiphaga aceris. The sequence continues at coordinate 5,932,646 of NZ_CP043046.1, read as the reverse complement.
GGCCAAAGCCAGTTCCAGGGAACTGACGGCCGGGTCATCCAACTCGGCTTCGATCCAGGTGGACAGATGCCACAGTGCATCGGTGGATGTCAGCGTCGGGCCATCCGGCAGACGCAAGTCACGGCAGTAGGGACGCAGCGCGGCAGCGATCGAATCGATCACGATGGCGTGTTCGTGCCGGTCTTTGGCCGAGGCCAGCAAGGCATCGGCGGCTGCGCGGTCTGCGACGGGATCGGCCTGTCTGGCGGCCGACCCTGCCAGCGGGTTGAGAATGACGCGTCGGCCCTGGCGGCGCAGCAGCAGTTCCGGGCTGGCACCCAGGAACACGGGCGGGTTGCCAGCGTCCGTCTGGCTATCGTCCAAGGGGATGGCGAACGTGAACCCATGCGGATTGCGCTGCAACAGGCTGCGCATCAACATCGGCCGATCAGGCGGGCTGGTCAGGGTGATGTCCAGGGTGCGGGCAAGCACCACCTTGTCGAGTTCGCGGGCCGCAAAGCGCTCCAGCGCATCGGTCACGGCCGCTTCGTAGCCTTCCTCGGGCGGAACCGACGTCATGGTGATTGGCGTAGCAATCGATGTTTTTGCTGCCGGCTTCATGGATCGACGGTCCAGCGGGCCATCAAGCTGGCATTGGCGTGGCACGACCAGACGGGCAGGGCGTGACGCATCGAAGGGAACCGCACCGATCAGCACGGGCGCGGCAATGCCGCTGTTCTGGGCTTCAGCCAGCAAGTCGGCTGCGCGTTGCCACAGTGGTTCTGGCCCCGGTGCCAACGTAAGCGCAGCATCCCGCCCCAGCACGCTGGCAGTTGGCGAGACGAACAGGTAGTCGTCGGCGCGGTAGTTCGCAAACCAGGAATCAGCGGCGGGGCCGGCAGCGGCCACACTGGGGACGGGTGCGTTCATGCAAGGTCCAGGCAGATGCGGTGCACGCAGCACCACAGTCGTGAGAATAAGAATAGTTCACGATTTTAGCGCTGCTTGGTGACTTGCACCTGGGATGACACTGATTGTCATGCGGGATATCTACGTCCCAGGCCGGTTCAGCCCGCCGGGCGACGCACCAGAATCGATTTGCCGAACAGACTTTCCACCAAATCCACTGCCATATCGGCAGTCTGGTTGCGCAAGTCCAGCGCCGGGTTCAGTTCCACGATGTCCAGCGAACACAGCCGCCCGGTATCGGCGATCATTTCCATGCACAGCTGGGCTTCGCGGTAAGTGGGACCGCCCGGCACCGTGGTGCCGACGCCGGGAGCCAGGGACGGGTCCAGAAAATCGACATCAAAACTCACGTGCAGGTGCACCGAGTCGTCTACCCCTGCCAGCACCCGTTCCATGGTGGCGCGCATGCCCATCTCGTCGATGTAACGCATGTCGTAGACCTCGATGCCGGCCTCGTGGATGAACTCGCGTTCGCCGTCATCGACGCTGCGGATGCCCACCTGATGAATCTGGTCGTGGCGAATCGCCGGCACATGGCCGCCGATCGAGGTCAGCACTTCAGGCCCGTGTCCGCACAAGCAGGCCACCGGCATGCCGTGGATGTTGCCGGTAGGGGTCAACAAGTGTGTGTTGAAGTCGGCATGGGCGTCCAGCCACAGCACCAGCAGTTCCTTGCCGGTGTCGCGGCAATGGCGCGCGGCGGCACTGACCGACCCGATGCCCAGGCTGTGATCGCCGCCCATCATGATGGGCAGGCGGCCGCGCTTGAGTTCGCCGTAGACGGCGTCGTGTGTGCTGCGGTTCCACTCGGCGGTTTCTGCCAGGTGCCGGAAGCCCTCGACCGGTGCCAGCCATGGCGTGCGTGGTCCGCTCAGGTCACCGATGTCTTCAACGTCTACGCCGCGTTGCAGCAGCGCTTCGGCCAGACCCGCCACCCGCAGCGCCTGCGGCCCCATGGACGCGCCCCGCGCGCCCGCGCCAATGTCGGTGGGCACGCCGATCAGGCTGACGCCGGGATAAAGCGAGGATTGAGTCATGGAAGGATTCTGCTCGACGCTGGGGGGAATTCAGAGGAACCGTGTTGCCCAAAGCAAAAAAGCGCGCAGGCAAGCCTGTGCGCTTTTTGTTGTTTACATCAGGGAAGCTCGGCCGGGTAACTGTTCAGCGCCAAGCCCACCTGTCGCTGAATATCCCAGGCTGCCAAGGTGGCAGCCACCGCACCGTAATACACGCCGTCGCGCACCACGTACATCGACGGCAGATGGAAGACTTCGTAGCGCTGCGTGATGCCGCCGCTGTCGCCCGCGTCGATCCAGCAGACGCGTTCAACCGGCAATTCCATCAGGGGGAGTTGCTCGCGGGCGAGTTTGCAATTGCCGCAGGTCTTGCTGGTGAATACAACCAGTGAGATGCCCTTGGCATCAAGCAAGAAACGGTCTGCATTGCCGTCGTTCAGTTCGATCTGTTCCATCCGACAAGCTTAACCCGTCGTCCGCAGCGGATGCGTGCGACCGGGCGCGTTGACCGCCGTGCTGTGCATCGGGCGCGTCAGCGCGTGTGGGCAGTGCCACAAAACCGTCGGGCAGGATGAAGGCCGGGGTGGTGTCCGCAAATGCACGCAGCAGTGCGCGCAGGGATTGCCGCAGCTTGGATCGCATGGTTGTCCTCCGGTGGCGTCTGACAGGGATCGGGGAAGGTGCAGTCTAGAAGCGGGCGCGCGCGGGCCAAACCATATCTTTGTGCTGATCTTATTTCTTGCAGGGATATAGGCCGGACCGATCTGTATCCCTGGTTATTAGCTTGGTCAGGGCTTCGGTTATTAACAGCCAACGAATGATTCGTAGTTGGCGCGCACCCGGCTTCCTACACTCGGCGGTCACCCAAACCCGTTCGATGGAAGGCGCTTCACATGACTTCTCGTTTCTTTACTTCTGCGCTCGGTCGCTTGATCGGCAGCGTGCTTGCTACTTCCGTGATCGCAGCCGGCGCGGCGCATGCCGCCGATCCCAGCCCCTTGCGTGTGGGCGTGCGCGGCGGCGTCGATGAGCAGATCTGGGAAGTTGTGACCGAGGTTGCCAAGAAGCAGGGCCTGAACGTCAAACCCATCGTCATCACCGGTTCGGCCAGCCCCAACGAGGCGCTGAACAACGGTGACCTGGAGGCCAATTCCTTCCAGCACATTCCTTTCCTGCGTGACCAGGTCAAGCAGCGTGGCTACACCATCGTCTCAGTAGGCAATACGCTGATCTCGCCCATCGCCTTCTATACCAAGAAGGGCTACAAGTCCCTGGCCGAGCTGCCTGCGGGTGCGAAGGTCGGCATCCCGAACGACCCCAGCAACCAGACCCGTGCCCTGGTCATCCTGCGCGACCAGGGGCTGATCACCTTGCGTGATGGCTTCGATCCGTTTACCGGCACCGCCACCCTGGCCGACGTCACGTCCAACAGCAAGAAGCTGGAATTCGTTGAAATCGCGTCTGTGGTGCTGGCGCGCTCGCTGCAAGACGTCGACGCCGCCGCCATCGTCAACAGCTTTGCCTATCAGGCCGGCCTGATCGCCACGCGCGACGGTATTGCGGTCGAGAAGAAAGAGAACAACCCCTACGTGAACATCATCGTGGTGCGCGAGAAAGACAAGAACGCACCGTGGGTGGCTCCGCTGGTGAAGGCCTATCAGTCCGAGGAAGTGCGCAAGTTCATCCTGACCAAGTTCGAAGGTTCCGTGCTGCCGGTGTTCTGAGCGTGACGATGCGTAGCGTTCGCCGTTCTGTCTTGCGGATCTTGCCTACCTGCGTGGGCCACTTCATTCCGGTTTTCTGAGCATGCCTGCGAAACTGCAACTGGTGTCAGCGTTGGCCGCCTCGAAAGGAGTGGTCGTTGCGCCCGCGCGGCCGGTGGCTGCCACCGTGCCTGCCGAGGCGCACATCGTGTTCGACGGCGTGCGCAAGGCTTACGCCGGCCCGGGCGGTGCACAGGTGAATGCGCTGAGCGAGGTGTCTTTCTCGATCGGGCGTGGCGAGATATTCGGCATCATCGGGCGCAGCGGCGCAGGCAAGTCCACGCTGCTACGCGCGATCAATATGCTGGAGCCGCCCAGTGCGGGCCGCGTGCTGATCGACGATGTGGACGTCAGTACCCTGAACGATGCAGGTCTGCTGGGCCTGCGCCGCCGTGTCGGCATGATCTTCCAGCACTTCAATCTGCTGTCGGCCAAGACCGTGCGCGACAACGTCGGCCTGCCTTTGAAGGTGGCGGGCGTCAAACCCGCCGAGGTACGCGAGCGCGTCGATGCGCTGCTTGACCTGGTCGGCCTGCGTGACAAGGCCGACACCTATCCAGCCAAGCTGTCGGGCGGACAGAAGCAGCGCGTTGGCATTGCGCGTGCGCTGGTGCACCGGCCCGCCATCTTGCTGTGCGACGAAGCAACGTCCGCGCTCGACCCTGAAACCACACAATCCATCCTGGCCCTGCTGCGCGACATCAATCGCGACCTTGGCCTGACGGTGGTGCTGATCACGCACGACATGGCGGTGATCCGCGAGGTATGCACGCGTGTACTGGTGCTCGATGGTGGCAAGCTGGTCGAGCAAGGCCATGTGTGGCAGGTGTTCGGTGATCCGCAGGCGGCAGCCACACGTGCATTGCTGCGCCCCTTGCAACACGATCTGCCGGTCGATGTTGCGCAAGCCCTGGTGCCCAGCCTGGATGGCCGCGCAGGCAACGCCATCATTGCGCTGCGGTTCACGGGGGACAGCCACATGGGGGGCGTGCCACTGGCGGCATTGTCAGCGTTGGGGCCAGGGGCTTCACTGCTGCATGGCGGGCTGGATCGCATCGATGGCCACGGCCAGGGCCGTCTGCTGGTGTCAGTGCCCGCCGCCACCCTGCATACGCACACGTTCCAGGCAGCACGTGTCGGCGACACCGCGCTGGCCGATCACATCGAGATACTTGGTTATGTCCCTGCCCGTATTGGATAAGTACATCCAGGCCTTTCTGGAAACCCTGCTGATGGTCAGCGTGTCGGCCGTGATCGCCATTTCCGGCGGCCTCTTGCTGGCATTGACGCTGACGGTGACGGCCGTAGGCGGCCTACGGCCACTGCCGCGTTTCAACCGCAGCCTATCGATCGTGATCAACATGTTCCGCGCGATCCCGTTCATCATTTTGCTGGTTGCGATGCTGCCGGTGACGCGGTTCCTCGTCGGCACCACGCTCGGCACCTGGGCGGCCATCGTGCCGCTGAGCGCGAGCCTGATGCCCTACTACACGCGCATCGCGCAGGTCAGCTTGAATGATGTGGATCGCGGCTTGATCGAAGCCGCACGCGCCAGTGGCTGCCGCCGCCGCGACATCGTGCGCCATGTGTTGCTGCCCGAAGCGCTGCCGGGCATCGTCACCGGCATGACGGTGTGCATCATCGGCATGATCGGTGCGTCTGCAATGGCGGGTGCCGTCGGGGCGGGTGGGTTGGGCGACCTGGCGATCCGCTATGGCTACGAGCGTTATGAAACGCGGGTGATGTTCGAGGTCATCGCGATCCTGATTGCGCTGGTGTCTATCGTGCAGTTCACGGGCGAGTGGATTGCGCGCAAGGTGGATCATCGGCGGTGAGCTGTCGGCTGAGGCAGCTCACGCACGCCGCGCAGAATTGCCAGACATTGATTGCGGCATCGGCTTAAGCTTGCAGTCCTTACCCGGACTGCAGACATGGATACGACCGCACATCGCCGCCGCCGCGATTTACTGATGAGCCTGCTGGGCGCACTCACCGGCATCGAGTTTCTGGAAAACGCGATGTTCGTGTTTGCCGTGTCGCCCATCATGCACGGCGTGGGCGCACCGCCTCAAGCCGTGGTGCAGGTGCAGGCCGCCTACGCGATTGCCTGCATGCTGGTGCTGGTCAAGCAGCACTGGCTGGCCGAACAGCTTGGCTACCGGCGCTACCTGTGCGGCGCATTGGCGCTGTTTGTCGCGGGTGCATTGGCCTGTGCGTTCAGCACCACGCTCGACGGACTGACCGCCGCGCGCTTCCTTCAAGGCCTTGGGGGCGGTGCCTTGTTCACCAGCAGCCGGGTCTTGGTGAACATGAGTTTCCCGCCTGCCGAGCGTGCCCCCGCGGTGCGGCGCTTCATCATCTTTGTATTCGCGGCCGGTGCTATCGGCCCGGTCTTGTCGGCCTTCTTGCTGGCGCACGGAAACTGGTCATGGATTTTCCTGGGCATCGTGCCGCCCGCTTTGCTGGCGCTGGCCGGGTGCGCGTGGCTATTGCCTGACGCGCATCCTGGCCGTGCACCTATGCCGTGGGCATGGGGCGGATTACTACTGTTCGGCATCGCCGCCGTGGGCTTGCAGATGGGTCTGAGCGAAGCAAGCTACGGCTTGTTTGCGCACCCCTGGCAGGTTGCTGCGCTGTGCCTGGTGGCGTTGGTACTGATGGGAGCCTTCGCCGTGCAGCAATGGCGTCATGCGTCGCCGCTGCTGCATTTTCGCCAGTTGAACAGCCCCGTGTATCTGACCGGCCTGGGCCTGTATTTCCTGTATTACCTGTTGACCAACTTCGGCAATGCGCTGTTCCCGGTCTACGCCGAACACGGCCTGGCATTCAGCCTGGGAACCACGGGCTGGCTCAGTTCGCTGGGTGGCCTGGCGGGGTGGTGCATGGCACTGGCCTACCTGCGCTGGTCCAAGCTGCTGCCGAACAAAAAGCCCTTGATGCTGGCTGGACTGGGCGCGATGTTCCTGGCGGCGCTGTGGTTCGCCTTTGTGCCGGCTGGTTCCTCTGCCTACGCGCTGTGGCCGGGCATCATCGCCAAGGGATGTTTTGGCGTGCTGATGGTGTTGCCGGTGGCGGGTTTGAGCTTCCGGGAATTGGGTGAAGACCGTTTCGCCCAGGCTTATCAGGCCAAGAACCTGATGCGCCAGATTGCCATTTCGATGTCCACGGCGGTGGCAACGGTATTGGTGCATGCACGCGCGGATTCCGTGCAAGCAGGATTAGGCGGAGGAAGCCACGCCGGTGCGCAAGCCACGCTGGTGGCAAGCCAGCAGATCTATCTGGTTCTGGCGGTATTGGTGCTGCTTGCCATCGGCGTGGTTGCGAAGCAAAAACGCCTGCTTTGATGTTCTCGGCAGAGCACGATCACGTGCTCGCTTTGTCCTGGTGGTTGAAAGGAGCATGACCTTGAAAGTTGCAGTGAAGCTGGGTGTAGGTATTGTTGCCGTGATCGTTGGCGTCAGCGCCTGGAACGTTGTTCGCGTCAGCCAGCCGGTTGCGTCTCGTCTGGCAGAAGATGCGCGCAACGCCAACATTTCGCTTTGGGCCTACCACCAATATGGGCTTGTGCCGTCGGTACTTGTCATTGACCTGCGTAGCGTGGGTGGTGAGGTCGCTGCGGCTGACGTGCTTCGGGCGCTCTTCCAAAGCGCTGAGAGCTTGAAGGACACCAAGTTCGAACGGGTGTTACTGGCCTATCGAGGCAGTGCAAAACTCATGATGGAGGGCAACTATTTCCGGACCATAGGCGAGGATCTACAGACCCAGAATCCGGTCTACACCATGCGAACACTGCCCCAGAACATGCTCAAGCTTGATGGTTCGTCCGCATATGCCACGTGGACAGGTGGGTGGCTGGGCGTACTGGGAAAGCAAATTGGTGATCTCAACACCTTTACCCAAGATTGGTATCTGCGTGACATGCTTCAGGAAGCGTCGCGCTGATTGGGCGACGCGCAAGCCGCGTTCTGCAAGCCACGTTCTTACACGCCGTCGATGAACACTTCCATGCGCTTGCGCAGTACCGGGTCAGGCAGCCGCCCGTATGCGGCACCAATATTGTCGGCGGCGTAGCGGGCGTTGGCGGTGCCGGGAATGACGCAGGTGACGGCTTCGTGCGAGATCACGTATTTCAGGAAAAACTGCGCCCAGCTCTTGCAGTCGAATTCGGCTGCCCAGTCTGGTAATGGCCGGTCTTTCACTGCCTCGAAGACACGCCCACGACCGAAGGGTAGGTTGATCATCACGGCAGCGCCGTAGTCACGTGCAGCGCGCAACACCGTATCAGCCGCCGCACGATTGTCGATGGCGTAATCGACCTGCACGAAGTCGAGCTTGGCCTGGGCAATCAGCGCAGCCATGTCGGCATGCTGGTTTTCGAACGAGGTGGTGACGCCCACATAACGGATGCGTTCTGCTGCCTTAAGATCGCGCAGCGTTTCCAGCTGCGTGGCGGTGTCGCGCAGATTGTGGACGGCGATCAGGTCGATCTTGTCGGTGCGCAGATTGTCGAAAGATTGCTCGATTTCAAGCAGGCCCGCATCGCGGCCGCTGGCCCCTACCTTGGTGGCCAGGAACAATTCCTTGCGTAATCCCAAGTCTGCCAACAGTCGGCCTACGACTGCTTCGGCGTCACCGTAGGAAGGTGCTGTGTCGATCACCGTGCCGCCAGCACGATGGAATGTCTGGATTGCTGCACGCAGGGGTGCCAACTGTTCCGGGCTGGCTGCACCCTGGTAGCGTCGCGCGGTGCCGATGCCCACCGGCACCATGGTTTCGCCCGTGGCAGGGATGGTCTTGCGGATGGGTTCGCCAGTGGGTGCAGCGGAGATGCCCCCCGTAGTACCCAGGGGTGCAGCATCAGGGGCTGCACGATTCTGCGCCCGTGCTGCACCGGCAGCGGCAACCAATGCACCCGCGCCAGCACTGATCAAAAGCTCTCGACGATTTATCGGCATGCGAACCCCTTGGGAGAGTCAAGCCCCTAACTTTGCCGCAGTTTCCAGCGCTTGTGCGAAGCCGTAAGGTTCCCTCACGCAAGCGATTGTGAGTGATGTGTGATTCCGTGGCAGCCAATGCACGGGCGTCGGAAGCACCAACGGCACTTCCGAAAGCCAAGAAAGTTCAGCCCAGCCCCACCGGCACCACCACCCCCAACCGTTCGCTCCACGCGGCAATCTGCGCCCGCAAAACAGGCTCGATCGGAATGCCTGCCAGCGTGCGTTCGGCCGCCACTTCTATTTCCGGGTCACCTGGCATCTTTGGTGATCCCGGCTCGGCCAGCAGCGCTGTTGCCAGGTGTTCGATGGTCGCCGCCAAGGTGGCACCGCCGGCGAAACGCTGCGGGTCGATGACGATGAAAAACGCTCCGATATGACGCGGGCGGGTCAGTTCCTCGTACATCGGGCCGATCTGCGGACCATATGGATTGCCATTGAGCGGCCCGCACAGCAGTTCGATCATCAGCGCCAGTGCATAGCCCTTGTGCCCGTAACGCTGACCGCCCAGCGGGCTGAGCGCACGGGTCTGTTGGGCATCAGTGGTGACATCGCCCGTGGCATCGACCGCCACGCCGTCGGGCAGGGGTTGCCCTTCGCGCCGTGCATTCATCACCTGGTTCCACGGGATCGAGGTGGTCGCCATGTCCAGGCATACCGGCTCGCCGTCGCCGCGCGGAAACGCGATCGAGATCGGGTTGGTGCCCAGAAACGCCTGGTAGCCGCCATGTGGCGCGGCGATCTTGTCCGAGTGGGTGAAGGCGATACCGATCATTCCCTGTCGGGCGGCTTCGCGTGAATACAGCCCGACTGCACCGCAATGGGATGAGTCACTGACGCCCACGGCGGCCACGCCTTGCTCGCGCGCAATGGTGATGGCTTCGCGATTGGCGTGGTGCGACACGACAATGCCCAGGCCCTGGTCACCGTGGACCTGGGCGGTGGACGGGCCGCTTCGTGTGGTGGTGATTGCGGGTTGCGGGCGGATCGAGCCGTGGGCGATGCGGTCCAGGTAGTGCGGCAAGCGTGCAATGCCGTGCGAATCGATGCCGCGCAGGCTGGTCTGCACCAGGCTGCGGGCGACTTCGTCGGCAGCCTCGTCCGGCACATTCAGGGCACGCAGGCAGGCCGCACCCCAGTTGCGCAGGGACTCGGCGGCATAGGGCAGGGCATCGGCCGCGACGGGCTGAAGACTCATCGGAAATTCCTTTGGTGTGTTGCACCCTGCGTCTGATGATGTCATGCGCGCAGGGCGAAAAAACGTGCAGAAAAAGCCGCGAAAACCTGCCCGCGATCTATTCCTGTTCCGTCATCAACGATGACACGGTTTCGTCCACGCCCAGTTCGCGCAGCGTGCGGGTGTGGCGTGCCACGGCGTCGATGAAACGCGGCGCGCGACCCAGGTCACCGAACAGGGCGGTGTAGGCGGTGAACACCGCCACCCGGCAACGCTCTGCGTCGGCCGGGTTGCTCAGCTCGGCGGCTTGGCGATCGCCGTCGGCAATGCGCTGCGCCAGCTCGGCAGCCAGCGGGTCGTTGATCGAATACCCCGTCACCCCAGCATCACCACCACGCAGATAATGAATCCACGCCGCCACGGCCAGGCTCAGGCAGGTGATCGGCTGGTTGGCGCGCAGCCGGTCGGCGATGGTGCCCAGCAGGCGTTGCGGAATCTTCTGCGTGCCGTCCATGGCCACTTGCTGCGTGCGATGCGGCAAGGCCGGATTGGCCACACGTGCCAGCAAGCGGGCACGGAATCCATCCAGATCCACACCCGGAATCGTACCCAGGGTGGGGGCGATTTCCTCGCGCATCATGCGGTCGACAAAACGGCGGAACGGGGCGTGCGCAATCACCTTGTTGTTGGTCTCGATGCCTGACGAGGCACCCAGGTATGCCAGGGTGGATTGCGGTGCGTTCACGAAGCGCAGTTTCAGTCGCTCGAAGGGTTCGGCCGATTCGACAAAGCGCGCGCCGCCCAGGTGCCAGTCGGGCCGCCCGGCGACGAAGTGGTCTTCCACCACCCATTCCAGAAAGGATTCGCCAACCACCGGCCATGCGTCTTCCACGCCGAGCGCCTCCGAGATACGGGCACGGTCGGCATCGGTGGTGCGGGGCACGATGCGATCGACCATCGCGTTCGGGAAGCTGCACTGTGCGCTGATCCAGCTGGCAAGCGCCGGGTCGATCTGCTCGGCCAGTGCCAGCACCAGACCGCGCAAGGTGTCACCGTTGGAGGGCAGGTTGTCGCAGGACAGCAAGGTCACGGGCGGCAGACCACGCTGGCGGCGCAGGTCCAGGCTGCGCACGATGACGCCCAGCGCGCTGCGCGGCGCATTGGCATGGGCCAGGTCGTGCACGATCTCGGCATCGCCTGTGCGCAGTGCGCCGGTTGCAGGTTCGCGGTTGTAGCCCTTCTCGGTCACGGTCAGGCTGACGATGCGGGTGTCTTCGTGCGCGATCTGTTCCAGCACCGCGGTGATGTCTTCCGATGCCACCAACACTTTCAACAGGCCGCCCACCACTTGCAGGTGTTCGGCCGGCGCACCTTCTTCGTCCACATCCAGCACCGACACCGTGTACAGACCGGATTGTGCTTGTAGTGCATCGCGGGTGTCGGGGCTGCGCAAGGACACGCCCACGATGCCCCATCGCAAGTCACCGCTGCTTGCCATGGCCGCGTCGTTGACCACCGCCTGATGACCGCGATGGAATGCGCCAATGCCCAGGTGCACGATGCCGGCCTTCAACTGGCTGCGGTCGTAGCCCGGGCGTTTGACGTGGTCGGGCAGGGTGGACAGGGTCTCGGGAGACAGGCGTTGCATGGGGCGTCGATTCCTTGAAGTAGGTGCGTCTGCACGCACCTTACCAATGCCACACGGTCCCGTCATGCGCCAATCGGTTTACGGGAAGATACGCACGGTAGTTGACGCGTGACTGCCCAGCTGCAAAGTGGGCAATCACGCGTTCGGACAGCCTTTCATGAGCTACCCACGCACATCACATCACATCACCGCACCCAACTGCCAGGGCACAAACTCGTTCTGTCCGTAACCGTGGCGTTCGCTCTTGGTGGCTTCACCGGATGCCGTCGCCAGCATGTGCCGGAAAATGCGTTCGCCCATTTCGTCGATGCTGAGTTCACCGTCGATGATCGCGCCGCAGTTCAGGTCCATGTCGTCCTCTTGCCGCGCCCACAAGGCACTGTTGGTGGCGAGCTTGAGCGAGGGCGACGGGGCACAGCCGTAGGCCGAGCCACGGCCGGTGGTGAACACGATCAGGTTGGCTCCGCCTGCCACCTGCCCGGTGGCAGACACCGGGTCGTAGCCCGGGGTGTCCATGAACACCAGGCCACGCGCCACGACGGGTTCTGCGTATTCGTAGACGTCTACCAGGTTGGTGGTGCCGCTCTTGGCGATGGCACCCAGCGACTTCTCCAGAATGGTGGTCAGCCCGCCCGCCTTGTTGCCGGCCGAGGGGTTGTTGTCCATCTCGCCCTGATTGCGCGTGGTGTAGTCCTCCCACCAGCGAATGCGGGCCAGCAGTTTGTCGGAAACTTCAGGTGACACGGCACGGCGGGTCAGCAGGTGTTCGCCGCCATAGATTTCCGGTGTCTCCGACAAGATGGCCGTCCCGCCGTGGCGCACCAGCCGGTCTACTGCCGCGCCCAGTGCCGGGTTGGCCGACAGACCGGAATATCCGTCCGAACCGCCGCATTGCAAACCCACTGTCAGGTGGCTGGCCGACACCGGTTCGCGCTGCACCTGGTTGGCGTCTGCGAGCATGCCTTCGACCAGGGCAATGCCACGTTCCACCGCCTTGCGGGTGCCCCCGGTTTCCTGGATGTTGTAGGTGTGCAGATGCGGGCCTTCGTGCAGGCCCTGGTCGGCCACCACACCGCTGATCTGGTTGGTTTCACAGCCTAGACCCACGATCAGCAGGGCGGCGAAGTTGGCGTGCCGGGCGTAGCCGCCCAGGGTGCGTCGCAGCACCTGCATGGGTTCGCCCTCGGACCCCATCGCACAGCCTGCGCCGTGGGTCAGCGCGACCACGCCATCTACATTCGGATAGGCCGCCAGGGCTTCCGGGCGCACGTCGCGTCGGAAGTGATCGGCAATCGCGCGCGCCACCGTGGCCGAACAGTTCACCGAGGTCAGGATGCCGATGTAGTTGCGCGTGGCAACCCGCCCATCGGCCCGGACGATGCCCTGGAAGGTGGCGGGCACCGGGTCGAACTCGGTAGGCTGTGCGCCTTGCGACACCTGATAGTCGCGCTCGAAATCCGAGAAGCGCAGGTTCTGGGTGTGCACGTGTTGGCCGGCCGCGATGTCCTGCGTCGCCACCCCGATGATCTGGTTGTAGCGACGCACTGCTTCGCCCTGAGCAATCGCGCGGGTGGCCACTTTGTGGCCCGGGGGCACCAGGCCGACAACGACCATGTTTTCGCCGGCCAGGTGCGTGCCACCCAGCAACTGCTTGCGTGCGATCACCACGTTGTCGGCGGGGTGGATGCGAATGAAGGGTGGGGTATTGCTCATGAGTGCATCCTTATCGGGTCAGACCCATCACACGCGGCAACCACAGCGTCAGCGGTTCGATATAGGTGATCAGAATCAGCGCGCCGAACAGCGGGATCAGCCAGGGGATGATGGCGGCGAAGGTGCGTTCCACCGATATCTTGGCGATCCGGGCCAACACAAAGGTGATCATGCCCAGCGGCGGTGTCAGCAAGCCGATCATCAGGTTCAGCGTGATGATCACGCCCAGATGCAGCGGGTCTACGCCCAGCTTCAACGCGATCGGCAACAGGATCGGCACCATGATGGTGATGGCGGCAATCGTGTCGATGAAGCAGCCGACGAACAGGATCAGCAGGTTCACCAGGAACAGGAATACCCACTTGTTGTCGGTGAAACCCAGAATCGCATCGGCCATGGCCTGTGCGGCCTGGGTGGTGGTCAGCAGCCACGCGAAGATCGATGCCGCCGTGATGATGAACAGCACCGATGCGGTGGTTTCCAGTGTGTCGAAACTGGCCTTGGCAAGTGCTTTGAAGGTCATCGAGCGGTAACGGATCAGACCCAGGAACAGCGCCCACAGCACGGCCGCCACGGCGGCTTCAGTGGGTGTGAACCAGCCCATGGTCATGCCGCCGATCAGGATCACCGGTGCCATCAACGCCATCACGGCCGACCAGTCGAAATACCAGTCGAGTGCGATCAGCGCCACGAACGCAATGCCCACGGCCACGTTCACCGACACCCCCACCTCGGTCATCAGCCAGATCGCCATCGGGAAGGCCAGCACGACCATGATCTCGATGCCTGCCTGGCCCAGTCGGCGCAGGTTGAAGGGCACGTCGCCGCCCCAGTTGTTGCGACGTGCGATGTAGGCAACCGTGAGCATCATCAGCAACGTCATCACGATGCCGGGCAGAATGCCTGCCAGGAACAGCGCGCCGATCGACACGTTGGCCATCATGCCGTAGATCACGAAGGGCAAAGACGGCGGGAAGATCGGGCCGACCGTGGCCGATGCAGCCGTTACCCCGACGGCGAATTCGGTGTTGTAGCCGTGTTCCTTCATGGCCTTGATTTCGATGGTGCCCAGGCCGGCCGCATCTGCAATGGCGGTGCCCGACATGCCCGAGAAGATCACCGAGCCCATGATGTTGACCTGGCCCAGGCCGCCGCGCATCCAGCCCACCAGGGCGATGGCGAAGTTGTAGATGCGGCTGGTGATGCCGGCAATGTTCATCAGGTTGCCGGCCAGAATGAAGAAGGGCACGGCCAAGAGCGGGAAGGATTCGATGCCCGCGATCATGCGCTGCGCGACCACCACGTCGGGAATGGTGCCCGACACCACCAGGAACAGCAGCGACGAGCCGGCCATGGCAAGTGCCACCGGCAGGCCGAGCAGCATCAGAATCACAAAGGAACTGAGCAGGAGGGTCATGTTGAGTGTCCTTGGTGTCTTAGACGACGTCGTAGGCTTCAGGGCGTTCGAGAATCGAGTAGCCCTGTTTCCAGTGCTGCCACGCCACTTGCAAGGACCGCAGCAGCATCAGCACAAAGGCGACCAACACCACCCAGTACACATGGCTCTTGTTCCAGTTGATGGTGGTCATGGGCTCATTGCCCACCAGGTTCACGTAGCGCCAGACCAGCACGGTGCCGTAGGCGAAGAACGCCACACGCGCGATATCCACCAGGGTCGACAGCACCCGGCCCGCCGACTTGGGTAACCAGCGATACAGCACATCGACCTGAATATGGCGATTGGTGCGCACGCACATCGACGAGCCGATGAAGACCACGCCGATCAGGCAGTACACGGCGAGTTCTTCGGTCCAGGCAAAGGAGTCGTTCAACACGTAGCGCGTGAAGAATTGCAGGAAGACAAACAAGGCCATCACCCAGAACAGCAGCATGGCAATCCAGTCCTCGACGGCGTAGCCGTTCAGGTCGACGTCTTGCGGCCCGCTGTCTTCGAAGCTGTGGATGATGGCGTCGGTGCGGTCTTCCTCCGCACCGACCGGGCGCGCGTGTGCCCCGGTGGGCAAGTCAACGGACATGGTTCACCTATGTATCAACGTGGGTGAGGCGGCCACCCGCATGATGCGCAGCGGGCCGCCTGGGGGGAGTGGGTCTCAGGGCATTATTTGATGGCCTGGACTTTTTCCCAGTCCGCTTTCTGATAACCGTAGGTCTCAAAAGGCACGGTCTTCAGCACACGGTCGCGGAACTCGTTGGTGTCGACTTCGGCCACAGTGATCTTCTTGGCGCGGAAGGTTTCGACCAGTTCCTTTTCACGTGCGATCACGATCTTGCCGGCGCGTTCGGACGCTTCCTGGGCCACTTGCTGGAAGATCTTCTTGTCTTCATCCGACAGCTTTTTCCACAAGGCTCCCGACACCACGGTGTTCAGGTGATCGACGATGTGTCCGGTCAGCACGATGTTCTTCTGCACTTCGAAGAACTTCTTGGCTTCGATGGTGGGCAGCGGATTTTCCTGTGCTTCCACGGTGCCGTTCTGCAAGGCCAGATAGACCTCGGCGAACGCGATGGGTGATGTGTTCGCTCCGCAGGCGCGCGGCATGGCCAGGTAGGCCGGCACGTCGGGAACACGCATCTTCAAACCCTTCAAGTCGTCGCATTTGGTGATGGGTTTGTTCGAGGTCGTGTGACGCGTGCCGTAGTAGGTCGTGGCAAGAATGGTGTTGCCACTGGCCTTGTTGTAGCCGGCGGTCAGCTCTTTGTAGATGTCGCTTTTGGTGTAGGCGATCAGGTGTTCCGGGTTGCGGAAAATGTAGGGGTAGTAAGTGACCCCGATGCGCGGGAAGGCCTTGGCGGCAAAGCTGGACCCCGAGATGATCATGTCCACCGTGCCCAGTGTCAGGCCCTGGTTGATGTCGTTTTCCTTGCCCAGCTGGGACGCCGGATAGACATCGGCCGTATAGCGTCCGTTGGTACGCTTCTTGATCTCTTCTGCCGCCCACACCGATTCGGTATGGAAGGGTTCCGAGGTTTCATAGACGTGGGCCCATTTGAGCTTGGTCTGGGCAAATGCGCCGGTGCAGGCGGACAGGGCAACCGCGGCCAGCAGGGCGCGGTAGGGCAGGGTGTTTTTCATCGTGCATCTCCTGGGTCGACACTGTGAATCGGTCAGGGCCGCGAAACCCGGACCGAGAGGCAATCTGGTGCTGCCGGTTCGATCAAAAACTGCGGAAAAACTGCGGGGTCTAGCGTGAAATCGGGTGAAGAAAGTGCGAAGTAGAACGTGGCAAGCCTGGCTGGGTGAGCGCCAGGCGTAACTGCAATCACTGGCTGGTCAATGGGGCCTTGCTGCTGCGACTAGCTGCCACGCCTTCGGCCTGCGTCCAGTTGGCGCTCAGGCGGTCGAAGGAACGGTCAAGGTGGTCGTGCATGGCCTGACGCGCACCGGCCGGGTCGCGCCGCTCGATGGCGGCCACGATGGCGCGATGCTCGGAAATCGCCACCGCCCAGATCGCGGGCGTCTCGAAGTAGTTGGTCAGCTGCGCAAAAAGCGGATTGCTGCGTTCGTCGAACAGCTCGGTGACGATGCGCAGCAGCACCGAGTTGTCGGCGGCTTCAGCAATCGTCAGGTGGAGCAGGCGGTCGCCCTGCACGGATGAACCGCCGATATCGGCTTCCTGCTGCATCAGGCGCAGGCTGTGGTGCAGCGCGGCAAGGTGTGCGGCGCTGGGATTGCGCGCCGCCTGGGCGGCCAGCTCGCTTTCCAGGGTCTGGCGTGCACGGATGATTTCCAGGGGGCCTTCGGCGGTGACGGGGCCATCAGACAGGTTCTGATCGCGCGCCAGCACATAGACGCCAGAGCCGGTACGCACTTCGACCAGCCCTTCGATTTCCAGCGCGATCATGGCTTCGCGCAAGGACGGCCGGGACACGCCCATCTGGCTGGCCAGATCGCGTTCCGGTGGCATGCGTGCGCCGACCGGATACTCGCCTTGCTCGATCAGTTGCCGAAGCTGGTCGGCAATCTGTCGGTACAGCCGTCGCGGTTCGATGGCGTGGAGTGGCATGCAAGCGCACCTGAATTGGACAAGGGGTAAAACTGTCTGACCAATTCAGTGTCTTGTAAAAATTCGTATATGGGCAGTTGGGAATTTCCCGATTCGGGTTATCCGTGGCAGTGCTTGAAGCAGTGCCTGCAAGCTCATGTCAATGCGCGAATTGCCGGACGGACATCATTGCGATGCGCATCGTAGTCGGCCCATGGGTCGGGGAGTTCCAGCCGCTCGTCTGCGTTGCGGATCGTCCATTGGTCACTGGACCGGAGTTCGGGAAGTTCGTCCCAAGACAGCGGTACAGAGATTCCCATGCCCGGGCGTGCCCGTGCCGACCACGCGCTGGCCGTGGTGGCACCACGACCGTTGCGCAGGTAATCGGCAAAGATTTTGCCAACGCGGTTTTTCGGCCCGCTTTTGGCGACAAAGCGTGCGGGAATGGTGCGCGCCAAATGAGCAACGATAGTTTGCGACAGGTCTTTGACCGCATCCCAGCCCAGGCTGGGCTTGATCGGCACCACCACGTGCAAGCCCTTGCCGCCACTGGTTTTCAGGAAGCTGGTCAGTTCCAGCTCGTTCAACAAGGCCCGCACCAGTTGCGCGCCTTCCACCATGTGCTTCCATGCCAGGCCATCGCCCGGGTCCAGGTCGAAGGTCATGCGGTCGGGTTTTTCGATGCTGCGGGTGGTGGCGTTCCAGGTGTGGAATTCCAGCACGTTCATCTGTGCTGCGCCCAGCAGTGCTTTCAGAGTAGCGACTTCCATCAAGGGGGCGTGGTCGGGGTCGAAGTCCGGGTTCAACTGTTTGATGCCGGGAATGCTGAGTTTGTCGTCGTGCTTCTGGAAGAACTGCTGGCCGCCCACGCCGTCTGGCGCACGGACCAGGGATACCGGGCGACGCTGCAAGTGCGGCAGGATCGCCGCCGAGGCGCGGGCGTAGTACTCGACCACTTCACGTTTGGTGATGCCGCTGCTGGGGTCGACCACACGGTCGGGGTGGGTGATCTTGACGGTGGTGGGGACGGCGCTGTCGGCGGAGGCTGCTTGTTTGGTGGCAGCTTGCTTCGAGCGGGATTGCTTCGTGGCAGACTTTTTGGCCGCTGGTTTTTCTGTGGCAGATTCGGCCGGTGTGTTCTTTTTGACAGCGGGGCGTTCAACCGTCTCGCTGGCTGTCTTCTTCGCAGTTTTACTGGCTCGGGTGGTAGTTGATGCCTGGGTCATATCCACGTCTCCATCTGCCTGAGCTTGCTTGCTCACATGGCCGTCTGCATCTACGGTGGCCGATTTTTCCAGCACAATTGCCTTGGCGGGTTTGTCGTTGCGCAGGCCGTGATAGACGCCCTGACGAATTTTCTTGTCACGCGTCCATCCGGCAAAGGACACCTCTGCCACCAGCGTGGGTTTGACCCAGTTCACACGCAGGTTGCGCGCCGCATTCACCGCAGGCGTCTTGTCGACGTGCAATTTTTCCAGGCGTGTCTTCAGGTCTTTCAACACGTCCTGCGTGAAACCGGTGCCGACATTGCCCATGTAGTGCAATTTTCCGGCCGCATCGTAGACCCCCAGCGCCAAGGCACCCAGGCCAAGTCTGCTGCCTTGCGGATCGGTGTAGCCGATGACCACAAATTCCTGACGCTGCGTGCACTTGAGCTTGATCCAGTTGCTTGAGCGCCCGGTGCTGTAGTGCGCGTCTGCCCGTTTGCCGATCACGCCTTCCATGTGCAGCGAGCAGGCGCTGTGCAGCAGGCTTTGGGGCGTGGCGTCGAAGCTTTCGCTGAATCGCACGCGCGGGTCGGGGGCGTCTTCAAGTAGCTTGCCAAGCAGGGCGCGTCGCTCGCTCAAGGGGCTTTGGCGAAGGTCCAGGCCGTTGAAGAAAGGCAGGTCGAACAGGTAATACTGGATCACGTCGCCGCGCGCTGCATCGAGTGCGTTTTGCAGCAGTTGGAAGTCGGGCACGCCATGCGCATCGGGGACCACGATCTCGCCGTCGAGCCAGCCGGACGGCAACCCCAAGGCTTTCACTGCCGCCGCCACGCGCCGTAGCTTGCTGGTCCAGTCGTGCCCATTGCGCGTGAACAGGCGCACCCCATCTGCATCGACGCGGGCGAGCAGACGGTAGCCATCGAACTTCATTTCGTAGATCCAGCCGGTATCGGCGGGTGCACGGTCCACCAAGGTGGCAAGCTGGGGTGACAGGGTCAGCGGAAGTTTCGCTTTGGTCGCGCCAGCGGGCAGGGTAGCGGTGTTGGGTTTTGTCTTTGATGGTGCCGTCGTCGTGCGAGTGCTGTCGGCACTGGCAGCCGCCTTCGCTGCGCGTTGTTCGGCACGGACGGCCTTGGCGGGCAGCGGTGTGTCTGCTTGTGATGTGGCAGCGGCTTTCTTCGTTGATGGTTTTTTTGCCGCGCTCGTCGCGGCAGGTGCAGCTTGTTTCGCTGACTTCTTGGTTGCCTTCTTTGCGCCGGTTTGCGCAGACGTTGCGGGCCTCTCAACCGTCGACCCATTCAACACACTATCCGGCAAAGCATCGACCACATTGAACGCACTGGCTGCCTTGGCCTCGTCGTCCTTTTCCTTGATCAGCAGCCAGGCTTCCTGCTTTTCCCCGGCGCGCGGACGCATTCGCACCAGGGTCCAGTGTCCGCGCAGTTTTTCACCGTCGAGCGCGAACTTGAGCTTGCCAGCGGCGTACCCCTCCCGCGCGTCACCGACGGGTGTCCAGGTGCCCCGGTCCCACACGATCACCGTGCCCGCACCGTACTGCCCGGGCGGAATCGTGCCTTCAAAACTGCCGTAGTCCAGCGGGTGATCTTCCACGTGAACTGCCATGCGTTTGTCGGCTGGGTCCAGGCTGGGGCCTTTGGGCACGGCCCAGCTTTTCAGGCTGCCATCGAGTTCCAGGCGGAAGTCATAGTGCAAATTGCGCGCCGCGTGTTTCTGCACCACGAATGACAGCGGTGCGCCCTTTTTCGCACGGCCGCCCTGGGGTTCGCTGGTCAGCGAAAAATCGCGCTTGTCGCGATAGCGTTGCAAGGCATCAGGCATGACAGTCTCACGCGAGTGTTTGAATTATCCGGGGGGCAAGCGCACCCAGCCGCAATTCACATGCCTTGAACGCTTTGGAATCGGTCCACCAGTGTTGGTAGAGGTTGATTTCTCACTGACGCGATAAGTCCACCCTGGTAGCCAGGTTGTGCATCAGATCGTCGCGGGCACGCAGACCTGCATTCGGCTTGGTTGCACGTTCGTCTTGAATGAGGCTTGCGAACACCAATTGGCGGCCGTCTTTGCGTGCCCAGCCGACGAACCATCCGTAGGCGTTGTTTGCGGTGTAGACGCCGTTGTTGCCGGGCGACCCCGTGCCGGTTTTGCCATACACACGCCAGCCGCCGGCTTCACCAGCCTTGAACAGTGTGTCTGCCAAGTCGTAGGCTGCGGGCTTGAGCGTCAACTGCCGATTGACGATCTTGCGCAGAAAGCCACTTGTTCCAGCGGAGAAATGCGCAGCGATGAGATGATCCATGCGCCTTCCATGCCGTTGCGCTTGCCGGGTTCTCCAGAGACGTCTTCGTTGCCATAGTGAAACGCCGAGGCATAGCGCTGGAGGCGTTCCTGACCAAGGGTTTTGGCGGTCAGCTGTGAATACCAGACGACCGAGTATTTGATCCAGCGTTCAGGGTCTGTGGGTTGGCGCCAGGCATCGCCGGCCCAATCGGGATAGCCGGGTTGGAAGTTCCATGTCGGCGTGTTGGGGCCTTGCAGGATGCCTGCATCCGCACCCATCAAGGCCAGGGGTATTTTGAAGCTTGAGGCGGGCGTGTAGCGTGCCGCACAGGCCTGCTGCGTACCTTGCTGATACACGATGCTGCCGTCTGCGGCATCCGCAACAACGGTGCACAAAACGGTAGCTTGCGCTGAGACGCGTGTCAGTGCGGACAAGGAAAGTGCTGCGCCGAGGGCGCACGCAGAGAGTCGGATAGTCATGTTTGAAGAACCGGGGGGGGGGGGGGAAACGGAGGGAAGTCAGGCGCTGCTGGCGCGGCCGTTAAGCAAGACGAGGGTCAGGTCGCGGTCGTCGATATGGACGCGCATCACCAGGCAGCGTCCGGCCTCGGTTGAGGTACCGGTCTTGGACAGGCGGATGTCCCACCCTTGTGCACCGACCAGGGGGTTGGTGTTGCGATATCGGAGCTGCTTGCCTGCCGCGTCCAGGGTCTCGGCGACGGTGGTGGTGCTGCGCACGATCTGCGGGTAGGACGTGGCTGCGCTGACGATCTTGCCAACGTCGGCAGCGCTGGCGCGGTTGGCGGTGGACAGGCCGGTCGGTTCTTCCAGTGTGGTGTGTTCAAGGTGCAGCGCTGCCGTCTTGCGCTGCAGGGCCTGTGCGAATGCCGTCTCGCCGCCGGGGTAGGTGCGTGCAAGCGCGTGGGCCGCGCGGTTGTCCGACGCCATCAACGCCAGCTTGAGCACGGTGTCCAGCGGCACACTGGCACCTACCGGCAGCGGCGAGGCTGCACCCATGGCGGTGGCGTTTGCATCGCGTTCGTCGATCAAGATGTGGCGCGACAGATCCGGCGCGGCGTCCAGAACCACCATGGCGGTCATGAGTTTGGTCAATGAGGCGATCGGAACGGCATCGTTTTCAGCTTGACCAAGCAGGGTAGTGCCCGAGTTGGTATCCAGCACCAGCACATGGGACGCGCCGCTTGCTTCGATCAGGGTCTGGATGCCTGGCAAACGCGCCATCAGGTGTTGCGCCTCTTGTCTGGATAAGGGCTGCGCCGGACCGATTTTCAGCATCGACGTCAGCGTTGACGTCAGTGCGGACCAGGTACCAACGCCCGCCAGCGCAAACGACATTGCCATGACAGGTAGCATTGCCAAGCGCCGCGTGCCTAGCGTATCTGGACGCACCAGGCGACGGATACGGTCGAGCAGCTCACCGTCTTGCGCGGCGGGTGCCACCGGCACTGACATGTCAGCCCCCGTGTCCTTCAATGCATAAAGCGCACGTGCCAGCGGCATGGGACTGCCGATCAACGCCGCCGCCATCTGGTCGGCAATGTGTTCGCGCTCGATACGCAGCCGACGCGACAGCCACCAGATGGACGGATGGAAGCACAGCAGTATTTCCGCTGCGTGTTGAAGCAGATTGACCAGATAGTCATGACGCCGAACGTGGGCCAGCTCATGCGCCAGCAACGCCGTCAGCAGATCAGGCGGCATGCCGGTGATGAGCGAGGCCGGCACCAGAATGACTGGCTTGAGCCACCCTGCGGTAATGGGTGTGGACAGGTGTTGCACGACCCGAATGTCAACCGTGCGCGAAAGCCGCAGGCGACGCGCCATGTCGGCCGCGCGTGCCTGCCAGACAGGATCGTCCCACGAGCGGCTGACGCGTATTACGCCCCGCAACCACACCAGTCCGAACCACACGCGCAACGCCGCCAGTGCACTGCCGGCCAGCCATGCCAGCGCCAGCCACACCGGCCATGCCGATGTCACGGTGCCTGGTGAAAGCGGGGAGGCAGCGCTGGTCGCCGGTAGCCCGTTCCATGCCGATGCAATCTCTGTGATGCCGATGCCCAAGCTGGTGAACAACGCGAGGCCCAGCAGCGCATAACGCAGCTTTGCGTCACTTGACCGTGTCAGCGCCAGCAAGGCCAGCGTGGCGGCATGCAAACACAGAATTTTCCAGGCCAATGCGGGCAGGCCGCTGCCGATGGCCCAGACCCCGGCAAGCAAGATTTCGCTCACAGCTTGTCGTCGCGCAGCAGGGCTTCGATTTCAGCGCGGTCTTTCTTGCTGACGTGGCCGTCGCGCAAGGCGGCCACCACCAGTGCCATGCCCGAGCCCGCGAACGCCTTGCCGATCAGATCCTTGATCAGGCCGCCCTGGGTCGCTTTCTGGCTTTGGGCAGCGGCATAAACGTGGGAGCGTTGGCTCTCGTCGCGCGTCAACAGGCCCTTGGCATGCATGATCTGCATCAGTCTCAGCACGTTTGCGTAGGTCAGACCATCGCGTCGCGCAGCCATGCTGGCGTGGGCCTGCTTGACGGTGGCGGGGCCCGTCTCCCAAAGCGTTTGCAGCACATCGAGTTCGGCGCTGGTCGGCTTGGCGATGGTGGCGTGGCTATTGGTCATGAATGAAAGTACTGAAGACAAAAGGCGTATCTAGAATAGTTTGTCTAGAAAATTTTGTCTACAAAAGTGCGAGGAGTACGTGCGATGAATAAGCGCGCGGACGGGCACGCAAGCTGCTGCAGGTAATCACCTCCACGCCCTGGACGGATGTGGGTCATGCCCATCCGCAACGCACATGCCTCGAACGCTTTGGAACGGTGCTATCAGTTTTGGTCTGGTGCACATCCCGGTCAGTCTTTACCCGGCCTCGAAAGACGAGTCGATCGACTTCGATTGGCTGGATAAACGCTCCATGGACCCGGTGGGCTACAAGCGCATCAACAAGCGCACCGGTCGCGAAATCGACAAGGAAAATATCGTCAAGGGCGTGAAGGTGGGCAGCGGCGATTACGTCCTGCTGAGCGACGACGAGATTCGTGCGGCGTATCCGAAGACCACCAAGACTATCGAGATCGAAGCCTTTGTCGACGCTGCCGACATTCCGTTCATCTATCTGGATCGCCCGTACTACCTTGGCCCGCAGGGCAATGCCGCGAAGGTGTATACGCTGCTGCGGGAAACGCTGATTGCCAGCGGCAAGGTGGGCATTGCAAAGGTTGTGATCCAGACCAAGCAGCATTTGGCTGCGCTGATGCCGGTGGGGCCGGCACTGATGTTGCACACACTGCGTTGGAACAATGAAGTGCGCGGCGTGGACGACCTGGAACTGCCTGCGGACAAGAAGTCGTCACTGAACGCAGGCGAGTTGCGCATGGCCAAGTTGCTGGTCGACGATATGAGCCAGGACTGGGATCCCAGCGCGTATTCCGACAGTTTCCGCGACGCGATCATGACCTTGATCGACAAGAAGCAGAAGTCCGGAAAGGTCGAGGCGGTGGAACCGCTTGAAGAAGACGTGGACCACGGCTCGAACGTGATCGATCTGACTGCCTTGCTCAAGCGCAGCCTGGGCAAGGGGGGCGGTGCGGGGGGCGGCAAGCGGGCGGCGGCCAATGATGATGAGGGCGATGCGGAAGACGAGGACAAGCCAAGCCGGAAAGCTATGAAGACAGCGGGTGGGAAAGCGTCTGCGAAATCCGCCCAGTCCACTGGAAAATCCGCCACCAAATCCACTGCAAAAACGGCATCTGCATCCAGCCAGAAATCGACCAAGGCACCCGCCAAAAAGACCTCGTCGCGTAGCGCTGCCAGCGGTCCCACTTTGGCGTCTTCAGGTGCCAAGAAAACCGTGAAAAAAACGGCGGCGACTGCGTCGCCCAAGAAATCTGCGGCGTCATCTACACGCAAGCGCGCTGCCTGATCGAGTAGCGCACTGAACCTTCAACAACACCCTTATCGATTACGCCAACCATCAACAAAACAAAACACTGAGCCTTCATCGCGCGCTTCGTCAGCCAGGTGCCAGACCATTGCCCCATCGCGTTGCATCGTGCATGCGAATCCACTTCAAAAGGTGCACGTCATGCTTCAGGCCCTACCTGTTTCACTGACGGTCGATCGTCCGGCAGCGCATGTCATTCACAAGGACACGGAAGCGCTGGTCGTGGCGCGCGACTTGGCGAGTGCATTTGCGGCTGGTGCCAGTTCACGCGACCGTGAGCGGCATATGCCGGTGGATGAAGTGGATGCGTTTTCCCAGAGCGGCCTGTGGGCGCTGACCGTGCCGCAGCAACACGGCGGTGCGGAGGTCAGCCAAGTGACCTTGACCGAGATTTTCAAGACGATTGCGCAGGCTGACCCATCCATTGCGCAGATTCCGCAGAACCACTTCAGTGTCGTCAATGCGATTGCGCTTGATGGCACCGAGGCGCAACAACGCTTCTTCTTCGCCGAGGTGTTGCGCGGGTTGCGGCTGGGCAATGCTGCATCGGAAAGCGCCAACCCCAGCTTGAAAGAGGGCCTGACGCGCATCACCGCCGCAGGTTCCGCATTCCGTTTGAACGGGCGCAAAGCCTATTCGATCGGTGTGCTGTTTGCAGACTGGGTGGCGGTGTCGGCGATTGATGACGAGGGCGAGCGGGTGCTGGCCATCGTGCCGCATAACGCGTCGGGGGTATCGGTGCGTGATGACTGGGCAGGTTTCGGCTTGCGCACCACCGCCAGCGGCACGGTGATTCTGGACGATGTTCCGGTATTGCCGTGGCAGATCGTGCCGTCGCGCCGTTTCAGCCGGCCGACGCAGGCGGGTGCGCTGTCGCAGATTCTGCAGGCGGCCATCGGGGCAGGCATTGCGCGCGCGGCATTGGCTGACACCCATGACCTGGTGCGTGATCGGTCAAGACCGTGGATCGACAGCAAGGTCATGCAGGCCAGCGACGACCCGCTGACGGTCAATGAAATGGGGCATCTGCAGGTGCAACTGCATGCGGCGGAAGCCATGATTGAACGCGCGGCGCGTCTGCTTGATGCCACCGCACCGGTGTCGACGCCGCAGGAATCTGCGCTGGTGTCTTTGGCGGTAGCCGAAGCCAAGATACTGTCGACCGAGATTGCGCTGGCGGCCACCAACAAGTTGTTCGAGCTGGCCGGCACCCAGTCGCTTGCGTCTGAACTGGACCTGGACCGTCACTGGCGCAATGCGCGCACCCTGACCTTGTACGACCCGGTGCGCTGGAAGTATCACGCGGTGGGCAACTACTACTTGAACGATGTGCTGCCACCGCACCACTCGTACTTCTAACCTGGTTGCGTGGATTGCGCCTTGGACTGGCCCAGGCGGCGGGTCAGCAACTGCGACAGCACCACCCCCGCAATCGCCACCAGGCCACCGATGATGTGATACGACTGCAGGCGTTCACCCAGGAAAATGAAGGCCAGCAGCGCCGACAGGGGTGGCATCAGATTCAGCATGATGCTGGAGCGATTGGCCCCCAGCAGTCTGATCGACCGCATCCACAGGAAGGTCGAGAACAGCGATGCAGGAATGGCTGCGTAGACGATCAGCCCGATGTTCTGCGCATTGATGGGCGACCATGGGCCAATGAGGAAGGGCAGCAACAGCGCCAGCGCAGCAAAACATGCCTGCACGTAGATGGACGTCCACGGGTCCAGCGTCAGCTTCCAGCGGCGCAGCAATATGCCATACGCCGCATACGATATGCAGGCCATCACCATCAGCAGATCGCCCAAGTTCACGCCGTCTTTCAACACGTTGGCCGGGCTGCCATGGCTGAGCAGAATGATTAGTCCCGAGAACGCCAGCGCACTGCCCAGCACCATGCCAAGCGTGGGCGGTTCGCGCAGCACCAGGGCGCTCAACACCATGGTCACCAGCGGCAGCATGGCTGCGATGATGCCCATGTTGGTGGCCGTGGTGGTGAGCGCAGCGTAGTAGGCAAGCCCTTGCCAGGCGGCCAGGCCAAGCAGGCCTAGGGCAGCCAGTTTGCCCAGTACGGGTCGGATGTCAGCACGTGCACGCCACACCTGGGGCGCGACAAACGGTGTCATCAACAGAATGGCCAACACCCAGCGATAGAACGCGATTGCACTGGGTGCAATGGCGTCGGCAGCGAGTTTGTTGATCACCATGTTGCCAGCCCAGATCAGGACGGCACCGAGCGGGGCGAGGAAATAATGAAGAGGCACGGGGAGGGGACAGGCAAACGGCGGTAAAGGCGGACTCTATCACCGCTGGCACAAGGTGGTGTTCTGGGTGCCATGTGATGGCGCGCTGGCAGGGAACCAGCGGCCAAGATGCCGTATATCGGCCATTGGGATGAACATTCGCTGAACATCCGCTGAACAAGAAGCAAGGGCAGCCAGCGTAACCTGTCGAGTCACGCCGGTGCCGATATTTACTTCAGCGGCGCAACAGTCTGTTGATAGCGCCCGACCAGTTCACCTTTGCCGATCACGTGACCCCGTGCAGCAGCCAGCACTTCATCGCGGTTGGCACCGGCCGGCAGCGCAAGCATGGTGTCGAGCGCCAACACCTGGAAGTGATAGGCATGCGGTGCGTCGCCAACCGGCGGGCGTGGTCCGTAATAGCCCAGCGAACCGCGGGTGGTCTTGCCTTGCATGACGCCGTCCGGTTCGGTCAGTCGGCCTTGTTCCTGCAAACCTTCGGGCAGCATGGTGACGTTGCCAGGAATGTTCCAGGCCACCCAATGCACGAATGGCGTGATCGGGCGGGAATCAGGATCTTCCATCACGATGGCATACGACACTGCCCCAGGCACGGCGCTCCAGCGCAGTGCGGGCGACACGCCATCAGCGTACTCGCTGTGGCGCACGGGGATGCCTGCGCCTTGCTCGAAGCTGTAGGACTGCACCGTGAGCGGCGCAGCGCTGCGTGCGGCGGTTTCCGGGCGGGTATTGGCAAGCGGAACCTGGTTGCCTTGGTTGACCTGGGCCAGCGTCGGGCCGCTGGGTGTCGGTGCGGGCGAGGCGGCATTGACTGCGGCGCGCCCGCCGTCATACGAGATGCGGAAAATCGTGCCGTTGGCGTCGTCAGCCATCAGCAGTGAACCGTCTGGTGTCACCGCCAAGCCCACCGGGCGTGCGATATGGGTGGTGCCGCCGTCAGTCAGGAAGCCCGTCACAAAAGGCTCGATGCCCACGGGCTGACCGTTGTTGAAACGGATTCGCACGATCTCATAGCCCGATGCCGGCATGCGGTTCCACGAGCCACGCATGGTGGCGAATGCGTCACCCCTGTAGTTGGCGGGGAAGGAGCCGCCCTGGGGATAGAAAACCATCTGCATCGGAGCGGCATGGGCGGTGTAGCCCATGATCATCGGCGTGCTGTTGGCGAGCCACTGGGCCTTGGTGATGTCGCCTACGGGTGTGCTCTGCGGATTGATGCCATCCACACCCCATACGTGGGGCCAGCCGTACTGCTTGCCCAGTTCGATCTTGTTCAGCTCTTCGGGTTGCACGTCATCGCCCAGGTAGTCGATGCCATGGTCCAGCCCCCACAGTTCACCGGTGGCCGGATGCCAGCCAAAGCCGATGGTGTTGCGCAAGCCCGATGCAAAGATGCTGCGCTGCTTGCCGTCGGGCGAAGCACGCAGCATGGTGGCGTTCTCGGGGTTGCTCTCGTTGCAGGCATTGCAGGTGGACCCCACGCTGATGTAGAGCATGCCGTCCGGACCAAAGGAGATGGTGCGGTTCGGGTGCTGGCCGCTGTCGGGCAGGTCACCGATCAGCATGGTCATGGGCCCGAGCGATCCATCGGCCTGCATGTCGGCCACATAGATTTCCTTCACCGTCGCGACGTATAGCTTGTTGTCCTTTATCGCCAGTCCGTGTGCGCCAGGGCGATTGGCCACCTGCACGGGCATGCCATCTGCGCGGCCATCACCGTCGGTATCACGCAGCATCAGGATGTCGCCTTGATCGCGACGGCTGAGATACACCGTGCCGTTCGGCGCAACGGCCAGCATGCGGGCGTTTTTCAGGCCGGTGGCAAAGGTCGAGACGCTGAAACCTGCCGGGGCCTGCAAGGCTGCCATCCGTTCGGCACTGAGCGGCACCTTGGCCGGTTTGAAGGTGTTGGCGGTCACGCTGGTCTGCGTGCCGTCGCCTTGTTGCGCCAGCGCGGGCAGCGTTGCACTGGCCATCAGCATGGCGATGACAGTAAGAGAAGGGAGCTTCATGGATGGGTTCCGGCGACTTGAATTGAGGAGGCAATGCGGCGTCATCAAGCAACCCACGTGCCCATTGCACGGGGAGCGGCGACAAATCGGTTGCTGCACGTGTCCTGGCGTGTCGGCCGTGCCCCGAGCGCCTACAATGCCCTGGTGACAGCCCGGCGTGCGCGGGTGTTGCTTTTCCCGGCCTGTCTGGCCATGCCGTCCTTACCGGAGACCGATTCCATGAAGTGGTTCAAGCGCATTCTGATTGCCGTGCTCGCGCTGGGGCTGCTGCTGGGCGTCGGCATCGCGATCCTGTTGTTTGCCGTCGATCCCAACGCGTACAAAGCGCCGCTGGCCGAGCAGGTCAAGCAACGCTACAACCGCACGCTGCGTATTGATGGCGACCTGAAGCTGGCCGTTTTCCCCCGCCTGGGGTTGAGTATTGGCCGCGCGTCGCTGACCGAGCCCGCAAGCGATCA
Source organism: Pigmentiphaga aceris (assembly GCF_008119665.1). NCBI lineage: Bacteria > Pseudomonadati > Pseudomonadota > Betaproteobacteria > Burkholderiales > Alcaligenaceae > Pigmentiphaga > Pigmentiphaga aceris. Next base: position 5,903,183 of record NZ_CP043046.1, on the reverse strand, counting down.
GGTATTTGCCGCGCTGGATTCGGCCAAGGTGTCGGTCGCCTTGTGGCCTTTGCTGAGCCGCGAGGTGGTGATCGATCACGTGGATGTGACCGGCCTGAAGGCCAACCTGGTCCGCAATCGTGATGGCCGCCTGAGTTTCGCCGATTTGATGGGGCAGACCGCTGCCCCTGCCACCACGCCTGTGCCGGTACCCGTGCCGGGCGGCAAGGAAAAGACGCCGCTGCAGATCGACATTGCAGGCGTGTCGATCGCGGGCGAGGTGGCATGGCGTGACGATCAGGCGGGCACTCAACTGCTGATCGAGAAGTTGCAGGCCACCACGGGCCGCATTGCGCCTGGGCGTCCCTTCGATGTGAACCTGTCGGCACGGGTGCTCGGCCAAGCGCCCAAGGTGGATGCCACCCTGCAATTGCAGACCAATGTCGAGTTCGATGCCGGGTTCAAGACATTTGCCGCGCGCAAGCTGGACTTCAAACTGGCTGGCAGCGTGCCGGACGTGCGTGCCAACGCCTTGTCGGTGCGCGGCAGCTTTGGGTATGACGTGACCAAGAGCGCGTTCGATGCGACCAATCTGTCGGTGGCGTTCCAGGGCGACGTGGCTGGCCGTACCCCGCTGACGGGCATCGATGCCCGGATCGAGGCACAGACGCTGTCGGCTGCACCGGCCGATGGCAAGCTGACCATCGATCGCCTGACCATGGCGGCATCGGGCAAGGCTGCGGCCGATGCTTTCGATCTGACGGTCGAGGCTCCTGGCGTGCGTGTGACCGGTGGCAATGCCAGCGGCGATTCAATCAACGGCCGGGTGAAGATCAGCGGTTCGCGCGCGCTGGATGCCAAGTTCACCTTGGCTGGGCTGCGCACCGCCGCCGATGTGCTCACCGCCGATCCGTTCACGCTCGAAGGCAGCTACAAGCAGGCTGCACGCAGCATCCAGTTCAAGGTGGCCACGCCGGTATCGGCTAACTGGCGCGCTGGCACGGTGGCGTTGGACACGCTGGTGGCCGACCTGCGCATCGATGATCCCGCATTGCCCAACAAGTCTGTGCAGGTGCCGGCCAATGGCATGCTGCGGGTGGATACCCAGAAGCAGCATGTGGAAGCCAAACTGGGCGCGACCCTCGAGGGCAGCAAGCTCGACGCCACGCTGGACGCCAATTCCTTCTCGGCTCCGCGCGTGGTGTTCAGTCTGGTGGCCGACAAGCTGGATCTGGACAAGCTGGTGCCGCCCAAACCCGTGATGACCGTGCCCGCACCCATCGTGCCGCCGGTTGCACCGGCCGCGACGCCGGCCGGTACGCCTGCTCCTGCGCCCGCCGTGCCCGCCGCTCCGGCTGCGGTCGACTTCTCCCCGCTGCACGGCATTACGGCCAGCGGTACGGTGCGGGTCGGCAGCCTGGTGGCGCGCAACATCAAGGCACGTGATGTGTCCGTGGTCATCAAGGTCGCCGATGGCCGGGTCGATCTGAGCGGCATGCAAGCCGCCTTGTACGACGGTCGTCTGACGGGCAGCGCGTTTGCCGATGCCAACGGCAATCGTCTGGGCATCAATGCCGTGCTGGCCGATGTGTCGATCCAGCCCCTGCTGGTGGATCTGGCGAACAAGGATCTGCTCAGTGGCCGGGGCCGTCTGTCACTGGCCTTGCAGACCTCGGGCCAGTCCACCGACACCATGAAAAAACGCCTGGATGGCAATGTGCAGGTTGCTTTGCGTGACGGTGCGGTCAAGGGCATCAACCTGGCGCAATCGCTGCGCGATTTCAAGGCGATGATCGGCCGCAAGCAAGACGATGCGCAGCAGAACAACCGCAGCCAGTCCACCGACTTCTCGCAGCTGGATGCGCGGCTTGATATTGCGCAGGGCGTGGGCACGCTGAACCAGCTCGATCTGCGCGCGCCCTTGCTGCGTCTGTCGCCGGGCAAACCTGCACGCATCGATCTGGCCGCTAACCAGTTCGACCTGGTGGTCAACACCAACGTCGTCAATACATCCAAGGGACAGGGCGGTGCCGATCTCGATGCCTTGCGCGAAGTGACCGTGCCGGTGCATCTGACAGGTCCGATCGAAGCCCCCGCGTATCGCATCATGTGGGCAGACATCGGTGGTGCCGTATTGAAGAACGCCGTGCAGGAAGCCATCGAGAAACGCCTGGGCGGCAGCACAGGCGGCGGCCAGGAAAAGCTTGAAGAACGATTGAAAGACTCGGTAGGCGAACGGCTGAAAGGCCTGTTGGGCCGCTGAGCAGCATTTACGCCCCCTTTTTATCCATGCCACCCGCCCGCGCGCGATAGGTACTGCTACATGTCCATCACCATTTCCGGCTTGTTCGTCTATCCCATCAAGTCTTGCGGCGGTGTGTCGCTGCGTGAATCCGAGCTGGGCGAAGGTGGCCTGCGCTACGACCGCAACTGGATGGTGGTCGACGCCGACGGCAAGTTCCTGACGCAGCGCAGCCACCCGAAAATGGCGCTGGTGCGTACCGAACTGAAGTTCTCGGAACTGGTGATCCGCGCCCCCGGCATGCTGCGCCTGGACATCCTGCGTGACGTGATCGAAGACGACGACAGCGTGAAAGTGCGCGTGAAGGTCTGGCGCGATGAAGTCGATGCGGTGGACGAGGGCGACCTGGCCGCGCATTGGTTCAGTACCTTCCTGGGCGAGCCTTGCCGACTGGTGAAGATTCACCCCGATGCGCGTCGCATTGCAGACGTGGCGCGGGTGGACGCCTGGCTTGAGGCGCATCCCGAAGAAGCAGAAGGTATTGCGCGTGAGAACGTCTACGCATTCGCCGATGGCTTCCCGATCCTGGTTGCGAACCAGCAATCGCTGGAAGACCTGAACGGCCGCCTGCGCGACGGCGGCCACGCCCCGATTGCCCATGACCGCTTCCGCCCGAACATCGTGTTGAACGGTTTGGATGCCTTTGATGAAGATTACGTGGTGCGCCTCACCATCGGCGACGTGTCACTGGCGCTGGTGAAGCCGTGCACGCGTTGTGAAGTGCCGAATACCGATCAACACACGGGTGATGTCGGGGTGGAGCCGATGGGCACGCTGTCTGGTTTCCGCTCGCATGACATCGGCATCACCTACGGCGTGAATGCAGTGGTCAGCGCGCCTGCCGGTGCGGTGTTGAAGGTGGGTGACAGCGTGGAAGCGGCGTTGAATTTCTGACGCGGATGTCGCAATCCAATGTGGGTGTGAGCCAAAAAAAGCGCCAATCAATGGCGTATGTTTTTTAGGGTCACTGCGTGTGCTACCTGCTGTGAGGCTCACAGGGTTGCGGACAAGGTGATGAACATTGGCGATGGTGCAGGGCTGCAATCACCGTTCAGCAGATGAAAACCCAGCTTTTGATAAAACGGAATCGCGCCGGCATCGGCATCTAGATACATCCCGAAGCAGCCAATGTTTGCGGCATTTGCCTTGGTGACGTCCAAAGCATGGGCAATCAATTGTGTGCCTAGCCCTTTTTTGGCATCACCGAGATTGATGCCGAGCATGGTAAGTCGGACGCAAGGAATGGTTTTGGGCAAAGAGCCCAATTGGAGTGCGCTGATCGCCGTTGCCGCGATCAAGTGATTCGAAATCGTGTAGAAACCCGCAAAGCGATCCGGCGCTCCCTGGAGGGCGTCGGCCTCCAGCACGGCATAAGCAACGCTCAAGCCCTGCTTCACCTGTTTCTTAAGCGAGTCCTGGACAAATTTGTTGATCTGCCGGTGGCCGCAATCAAACTGTCTGAAGCCTGTATAGCTTGCGCTTGGGTCGAAGCGAGCAATTTCAAAGCTCATTCGGCGCGCGTTTTCAGGCGGGGTAGCTTGCGCAGTGCTTTCATTGCCTCGGTCGGCTCGGGTTGGGCGTGAAGCAATTCAACGAGCCGCGCCTGTCCTTCAGCGGAGAGCGTGATGATGCTGTGATTCTGCAACGTGGCGCGTGCCTGCTTCATCGCAGAGGCAAGCATAAAGGAGGACAAGTCCATACCGTCCAAGAGTGCGGCCTTGGTCAGCAACTCCTTGGTTTCCTTGGTGGTCTTGAGTTCCAGTCGTGCGTCTTTGATGGCGAGTGTGCCCATGCCGATCTCCTGCAGTGAGTTATCAGGGTACGGTTATTAGCCGTACTTGTAAATCTTCATGAGGCGGTGTGGGGTAAAGCATGTGTGGTGGGCGACGCATGATGGCCGTGCTGGGCCAAACTCAAACCTCTTCCGCGTAGAACTTCCCGCGCGGCAGCTTCCCCAGCCCCGGGTTCAGCGTATTCGTCGGATCGACTTCCCGATAGAACGCCGCCAGCGCGGGCTTGGCGTAATACAGGTGCCCCACGTTGTGCTCGGCCGGGTATTCCGCACCCTTGCTGTCCAGGATTTCCAGCATCTTCACCTTCAGCGCCTTGGCGTCCGCACCCTTCTTGACGATGTAGTCCTGGTGGAACACGTGGCACAGGAAGTGGCCGTAATACAGCTTGGACACCAATTGCGATTCGACTTCCGGCGGCAAGGTTTCGAACCACTGGCGCTCGCTGCGCTTCAAGGCGATGTCCAGCGCCAGGATGTCTTCCACTTCGTCCGAGTGCACGGCCTGATAACGGATAGCCGCGCCTGCGGCCGCAAAGCGGTGCAGGAAGGCTTTTGAACCTTCTTCCGGGGTGCAGGTGAACCAGCCACCTTGCGTCGAATCAGCAAACATTTCCGTCAGCAGGGCTTCAGCCTCAGAGATGCCGGGGCCGGCCATCTTCAGCATCAGGTGATGCTCATAGCGGTCGCGGTATTCATTCAGGCGATCGGGCAGTTGTTTGGGCAGCAGCTTGGAGAAAAACTGGGCGATGCGATCGCTCAGGTTTCGCGGTGCCCACGACCAGTTGGCCAGGGTGGCATCGACCCGGCTTTTGAGCGCAAAGAAGCCTGGCATCACCTGAGTGCCGTATTTCTTGATCAGCCAGAAGGTGTCTTTGCCGTAGACCGCCGACACGTCGTAGATGTCGCGGTGCATGTATTCACCCGCAATCGGTAGGTGGCCGCCGCTGCCCAGCAGACGGCGACGCAGTTCGGTCAGCACGGCGGTGTCGTTGGTGCCGATGTAATAAACCTGGGTCTTGGTTTCTGCACCGAAGGTGTCCAGGCGCACGGCGAAGACCGCCAGTTTGCCCGCGCAGCCCGAGGCCTCGTACAGCTTGCTGGGATCGGCGTTGTAGCGGGCGGGGGTGTCGGCATCGACGTCGCGCATGCGGTCAGTGTAGTCGGCCCCCGAGGCGCGGCGTTCGTCGTGGCGCACATCGGCATCGGTATAGGTGCCGTTTTCCAGATTCGTCAGAATCTCTTCGGGGGTGGTGCCCAGGTCGATGCCCAGGTGGTTCACCAGCTTGAGATTGCCCGCCGCGTCGATCTGCGCATACAGCGCCAGTTCCGTGTAGGCAGGCCCGCGATGCACCAGCGAGCCGCCCGAGTTGTTGCACACGCCGCCGACAATGGACGCGCCGATGCACGATGACCCGATCACCGAATGCGGTTCACGGCCCAGGGGTTTCAGCAGGCGTTCCAGCTGATACAGCGTGCCGCCCGGGAAGCTCACGATCTGCTTGCCGCCATCGAGCAGGCGGATGGTGTTCATGCGCAGCGTGTTGATCACGACTGCTGCGCGATCGTAGCCCTCAGCAGTGGGGGTGGACCCGCCCGTCAGCCCGGTGTTGGCCGCTTGCATGATGACCACCCGGTCAGCCGCCACGCAGGCTTGCAGCACCTGCCACAGTTGCAGCAGCGTGCTGGGAAACACCACGGCCTGCGCGTCTCCGCCGCCTTCACGGAACCCCTTCACGTATCGCTGGGTTTTCCGTCGGCCGGTGGCCACGGCTTGCACGCCTACGATGGCGCGCAGACTGTCGAGCAAAGCCTGCTCGGATACGGGGGACTTGGTTTGCTGCAGCATGGTGTGCCTCTCCTGAGGCGGTGGAAGGTACCACTTTAGCCGGCTGCGTCACCCCTGTTGTGCCGTATGGTGGCGCTGCTCTGCCGCTCAATGGCGGGCGCGAGCGCGCGTGTCAGGCCTGCTGCAGACGCGCCGTCAGTTGGCGGTATTTCGCCATGAGTGCATCCTGATCTTCGTGCCACGACGGATTCAGTTCGATGCACTCGACCGGACAGACGACCTTGCACTGGGCTTCTTCGTGGTGGCCGACGCACTCGGTGCATTTGGTCGGCTCGATGACGTAGTACTCCTCGCCCATGCTGATGGCGTCGTTGGGGCACTCGGGCTCGCACACATCACAGTTGATGCATTCGTCGGTAATCAATAAAGCCATGACGGCAATTTTCCTTCGTCAGGCAGGTGGCCGGCGTGCGTGCTGCACGCGGCCACTCGGAGCGCTTAAAGCTCGGGTACATCCCGGCCGCCCAACTGCGAGACCTTGGTCTGCAGCCAGCGTTCGACCGAGGGAAAGACGAATTTACTCACATCGCCGCCCAATTGCGCGATTTCCCGCACGATCGAACCGGAAATGAACTGGTACTGGTCGGACGGCGTGAGGAACATGGTTTCGACATCGGGCAACAGATATCGGTTCATGCCGGCCATCTGGAATTCGTATTCGAAGTCCGATACGGCACGCAGGCCACGCACGATCACCCGGGCGTCTTGCTTGCGCACGAAGTCTTTCAGCAGGCCGGCGAAGCTGTGCACTTCGACGTTGGGGTAGTGGCTGAGGATTTCGCGGGCGATTTCAACGCGCTCGTGCACGCTGAAGAACGGTTGCTTGTTGCGGCTGTGCGCCACACCGACCACCAGGCGGTCGAACAAACCGGCGGCGCGACGCACGAGGTCCTCGTGACCGCGGGTCATGGGGTCGAAGGTACCTGGGTAGACGGCAGTGATCATGCATGGGCTCCGCGCCGGTGAGTCATTGGCCACGTTCAGGCCGCGCCGGCGATGTTGGCCCCGAGTGATCGGGGCGTTGGGGGCAAAGGGGCGTTACTGGAATTATTTACTATTTTTGCAGCGCAGCATAACCGCCCCTGCCAGTGCATGGCCCCGGAGTTTCCCCGGGTAGCGCCCAGCCGCCTGTTTATGTGGCGGCAGGGATACGTTCCAGCAGGGCAAAATGTACGGCACCGGCCGTGTCCTGGCGAACCAGCGCAAAGCCTTCCGGCACATTGACGGCAGCTTCGGACTCGACGTAGACCAAGCCGTCCTGTGCCAATACGCCGGGGAGCAACGGCCATACCTTGTCGAGTTTGCCTTCACCGAAGGGCGGATCCAGGAAGATCACGTCAAACTTGGCACCCGTCAGGCGACGCATGGCAGCCAGCCCGTCGCCATGGATGAGTTCGATGTTGGTCGCGTCCAGCTTGTCGCGCAGCGTAGTCATCGCAAAGATGGCGCGGCGCTCGGTTTCGACCATCACGATGCGTGACGCACCGCGCGACGCTGCTTCGAAGCCCATGGCACCGCTGCCGGCGAAGGGGTCGAGCACCGATTTGTCGTCGAAATTCGTGTCCCACAGGTGTGACAGCCAGTTGAAGACCGTTTCGCGCACGCGATCGGGTGTCGGGCGCAGCCCCGGGGCATCGACCACCGTAATGGGCGTGCGGCGGAATTGGCCGCCAATGATGCGGACGCTTTGAGGGCCAATACGGGGGGCTTGCTTACGTGGGGCTCGGGGCATTTATCACTCACCGGTAGAATCCGGGATTCTACGTCGCGCGTCCCCCGCACGAGTCCTCAGCAGGCTTTCATGTTCAGTTTCTTCAAAAAGAAGCGCGCGCCCGAGCCGACGCCCGCCCCCGCTCCCGTCGCTGCGCCCGCACCAGCGCCTGTTTCTGCGCCTATTCCTGCGCCGCCACCGGCTCCGGCTCCCGCATCCGCACCGGCCCCCGTCCCCGTTTACGTGCCGCCGACGGCACCTGCGCCCAGTCCGGCTGCGCCCGTGACGCCAGCGGCCGCGCCTGCCGTGGTGCCTGCCGCCGCACCCGCTGCTTCGCCAGGAGTGTCGACGCCGCCGTCAGCCGCGCCCGCGTCGACACCGTTTGTCGCGTCCCCGAGCATTGCACCCGGCAGCGGCTCGACCGTTGCATCCACGCCACCCGGAACATTGTCCTCTGGCGTCCCGCACCCGCCGATTTCGCTGCCGTCACGTTTTGGTGGGCGTCCTGCGTCGACAAGTGAGGCTACGCAGCCGACCGGGTTTGTCGCGACGCCTGGAAGTGGAGCCGTGTCGGCACCAGCCGCCCCAGTAGCAGCACCTGCGCCAGCGACACCTGCAACACTTGCACCGACACCGACACCGACACCGACACCGACATCAACAGCACCGGTACAAGCCGCGTCTGTAAAGACGCCAGTCTCTGTGCCGGCTGTTCCTGCCGCTGCTGCGCCTTCGGTGAGTGCGCCTGCAATCGCGGTGCCGCCGTTTGCGCCTCCCCAGACCGAGCCGGCGCAGGTTGCTTCTCCTGCTGCGGGCAGCTCTACTGCGGGCAATTCTGCTGCCGTGAACCCCGCAGTCATCACGTCGCCGGTGGTCACGCCTTCTGTCGCTACGCCGTCGGTGACCAATCCCCCGCTTGCGTCTTTGCAAGCCTTGTCGGGTGGAGTTGCTGCACCTTCTCCGGTGGCGACGCCCGCGCCCGCAGTGGTGGTGAGTCCGAACGCACCAGCGGGTGCTACGCCGCAAGCCCAGTCACCTGTGATCGCGACGCCGCCGTTTGCAACGCCGACGCCAGCGGCTTCGTCAGCAGCTCCATCGGCAGCTCAGACAACGTTCCCGGCGTCTTCGGCTGCGACGGCTACCCCTGTGCAGGCACCGATCTCACCGGCTCCGTCAGCGATCATTGCTCCGGTCGCCGCACCTGCCGCTCCCGTCGCCCCGGCTGCCTACGCACCGCCTGCACCGGCTCCGGTTGTCGATACGGCTCCTGCCGTGGCACCGGTGTCGCCAGCGATTCCGCCCGTGTCGGCCCCGGCAGTCTTCGCTGCGCCGCCGGCCGCGCCCGCGCCTGTGGCTGCGCCTACGCCGGTGCTCGCACCCGCACCGGCCCCAGCTCCCGAGCCCGCAAAGTCATCCTGGCTTTCCCGCTTCGTACCTTCCGCTGCACCGGCACCCGTACCCGCCCCGGCACCCACACCCAGCGCGGAACCGGCAACGGCAAGCGAGCCTGCGGCAGCCGAGTCGCCCAAAGCCTCGTGGATGACCCGTCTGCGCAATGGCTTGTCGAAGACCGGCCAGAGCATCACGACGCTCTTCATCGGCGTCAAAGTCGATGAAAACCTCTTCGACGAACTGGAAACCGCGCTGATCATGTCTGATGCCGGTGTCGAAGCCGCGACCTCGCTGCTGACCGCGCTGCGCGCCCGGGTGAAGAAAGAGCGCATCGAAGACGGCGAACGGGTGAAGGTGGTATTGCGTGAACTGATCGCTGCCCATTTGAAACCGCTTGAGCGCACCTTCGATCTGAGCCGCAGCACGCCGGTGGTCACCATGATCACGGGTGTGAACGGTGCAGGCAAAACCACGTCCATCGGCAAGCTGGCGCGCCACTTCCAGCAGAACGGCAAACCCGTGCTGCTGGCCGCAGGCGACACCTTCCGCGCCGCCGCGCGTGAGCAACTGGTCGAATGGGGCCGTCGCAACAACGTGACTGTCATCGCCCAGGACGGCGGTGATCCCGCTGCGGTGGCGTTCGACGCCGTGCAATCCGGCCGCGCTCGCAACATGGGTGTGGTGATGGTGGATACGGCCGGCCGCCTGCCGACCCAGACGCATCTGATGGAAGAACTGAAGAAGATCCGTCGCGTGATCGCCAAGGCCGACAACACCGCGCCGCACGAAGTGCTGTTGGTGATCGACGGCAACACGGGCCAGAACGCGCTGCAGCAGATCAAGGCCTTCGACGATGCCATCGGCTTGACCGGGCTGATCGTGACCAAGCTCGATGGCACGGCAAAGGGCGGCATCCTGGCTGCGGTGGCGGCAGGTCGCAACGGCGTGCGTCCTGTCCCGGTCTACTGGATCGGTGTGGGCGAGGGCATCGATGACCTGCAACCCTTCGTGGCCGACGAATTCGCCGGCGCGCTGCTGGGCATGACGAGTTGACGTCTGCTGACGGCCTGACTGCTGTTCTAGTCAGTCGATAGGGAAACCGTCAACAAGGATGCCTTCAACAGGCATGAAGAAAACAAAAGGCCAGTGTTCGAAAGAACGCTGGCCTTTTGTTTGCATAAGCTTTTTCGCGATTCCGCACGATTTTTCGTGATTTTTAGTGCGATAGCCCGCAGGCGATTTCTCTACAAACCCTGACTTCACACGCACCGTGTCCCAACAAGCCAATCACAGCATCCAGCCATAGCCTGCACCCATGAAACCAGCGAGAACCCGCTAAACCCTCAATGCAGAATCTGCGCCAGAAATTGCTGCGTGCGTGGATGCTGCGGCGATGCAAAGAAGCTTTCCGGGTCGTTCTGCTCCACGATCTGCCCGGCGTCCATGAAAATCACCCGGTCTGCCACCTGACGCGCAAACGCCATCTCGTGTGTCACGCACAGCATGGTCATGCCGCCTTCTTCGGCCAGGCCCACCATCACATCCAGCACTTCCTTGACCATTTCCGGGTCCAGCGCGGAAGTCGGTTCGTCGAACAACATGACCTTGGGGGCCATGCACAGCGACCGGGCAATTGCCACGCGTTGCTGCTGCCCGCCTGACAACTGCCCCGGGAATTTGTGTGCCTGTTCTGGAATGCGCACCCGCGTCAGGTATTTCATTGCCGTAGCTTCCGCTTCGGCACGCGGCTGCTTCAAGACCCAGATCGGCCCCAGCGTCAGGTTCTCCAGCACGGTCAGGTGCGGGAACAGGTTGAAGTGCTGGAACACCATGCCCACGTCGCGCCGTACCCGATCCACCTGGCGCAGGTCGTCGGTCAGTTCCATGCCGTCGATGGCAATGCGGCCCTGTTGATGGGTTTCCAGCCGGTTCAGGCAGCGGATCAGCGTGGATTTTCCCGAGCCTGACGGCCCACAGATGACGATGCGTTCGCCGCGTGCGACCTGCAGGTCGATGTCACGCAGCACCTGGAAGTCGCCATACCACTTGCTGACTTTTTCCATCTCGACGATGGGCTGGCCGGTGACCGCAAGCGAGGCGGAAGAACTGTTGCTCATCGAAGTTTCCAAGAAATGTCCCCACACTTGCCGCCGCACGACTGCGCTGCCCGCGAAAGGCGTGCTGCGCACCCCGGCACGACCCAGTCACCGACACCCGCGATCATCGCGCCCGCTCGCTGGCAAGCCGGGCTTCCAGCCCCCGGCTATATCGCGAAATCGCATAACAAAATACAAAATAAATCAAAGACACGAACACGTAGGCTTCAACCGCGAAACCGCGCCAGGCGGCATCGGCCAGCGCTGCCTTGGTCGATTGTGTCAGGTCGAAGATGCCGATCACCACCACCAGCGAGGTGTCCTTGAATACGGAGATGAACAGGCTTACCAGCGGCGGAATCACGATGCGCAGTGCCTGCGGCAGCACCACCAGCCGCATTTCCTGCCAGTAGCTCAAGCCGATCGAGGCGGCCCCTTCGAACTGTCCTTTGGGGATCGCCTGCAAACCGCCGCGCACCACTTCCGCGATGTAGGCCGCCGCAAACAGCACGATGGCCAGCTGCGCACGCAGCAGCTTGTCGATATTCATGCCGGTGGGCAGGAACAACGGCAGCATGACCGATGACATGAACAGCAGGCTGATCAGCGGCACGCCGCGAATCAACTCTATATAGGCAACCGACATGGCCTTGATCGCCGGCAGGCGCGAGCGTCGGCCCAGTGCCAGCAACACGCCCAGCGGAAACGCCAGGCCCACGCCGAAAGTGGCCAGCATCAAGGTCAGCGGCAGGCCGCCCCAGCGGCTGTTCTCGACAAAACTCAGGCCCAGGACACCGCCCCACATCAGCACGGCTGACACCACCATGCCCGCGATCCAGGCCCAGGCCAACTTCGGCTGCCACCACTGCGGCCGGCACGTTGCCACCACCAGCGCGATCAGAATGGCTGCGGCAATCAGCGGTCGCCATTGTTCGTCATAGGGGTACAGGCCAAACAGGATCAGCCGATGTTTCTCGGCAATGAATGCCCAGCACGCACCGCCTGCAGCCCGGCAGGCCGCTGCGTCGGGCGCGGTGAAGCTTGCGCTCAGGAACGCCCATTCGACGATGGCGGGTACGGCCATGACCAGCAGCCATCCCACCAGAATCGTCAGCACCGCATTCATGGGTGTGCCGAACAGATGCCGCCATAAGGTGCGCCAGTACGAAGCGCTTGCCGGTGGCGGCGGTCGGGACGATTCAAGCGGGGGAGAGGCGTGGGGCGCGTGCATGCTGCGACTTTACCGGCATACACGTCTGCCGGGAACCAAGCCACCCGTCTGGTGGTGATGATCGAAGCAATTTCTGTCCGGGCAGATGCTGTCCAGGATGCAGCCTTTACCCGAAACTGATTTGACAGAAATCGTCAGAATTACCCCCATGGTTTCTATGCAAAATCCATGTGATGTGGGGCAGAATGAATGACAGTCCCTGCGCCTGGCATGCCCATGCCGTTCCATGCCGCTTATGCGTGTACTGCTCTTGCTCAAGGCCAATTGCCGCCCAGGCGTCATTGCGCGTTGTGTCGACTTAATTGCTGGAGTAAGCGTGAATGGCCGCTGCACCGATGTTCATTGAGTATTACCGCAAAGCTGATCGCATCATGATCAGCCTGGTCTGGCTGATGTTTTTCTACGCCTTGGGCTTGGCGCTCTGGTATGACACCTTCATCCAGGCGGTGGTGGTGGGGGGCGGTGCCTCTGTGCTGCTGACATTGTTGTATCGCGTGGCCAGCGGAACCCGCCTGCTGCGTTGCTGCATCGCGGTCGCCTTCATGGTGCTGGCGGCATTGCATATCAACCAGACAAAAGGCGTCATCGAGTTTCACTTCGGCATTTTTGTACTGCTGGCGGCGCTGACTTTCTATCGCGACTGGCTGCCCATTCTGGTGGGTGCGGTGGTCATCATCGCGCATCACGCGATTTTCCATGTGTTGCAGCACAAGGGCCTGCCGGTTTTTGTGATGGAGCAGCATCACGCCGGGTGGCACATGATTCTGATCCACGCTTTTTACGTGGTGCTGGAATCCGCCATCCTGCTTTATCTGGCCGTGCGCAGCCGTACCGAGGCCGTTGTCAGCCAGGAGATGCTGGACAAGATGCTCACCATCCGCCTGGAAGTGCTGGGGAAGGGCCACCCACAACCGGTGATGCGCAGCCCCCACTGATCCGCACGTTCAGCCGGTCAATCACGTATTTCCGATCGCAGGCACCGCTGCGTCTGATCTGCGCAGGGTGCGTCGCTGTGCGCCTGCGCAATCAAGCTGGCGCGATGCGCCCAATATCCTTACAGCTCGATGAAAAGTCTCGCTAATCCATGTTTGAGACGCGTCGGGGAATTGATGCAATGTCATGCGGGGTGAACCCGGGTTCGCCGCCCTCTGTCGTCTGACTCAATCCTTGGAATAAGTGCGTATGGCCCATTCCCCTGGTTTTCTTGAGCATTACCGCAAGGCCGATCGCATCATGATCGGCTTGGCCTGGCTGGCGTTCATCTACGCACTTGGACTGGCGTTCTGGCACGACACGTTTATCCAGGCTCTGGTGATAGGTGGCGGTGTCCCCGCGCTGCTGACCGTGCTCTACCGTGTGGCGGGGGGCACCCGCCTGCTGCGATGCTGCATCGCAGTCGGCTTCATGGTCATGGCGGCCTTGCATATCAATCAGGCCAAGGGGGTGATCGAAGTCCACTTCGGCATCTTTGTGCTGTTGGCCGCGCTGACGTTTTATCGGGATTGGCTGCCGATCCTGGTGGGGGCGGCCACCATCGCCGTGCATCACGTGGGTTTCCATATCCTGCAACACCACGGGTTCCCGGTGTTCGTGATGGAACACCAGGGCGGCTGGAACATGATCTTCATCCACGCTCTGTACGTGGTGGTGGAGACCGGCATCTTGCTTTACCTGGCGGTTCGCAGCCAGGCCGAGGCGGTCGAAAGCCAGGAGATGCTGGACAAGATGCTGGTCACCACGGCCCAGTTCAGCAGTGATGCCGGTGATGCCGCCAGCGTGCGGGTATCGCTTTCCACCCGTTTCGAGCGCTTTGTGCAGCAGATCACCACCTTGGTCGATGGCGTCGTGCGCGACACGCAGGGCTTGGGCGATCTGGGACGCGAGCTGGCCCGCACCAGCAACACGCTGGAAAAGGGGGCCACGCACCAATTGTCGGAAATCACCCAGATGACCGGATCGATGCAACGCATGGGCGAGGCGATGGGGGACATCGCTGAACACGTCGAAAATGCCGTGCAACGTGCCGATCAAGCCAGCGCGCAGATTGCGCGTGGACAGGAAAGCGTGAACCGTGCACAGCACGAGATTACGCAGCTGGCCACGCACTTGGCCGGCACCGACCAGACCGTGCAAGACCTGGCAGCGCAGGCAGAGCGGATCGGCAAGGTGCTGGAGGTCATTGGCAGCGTGGCAGACCAGACCAATCTGCTGGCGCTCAACGCGGCCATCGAAGCCGCCCGGGCGGGTGAGCAGGGCAGGGGGTTTGCGGTGGTGGCTGACGAAGTGCGCACCCTGGCGGAACGGACGGCCGCGTCCACTAAAGAGATCGAATCGCTGATCGCGGCCTTGCAACTGGGCAGCCGAAAGGCCGCCGAGGCCATGCATGCAAGTCGGGCGGGGGTCGAGCGCTGTGTCGAAGACAGCCGGCAGGCCTCAGCGATGTTCCAGGCGGTGGGGGCCGATATTGCGCATATCGATCAGCTCAATGGGCGCATCGTATCCACCACCCGGGAACAATCTGCCGCCAGTCTGGATATCGTCGGCCGTCTGCAATCGGTTCAGGAAATTGCGCAGGGCACTGCGGACGATGTAGGGGCGTTGGCTACCAGCAGTCAGCGACTGCCGTCGATCACTGGCCGCCTGGAGGCCTTGGGCAAGACCTTCCATAAGTAAACCGGTGTTCGTCACCCGGCATGCACGTGGTCTTCTACAGAAACCGGCCCGCTCTGAACGGGGTTGGATCGACCTGGCACTTTTCCCCGGCGATCATGGCTCCCAGCAGAGATGCCGTTCCCGGCCCGGTGCTGAAGCCGATATGTTGATGGCCAAAGGCCAGCCATAGACCGGGATGGCCAGGGCATGCGTCGATGATCGGTCGGCTGTCGGGCAGCGTGGGTCGGCTGCCCAGCCAGGGCTCGGCCTGCCGTCTGTCTGCCAGCGGGAAAGCCTGCCGGGCCGCGCGTTCGGCAAGGTCCAGTTGCACCAAGTTTGGCGGTGCGTCGCGGGCGGTCAGTTGCACCCCGGTAGACAAGCGCAGGCCTTGTTCCATCGGCGACATCACGTAGGCACCGCCCGTGTCGTAGACCGGGCGCGTGAGTGCCGCGTCACCGATGGCGTCGTAGTGCATGTGATAACCGCGCTCGAAGGCCATTGGCACCGACAGTCCCAGGGTTTGCGCCGCGAACTCACGGGTCCACGGACCGAGGGCAAGCACGGCATGTGCGGTCTCGTGCGTTGCACCGTCTGACTGCGTCAGGTGCCATGAACCGCTGGCCAGCTTGGTGATGCCGGTGATCTTGGCCTGGCGAATTGCTCCCCCACGGCTGACAAACAGCTTGGCATAGGCTTCAACCACCTTGCCGGGGCTGTCGACGGACGACGCATCCTTGATCCACAGTCCACGCGGAAAGATCGGGTTCAGCCCCGGCTCCAGCTCCGCAATACCGCCTGCATCCAGTACCTGCGTGGCAATGCCGAATTTCTCAAAGGTATTGCGCGACAACTGGCTGCCCGCGAACGCCTGTTCGCTGCGATACAGAAAGATCCAGCCACTGTCCCGGCACCGATGCGCCGTGCCGGCTTCGATCATCAATCGTCGATGCTCGCCCGCCGACAGTCGGATCAGGGAATCAAGTGCCGTCGTGGTTTCCTCGAAGGTGCGCTGGCGCGTCTTGGACAGAAAACGCAGTGCCCAAGGCAGATTCTTCGCCATGAACAGCGGGTCGTAGCGAAAACTTGCCGAATTGTTCTTCAGCAAGGTCGGCAGCGACTTCCACAGCGTGGGATTGTTGAACGGGACCAGCGAGCTGCGGGCGATCACGCCGGCATTGCCGTAGGACGTCTCGCGTCCCGGTGCCGTGCGGTCGAAAAGCGTGACGTCAAAGCCGCGTCGTTGCAGCTCAAGCGCGCACGACACGCCGACCATGCCGGCACCGAGAATGGCGATTTTCTGATTCATCGAGGAAAGACGCGAGGGGATGGGGAAACTGGGCGACGCAGGCTGTCTGCGGGGCGCATCGCAGGGTCATGTGCCTTCGGGGGCGGACTTTACCACCCGGTGCCGGTGTGCTGACCGATGGCCCTGCTGGTGGGACGTCTCGATTGCACCAGTATGATCTCGGGCCGTTTCCATGATTTTGCCTGGCGACGGCCGCGCGGATGTCCAGACTTTCTGCCTGCCGGAAAGACGTGTCTTTTTCTTTTCATACAATGCCGGCTTCTTGCTGGGAGTGACCATGTCTACCAAACGAACTTTTCTTTGCGCACTTGCCGCCGTAGTCGGTATCACTGCCTCGGGCTTCGCATTCGCGCAAGAGGCCGAGACCTCATTGGCCCGCGTGCAACGTACCAAAGTCCTGCGCGTCGGCGCGGTGGCGGGTGCCATCCCCTACTTCAGCAAAGACATCGTCACCAAGAAATGGGAAGGTTTCGGCCCCGACTTCTCTGAAAGCCTGGCCAAGAGCCTGGGCGCAAAGGTCGAATACGTTGAAACCACCTGGGGCAACGCGGTCCTGGACCTGCAGGCCAACCGGATCGACGCGATGTTCGGCATGGCACCCACGCCAGCCCGCAAGGAAATGGTGAATTTCTCGGACACGCTGTTCGAGAACACCTATACCGCCGTGTGCAAGAAGGGCGTGGCTCCCAAGACCTGGGAAGAGCTCAATGCACCGAACATGAAGATCGCGGTCGACGTGGGTTCAAGCCATGACCAGCTCGCCTCGCGCATTCTGACGAAGGCGGACGTCGCCCGTCTGGAAAGCTCGGGTGCGGCCACCATGTCGCTGCAGTCCGGACGCTCGGATTGCCAGATTCTGGTGGTTCTGCTGGCGCAGCCGCTGCTGGTCAAGCGCGCATCGGTCGGCACCATGTACATCCCGCAACCGATGTACACCGCGCCGGTGAGCATCGGGCTGCGCAAGGAAACCGACACCGGCATGCAGACGGCAGTCAACACCTGGCTGGCGGACTTCCGTGCCAAGGATCAGGTGCGTGGCGTGATTCTGAAGAACATGGAAAACCTGGCGGGCGTGCCGGCTAGTTCCTTCCCTGCCGAGATCAAGTTCTAAGCAGAAAAAAGCGCTAAAGCATCAGGTTTTAAAGGCGGTTGGTAATGGATTTTTCCGATTGGCGGGCGCAGCCCACGGGCCGCTCCCGGCTCGGCAAGGCTGTGCTGGTCTTGCTTGCCCTGGTTGGTGTGTGGGCGGCGATCAAGCACTTCGGCGGGGCCGCGCCGGGTTATGACTGGGACTTCGGCGTGCTGTGGAAATACCGCAGCCTGCTGGTCAGCGGCTTGTTGTACACGCTGCTGTTCACGGTCATCTGCGTGCTGCTCGGATTGCTGGTGGGCCTGGTCACCGGGCTGGGTCGCCTGTCCAGCAACCCCTTGATCACTGCGCCCTTGCGGGCGTACATCGAGGTGTTCCGGTGCACGCCGGTACTGGTGCAGTTGGTGTGGTTCTACTACGCCTTGCCGGTGCTGACGGGCATTGAGATGAGCGCGATGACGGCAGCCACGGTCTGCCTGGCCTTGTATGGCGGCGCGTTCTATTCGGAAATCGTGCGCGGCGGGATCATCGCAATCGAGTCGGGGCAGAGCGAAGCGGCAATGGCGCTGGGCATGACGCGCCTGCAGGCGCTCAGGCGCATCATCTTGCCGCAGGCATTCAAGAAGATGGTGCCGCCGCTGATGAACCAATCCATCATGCAGTTGAAGAACACCTCGCTGCTGTCGGTGCTGGCGGTGCCCGACCTGCTTTACCAGGGTCAGCTGATCGCCCACGATACCTACCGCCCGCTTGAGGTCTATACGTTCATCGCCGTTGCCTATTTCCTGGTGCTGCTGCCCGTCACGATGTGGGCCAAGCGCATGGAATACGGTGTCGTTCGGAAGGAGGCTTGAGTGTCAGTACACCCGTCAGTACAGCCGTCAGTGTCAGTACAACCCTTGATCGACATTTCCCAGCTCAAGAAAGCGTTCGGCCAGAACGTGGTCTTGAAGGACATCACCTTGCAGCTCGAAAAGGGCAAGGTGCTGGCGATGATCGGCCCGTCTGGCTCGGGGAAATCAACGCTGCTGCGTTGCATCAACCTCTTGTCGGTGCCCGATGGTGGTGCCATCCGGGTTGGCGAACAAACCATCGAGTTCAAGGGCGCGCATACCCGTTTGCCGCCCGAGCGCACGCTGGCGCGCTTCCGGGCATCGACCGGCATGGTGTTCCAGCACTTCAACCTGTTCCCGCACATGACGGCCTTGCAAAACGTCATGGAAGGCCCGGTTACCGTGCTGAAGACGCCCAAGGCGCAGGCCGAAGCCGAGGCGCGTGCGCTGTTGGCAAAGGTCGGTCTGCTGGAACGCGCTGGCTACTACCCCGACAAACTGTCCGGTGGCCAGAAGCAACGCG
The DNA here is from genome assembly GCF_008119665.1 of Pigmentiphaga aceris. Lineage (NCBI taxonomy): Bacteria > Pseudomonadati > Pseudomonadota > Betaproteobacteria > Burkholderiales > Alcaligenaceae > Pigmentiphaga > Pigmentiphaga aceris. Next base: position 5,884,430 of record NZ_CP043046.1, on the reverse strand, counting down.
TGGCGATTGCGCGCGCGCTGGCGATGAAGCCTGCCGTCATGCTGTTCGACGAGGCAACGTCTGCACTGGACCCGGAACTGGTGGGCGAAGTGCTCAACGTCATCAAGGGCCTGGCTGCGGAAGGCATGACCATGATTCTGGTGACCCACGAAATCGCGTTTGCGCGTGAAGTGGCCGATCAGGTCATTTTCATGCGCGATGGGGTGGTGGCCGAAAGCGGGCCACCCAGCGTGGTCATCGACAACCCGCAACAGGAATCGACCCGCGCGTTCCTGGGCCGATTCAAGGCATCGGAAGCCGCGCAGGCCACTGCCGCCGGTTAAGTGTGCAGGCCGCCGTCGATGCGCGTTGCGCTCGGCGGCTGGCGACATCTTCAGCAAGTCTGACTCATTTCCCCATGACGAACCGTTCCGCCAAATTCCTGGGCGTGTTGATGCTCGACACGCAGTTTCCCCGGCCACCGGGTGATGTCGGCAACGAAGAAACCTTTCTTCGCCACGGCATTCCGGTTCGTTTCACAGTGATACGGGGCGCGTCGCCGCAGCGCATCGTCAAGGAAGCCGATCCGGCGCTCTTGCAGCCTTTTGTCGATGCCGCCAGGCAGTTCGTCGCGGAAGGCGCGGCGATGATCACCACCAGCTGCGGTTTTCTGGCGTCCTACCAGGACGTGCTGGCGGCGGCCGTGCCGGTGCCGGTTCTGACCTCCAGCCTTCTGGCCTGCCGACAGTTTGTGCACCCTGGCATCGTGACCTTCGATGCCGCGTCGCTGACGCCCGGGATTCTGGCTGCGGCCGGTGTGCCAGCGTCTACCCCCGTCCAAGGGGTCGAACCGGGATGTGAATTTCACCGACGCATTCTGAACAACGAGCAGCAGCTTGATCTGGACGAGGCCAGCCGCAACGTGGTGGAGGCAGCCTGCCACCTGGTGGCGCATCACCCGTCGGTGGAAGATATCGTGCTCGAATGTACCAACATGCCGCCGTATCGAGATGCGGTGGCCCAGGCGACCGGACGCCGTGTGCATGACATCGAGACGCTGATCGTGGCGCAGTGGCGCGCTCAGGTGGCGCAGGCGATACAGGGCGGGTAAGGCCGATTCCTAACGTTCCGTCAGCGCAATGCGTCGGTTGTATGCATTCATGGCCAGCGAAATGCTCAGGCTCACGACCAGATACGCACCCATGATGATCAGGATGCTCTCGATCGCCTGACCGGACTGATTCATGGTGGTGTTCACCACCGACACCAGGTCGGGATACCCGATGGCAATTGCCAGCGAGCTGTTCTTGGTCAGGTTCAGGAACTGGCTGGTCATCGGCGGCACGATCACCCGCAAGGCCTGCGGCAACACCACCAGCCGCAGCGCCAGCCCGCGTGGCAGGCCGATCGACCCGGCCGCTTCCCACTGGCCGGTGCTGACCGACTGAATGCCGGCGCGCACCACTTCAGCGGTGAATGCCGTGGTGTAGAACACCAGGCCCGCCAGCAAGGCGGCGAATTCCGGCGACAAGGTGGCCCCGCCGGTGAAGTTGAAGCCTTGCAAGCGTGGCACATCGAGCGCCAGCGGCGCGCCGCCGATGGCCCAGCCCAGCACGGGCAACCCGATCAGCATGGCAATGCCCACCCGCAATACCGGCAAGCGCTGGCCGGTCGCGGCCTGCCGTCGCCGTGCAAAATTGGCGACCAGCAGCCACAGTGCAATCGCAATGAACAAGCCCGCCAGCGCAAAATCCAGCGCAATGTGATCGACCGGCGTGGGTATCTTCATGCCCCGGTTCGACAGGAACACCCCAGGCAAGGGATTGAGCGCCTGGCGCGGCCCGGGCAGGTGCTCAGTCACCAGCGCATACCAGAAGAACAATTGCAGCAGCAGTGGCACATTGCGAACCAGCTCGACATAAGCCGCCGCCAGCTTGGCCACCAGCACGTTCTTCGACAATCGGGCAATGCCCACCAGGGTGCCCAGGATCGTCGACAGCACAATGCCGACCGCCGCGATCTTCAAGGTGTTGAGCAAACCCACCAGAATCGCCCGCGCCACGCTGTCCTGCGGGGTGTAGGCAATGACGGACTCACCGATCGCAAAGCCCGCCTCGCCCTGCAGGAAACCGAAACCCGACGCAATATTGCGGCTGTGCAGATTGGCCAGCGTATTGGAAATCAGAAACCAGGCCAGCAGCCCGACTGCGCCGACGGCAAGCACCTGGTAGACGATGCCGCGCACGGCAGGCTGGTGCCAGCGAGAGGCGCGCAAGGGGCGGGAAGAGGGCGGCTGCATGACGCCATTGTGCATCGACCTGCGAGCCGGGCAAAACTCTGAAACAGATGCGCGAGTCAGGCGGGGCGCGGTCGGGTGCTGGCTGGCCTATAGTCCCGGTGGGCAGCGCAAGCCAAATCACTGGCATTCCACGTCGCGGCCGGTTATGAGTGGTCATCGGCGGTTATGACCCGTCATGGCCGCTTATCATGATGGTTGTGGGATACCGCCTGCCTGCCGCCCTGCGCCGGCCCACGCGCCAGGAGCCCCGTCCGTCTCGCCATGATCGAATTCCAGCACGTCTTCAAATCCTACGGTCGCGGCGTGAACGCGCTGACCGACGTCAACTTCCGGGTGGCGGCTGGTGAGTTCCTGTTCGTGTCCGGTGCGTCGGGTGCGGGCAAGTCCACCTTGCTCAAACTGATCGGCGGGCTTGATACGCCTTCGCGCGGTGTCGTCCAGGTCAACGGCCAGGATGTCGGCAAGCTGCCGCCGCGCGCGCGCCCCTATCTGCGTCGCGCCATTGGCGTGATCTTGCAGGACGCGCACTTGCTGAACGACCGCAGTGCCTTCGAAAACGTCTTGCTGCCGCTGATCGTGACTGGCCACAGCCCGGCGCAGGCCAGTTCGCGGGCCCGCGCCGCCATCGACAAGGTGGGTCTGTCTGGCAAGGAAAGCCTGCGGCCCATCGCCTTGTCGGGCGGCGACCAGCAGCGCCTGGCGATTGCGCGTGCCATCGTCAACCGTCCGGCCATTCTGATTGCCGACGAACCCACCGCCAATCTGGATCACGACAGCGCGGTGCGCATTGTCGAGGTCTTCCGCGACTTCAACCGGGTTGGCGTCACTACCTTGATCGCCACCCACGACCAGGCCTTGATCGCCGCGTATGCCAACCGGGTCCTGCACGTTGCTGCAGGCCAGGTGACGGAAAGAAAACCATGAGCCTGTCGCTCCAGCCCCATCGTTATGCGCTCGGCGTCACGCTGCGCCGCATTGCCCTGCAACCTTTTTCTTCGCTTGCCAATGTGATGGTGATCGCGCTGGCCCTGGCGATTCCCTTGCTGGTGTCAGCCACCTTGCTGTCCTTGCAGCCGGTGGCGCGTCAGCTCAGCACCGATCCCGAATTGACGGTGTTCACGCGCGTGGGCACCAGCACCGACATTGCGCGCAGCATGGCGCAGCGGATCGAGCGTGAATACCGCAGCGAAGTATCGAATGTGCGTGTCATCACCCGTGAGGAAGCGCTCGCTGCGCTGAAACGCAATCCCAGTTATGCCGATGTGTTGGCCGTGCTGCCCGGTAATCCCTTGCCCGACGCCATCGTGGTCACCCTGCGGGGAGCCGATCTGGCCCGCCGCAGCCCGGAGCTGGCAGACACTTGGCGCAAGTGGGAAGGCGTCGACATGGTGCAGTTGGACAGCGCCTGGGTGCAGCGCATGGAGGCCTTGCTGCGCTTTGGCAATACCGCGCTGGGCTTGCTGGCGGCGGTTGTGGCGGTATCGGTCTTGGCGGCCGTCTTCAATACCGTGCGCATGCAGGCCTTGTCCCAGCGTGAGGAAATCACCGCTGCCCGACTGGTGGGTGCCACCGAGTCCTTTGTGCGCCGTCCCTTCCTGTATCTGGGCGCATTGACCTGTGCAGTGGCCGCCGGCGTGGCGATTGCAGCCAGTGCATTGGCCATGGGACCGCTCAATGGCGCGCTGGCGGATCTGGCCAAAAGCTACGGCGTCGAATTTTTCATTCAATTGCCCCCGCCCTCGTGGTTGCTCGGGTTTGTAATGGTCGTTACTCTTCTGGGAGCATTCTCTGCGCGTTGGTCAGTGACGCGCACCACGCGGTTCTAGCCACAGGATGTCGCGTATGACCGATTCGGAAGAACTAGCCCGACTGCTGGCGGCATGCGGTCGGGGCGACGAAGCAGCCCTCAAGGATTTATATGACGCGACATCGTCGCGTCTGTTTGCCACTGCGCTCCGTATATTGCGTAGACGAGACTGGGCCGAGGAGGTCCTGCAGGAATGTTTCGTCAAGTTCTGGCAGCACGCATCGACCTTTACCGAATCGCGCAGCCAGCCGATGACTTGGATGACACGCATCGTACGCAATCGTTGTATCGACTGGCTCAGACGACCGGATATCGAAGTGCCCGACCCCGAAGGCGACATCATCGAGGCCTGGGCTGACGACGCTCCGGGTCCGCTGGCCCGTCTGCTCGAAACGGAATCGGGCCGGCAACTTGCCGAGTGCATGAAAGGTCTCGCCGAGAATCAGCGCGTGGCCGTTGCACTGGCATTTTTCGATGAGCTGAGTCATAGCGAAGTGGCTGAAAAACTGGCTGCTCCGCTTGGCACGGTCAAGAGTTGGGTACGGCGCGGATTGGACAGCCTCAAGAGGTGCATGGGATGAACTACCGCGACCCTGAATTGCAGGCGCGGTTGGCCGCCGACTACGTCGTCGGCCTGCTGCGCGGCGGTGCGCGTCGCCGCTTTGAACAACTGATGGTGGCCGACGCCGGCTTGCGGCGTGAGGTCCGTGAATGGGAAGCCCGGCTGTTGCCGCTTGCCTTGTCATTGCCACCTGAGCGGCCGCCCGCTCACGTCTGGCGCAACATTCGCAAACGCGTGCATGCGCTGCGGCCGGTATCGCGTTGGAGCTGGGATGGCGTGGCCTTGTGGCGCACCATTGCGGGTGGCATGGCAACGGCCTTGCTGGCCGTGTTGCTGGTCTATCCGACGCAGGTGCAGCGTGCTGCCGAAGCCCGTTATCTGGCGGTGCTGCAAGATAGCCAGGCACAGACGACGCTGATCGTCAGCGCCGCACGCGATGGTCGCCTGACCATCAAGGCCGTGGCCGATCTGCGCACCACGGCGGGCAGCCGGGCACTGGAACTGTGGGCCTTGCCTGCAGGGGGTCAGCCTCGTTCGCTGGGCTTGGTTGCTGCCGAAGGTCGCACGATACTCGCAAGCGATCCGGCCATCAGCGACGCCCCGGCACTCGCGGTCAGCCTGGAGCCGCCGGGCGGGTCGCCGACCGGCGCACCAACCGGCCCCGTGCTGTATTCGGGCAAGGTGCTGGGCTTGTAAAGCACGATGACCGATCCGCTTGGCAGACTTGCTGAGCGGATCGGTCGCCAACTGCATCTACCAATAAATAATTGCATCTACCGATCAGTAGCGAACGTATCTCATTGGGCAAGCCAACCCAGGAGATCACCGTGAAAAAAATCGCTTCCGCTGTACTCGTCGCCGCCACCATGCTGGCTGCCAATGCCTACGCAAAAGACATGGTCAACGTGGGTGGCCAACCGATGTTGCCCACCAAGGATATCGTCGATAACGCCGTCAATTCTGCCGATCACACCACGCTGGTCGCTGCAGTCAAGGCAGCCGGTCTGGTCGACACGCTGAAGGGCAAAGGCCCGTTCACTGTCTTTGCACCGACCAATGCCGCATTCATGAAGCTGCCGGCAGGCACGGTCGACACCTTGCTGAAAGCAGAGAACAAACCCACGCTGACCAAGGTGCTGACCTATCACGTGGTGCCCGGCAAATACGACTTCAAGGCGCTTGCCACCGCCATTCAGAAAGGCAAGGGCACGGCCGAGCTGAAGACCGCCAGTGGCGGCAAACTGTGGGCCATGCAGAACGGCGCGCACAACATCGTGCTGAAGGACGAGAAGGGCGGCATGGCCAATATCAGCACCTACGACGTCTACCAGTCCAATGGGGTGATCAACGTGGTGGACACGGTATTGATGCCCAACTGAGCGGGGCGTTACCGATAGGTTCGTTTGAATGTGACGGCCAGATGACTGGTCATCATTTCAGGATGAGCGACGATGTAGGATGGCTTATTAACGGTGGCACGGGTACCTGCGGGGGGCTCGTGCAGACCGCATCATCTTCCGGAGTCGCTTGTCCATGCTCGAACAAGAAATCAAATTGCACGTACCGCCCGCATCGCGCCGGGCGGTATTGGCGGCCATGGATACGCCAGCGCGTGCCGAACGCATCCGTCTGCGGGCCATGTACTTCGACACCCCGGACCGGCAACTTGCACGCCAACGCGCCGCCATCCGCCTGCGGCTTGAAGGGCGTCGCTGGATCCAGACCTTCAAGATGGCTGGGCAGGATGCGCTGTCACGTATTGAACTGAATCATGCGCGCCCGCGTGCCGAACTCGATCTGTCGGTCTACGCCGGCACACCCGCCGAAGCGGTGCTGGCAGGGCTTGAAGATACGCTGGCCGTGCGATATGAGACCGATGTGCGTCGTGTGCTGCGCCAGGTGCGCCTGCGTACCGGTGTGGTCGAACTGGCCTACGACACGGGTCACATCCGCGCCGGTGACCTGGAATTGCCGCTGTACGAGCTTGAAATCGAACGCGTGTCAGGCCGGGTCGAAGCCATCTTCACCTGTGCGGATCGTTGGCTGCGGGCGCATTCACTGGTGCTGGATGTGCGCAGCAAAGCCGAACGCGGCGATGCGCTCGCAGGTATTGCGCAGGCGATCGCTGAGGCCTCGCCCGATCGTCAGCCTGGCGTGCGTCAGGATGCCTTGTCGCGTTTTGCGCGCCCGCGCAATCAGCGGGCGGTCACGCTCGATAAACATGGTGACGCCAGTGATGCACTCGATGCCGTCACGGTCGAGTGTCTGGATCAGATCGCCCGCAACGCCGTGCTGGCCACGGGTCTGGACGTACCGGCAGGCCACGCTTGTGAAACCGAAGCGGTGCATCAATTGCGTGTGGGCATTCGTCGTCTGCGATCTGCCTGGCGTCTGTTTGATGGGTTGGCGGACTTGCCCGAAGGCTCGCTGCAAGATGGCGCACGCGAGCAGTTCGGTGCGTTTGGTGTTGCCCGCGACCAGGACGTGCTGGCCGGTACCGTGTTGCCCCAATTGACCGAAGCCGGCATGCCGCCCTTGCCGCAAGCGGTCAGCGAGGCCATCGATGTGAGCGAACTGGCTGGTGGCGTGGCGTTCCAACGCTGGTTGTTGAGCATGTCTGCCTGGTCGGCAGGGGTGCGCGCGGTGCCGAAGTTGCCGCCTGCGATCTCGGGCAGCAGCGCCATCCGGGCCAGTGCCAATGCACCGCAGTCGGTGCTTGCGGCGGTGCCCGAGGTATCTGAAGAAGCGTCGGAAAAACCCGTGAAAATCGCCGTCAGCCTGGCCAAGCGACTGCACAAGTGGCACAAGCGAGTGCTGGCCGATGCGCGTCGCATCGCAGACCTTGAAGATGAGCAGCGCCACGAACTGCGCAAGCGGGCGAAGCGCCTGCGTTATGGCATCAGCCTGAGTGAATCGGTGTTGCCCGGCAAACGCGTGAAGGCCTATCGCAAGCGTCTGGCCGAATTCCAGGATGTGCTGGGCGAAGTCAACGATCTGGTGGTCGCCCGCGATAGCTTGTCCGCGTTGCGCGATGCGCATCCGCAGGCCTGGTTCGGCATGGGCTGGATCACCTTGAGACTGGAATCCTTGCTGCGTGATGCCCAGGGCAAAGCGAAGACCTTGGCGGCCGCAAAGCCATTCTGGAAATAAGACAGACCAAGTTCGACGGCATAAAAGAATAAGGCCGGGCTGTCTGGCATGTGCCCGGTCCTGCTGATCATTCTTGGGCGTACGCGATCACCTGAAAAATGACTGAAGTATGGCGGCGGCGATGTTACGCTGGCAGGCGCTCGTCGTCCTGCTGGACGGTAACCCGCACTGACTGCCCGTTTGCGAAGGCTGTTTTCGCACCGGCCCGCCACACTTCATCTTCCTTTTTCCATGCGCGCAAATTGGTCTGACGGCTATTTCACCGAAGTTGGTTATACCCACGGTTACTACCGCGAGTTGTCCCCGGCTCTTCAACGCTATTGCCTGCTGTTGCGCGGTATCGCGCCCCTGCAAAGCGAATCGCCCGCACATTGCGAGCTTGGTTTTGGCCAAGGTGTGTCGATCAATGTGCACGCGGCCACCACGCCCGGGGTTTTCGTCGGTACCGACTTCAATCCTGAACAAGCTGCATCGGCCATCAACTTCGCCCAAGCAGCCGGCAGCCAGGCCCGGCTGTACGACAACAGTTTTGCAGAACTGCTGGCGCGTGATGATCTGCCGCAATTCGACTCGATCTCGTTGCACGGGATCTGGAGCTGGATCAGCCACGAGAATCGCCAGATCATCGTCGAGTTCGTGAAGAAGTACCTGAAACCCGGTGGCTCTTTGTACGTCAGCTACAACTGCCTGCCGGGCTGGTCTCATGCTGCCCCGTTGCGACATCTGTTTGCAATGCATGACCGTTTTGTCGGTTCATCAGAGCGGTCAGCCACCGACCGTGTCGGTGACGCCATTGGATTCGCGACGCAACTGCTGGCTGCCAAGCCGAAATACGCGGCGGCCACTCCCGGTCTTGATGAGCGCTTGAAACAAATTGCCGGCCAGGACCGTCATTATCTGGCGCACGAATACTTCAACGGCGAGTGGCACATTGGTTATTTCACCGATGTGGTCGACGCCCTGGCAGATGCGAAAGTCGAATACGCCGGACCAGCGCAACCGATTGACGGCATGGATGCCCTGCACATTGGCAGCGAAGGTATTGCCTTCCTGAACAAGATCACGAATCCCACCATGCGTGAGCAGGCGCGGGATTACTTTGTGAATCAGCAGTTCCGACGCGACTTGTTCGTGCGCGGCGCACGTCGTCTCAGCGCGGCCGAGCGTCAGGCGGCGTTGCTGGCACAACGCTTCGCCCTGGTGGTGCCTGCGAACAAGGTGACGTGGACGGTGCAGGTCGGCGGCGGTTCAGCCGAACTCAACCAGGCCATCTACAAGCCGGTTGTGGATGTGCTGGCGTCCAATGCCTACGCTCCCAAATCGCTGCGTGAAATCGTCGACATTCTTGAGTCGGCGTCGATCAGCGCGGTTCAGGCAACCGAAGCCGTCACCGTGCTGGTCGGCATGGGCGTCGTGTCGCCGTGCCAGACCGATGCAGAAACCTCAACTCGGCGAAAAAGCGCGCAGAAGCTCAACGAAAGTCTGTTGCAGCACGCCTTCTATCACGAGAACATTGCGGTGCTGGCCTCACCGGTCACCGGTGGTGCGCTTAACGTGGACCGCATCAGCAAGCTGTTCTTGCTGGCTCGCATCAACAAGCATAAGGACATTGTTGCGTTCGCTTGGAGCGCATTGGCGGCGTCCAACCAGCGCTTGAAGAAGGGCGATACCGTTCTGCAGACCGCAGAAGAAAATATCGCCGATCTGCGTGACCGCTTCCAGGTCTACGAGCAAGAATTGTTGCCCTTGCTCAAAGCACACGCGATCTTCTGATCGGTCGTGACGTAAAAAAGGCGGCGTCCTGAAGTGGATGCCGCCTTTTTCATGCGTGCTTTGTCCGGGTCAAGCGCTTGGCGCTTATTGAAGGCCTGCCGCTGTCTGCGTATGCAAGGTCCTTTCCGTACCGATCAATACCCCGCCGAACTCGGATCGCGCTGACGATCCAGTTCGATGGATTCAAACAGCGCGGCGAAATTGCCGTGTCCAAAGCCGTTATCGCCCTTGCGCTGAACCAGTTCGAAGAACAGGCCGCCAAGCAAGGTGGTGGTGAAAATCTGCAGCAGCACGCCGCCATCAAGCGAGCTGTCGACCAAAATGCGGGTTGCTGCCAGGCGTTCCGTATCCTCGCCGTGGCCCGGCAGGCGGCTGTCCAGCAGTTCGTAGTAGGTCTGCGGCGCATCGAGAAAGCCCATGCCGCGCGCGCGCAGTGTTTCTACGCTTGCGTACAGGTCATCGCTTTGCAAGGCCAGATGGCGGATGTGATCGCCTTCGCGCACATCCCGGGCTTCGTCAGCGGCATCCTGGCCGATTTCATTGCCGACCGTATTGGTCTCTGCAAGCGTGATGCACAGCTTGCCGCAGGGCGATTCCAGCACGCGCGCCACGATCTGCGCTGCATCGGACGACCCGGCGGTGACCGCGCGTTCGCGGAAGTTGAACACCCGCGCAAAGAAATCGACGTAGCTGTCCAGTTGCCCGCGGCGTACCTGGCAGGTCAAGTGGTCGATGCTGCGCAGGCCGGTGCTTGTCGAGGTGTCGGTGGTATCCGCTGTCGTATCCGGAGCTGTATCCACCAGATAGATTACCGTGTCGCCAATCCCGTGGATCGCCGGGGCATCGATAGCCAGCGACGCTGCTACCTGCTTGGCCCCTTGCGCCAAGGCATGCGCCAGGGCTGCCTGTGCGTTGGCAACCCGGATGCCAACACCGCAGATCGACACTCCGTGGCTTTGCGCGTAGCGCTGACCAAAGCTGTCCGGGCGGGCATCGACCAGCAGATCGATGTCAGCCTGGTGATAGCGCCTGGTCTGACCGAGCGCAGCCCCACCGGCGCTGCCAAAGCCCAATTGCGTAAAGACGTGATCGAGGTCAGCAAGATCAGTCGCGGCATATTCGATAAACGCAAACCCGGCGACTCCCAGGGGGTTGTCCCACGGCGTGAACGGCTGGCTCATGCAAAGGCCTCCTCGGGCCGGCTGATACGTCGGTGACCGACGAGAAGGCGCATTGTAGAAAAAAACCGGCGCGTCGAATCGAAGATTTTTTGCCGGGTACCGGCTAGTGGAAAAAACCCCGCATCCGGTGGCGGTATGCGGGGTTCTCAAGGCAGCGACGATGCTGCGACAAGGTGTTCGCGCTCAGGCGTTGGCGGGCTGTACGCGCATGGCACCCACAATGTCGCGCAAGCGTGACGTGGTCTTGAACAGGCGGCACACCAGACCGCTGCCCTGAAGCGTCGCAAACAGCGCACGTCCGGCAGTCTCGGGGCAGCCATGCACGTGAAGCGTGCCCTGGGCACGGCCTTCGATCAGTACATTGCTCAGCCACACCTCGTGGGCGTGCACAAAACCCTGTATCTGTTGCGCCACGCGATCGGGCACAGACGCCAGGTCGGCGGCCAGCATGCCGCACAGACAGATTTCTTCGCCTTCGCTCATTTCTTCCAAGAAATCAACGTAGCGGTCGAGCTTCACATCGGCGGGCAACTTCGCGTCGATGGCGCGCAACGCAGCAAGCGTACGCGTGCTGTAGGCACACACGGCCTCATACAGCAGGTCGTCCTTGCTGGGGAAGTAGTAATGGATGGAAGAGGTCTTTACACCTACGTGCTCGGCCAGATCGCGATAGCTGAAACCGTTGCACCCACGCAGGCGAATGAGCTTCTGCGCGTAGTCCAGAATTTGATCGCGAGTCGTTTGCGGGGTCGTGTTCATAACGGAATGGTACCTGCGAAACGGGTGAATCGGCGCGCGAGTCGCCAGGCGTCACCCAGGCGTTCCGGCGGGCGGAGACCGAGACGGCGCAACAAATGCCGTCCGGTGGCTCTCATCTACTGCAACGTGCGACTTCATCCTGCGAACACCGGCGAATCCAGTTCACCATTGCCCGACAGATTGGGCTGGCTACGTGCAACGTTCAGTTCTTGCTGTACTTGATTGCGGCTCAGTTGGGAAGCGCTTGCCGGCGACGTGTTCGCCACATTGACCAGTTCGCCATTACCCGTAAGACCTTGCGCACGTGCCTGAATCAGCTCGTTCTGTACCTGCTGATGGCTGAGTGCGCCGCCGCTTTGCGGGGCCGGAGGATAACCGAGTTCGCCAGCCTGAGCAGCACCCATGGCAGCCATCGACAGTACCAATGCAGAGAGAAGGGCTTTCATGACAACAATTCCTTTATAGCGGAGTTTTGTGACTGTTATCTACGTGTAGATAGACCAGAGGGGAAAAAACATCACCCGTTGATGAACGCAAATGCGGTGCTGATGTCATCCGTGTTGCCGTCGCCCTTGGCGATCAGCACGGTGTTGTCCAGCGAGGCTTGTTTGACCGATGTCGACTTGACCTGACCAGCGGCTGGGTTCAGTTCGCCTTGGAAGGCATGGGCGTTGGCACGGTCGGCGTTCAATTCGTTCTGGACTTGAGCACGGCTGACGCTGCTTTGCGTCTGGGCACCCGGGTTGTCCAGGTAGCCGATTTCACCGGCTTGGGCAGCGCCAACGGCAGCGGTCGACAGGATCAGGGCGGCGAGAATGCGGTTCATGATGGTTTCCTTGAAATGCGTGATGAGAGGGGTAGGTGAAACAGGTACGTGAGACCGGTAAGTGAAACGGGTTCGTCAGCAGACGTTTTTCAGTGCTTGTCTTAGCGACCTGTCTTCAATCAGGTCGGATCAACCGTTGACGAATGCACCACCGGCGGGGTTTACAGCCTTGGCAAACTGGTTCTGATGAGCAGCTTGTGTGCGGTTCTCAGTGCCGGTGCGGACGTCGGTACGGCTCGGGTTGAGCTGGCCTTGGAAGGCATCGACATTGGCGCGATCAGCGTTCAGTGCGTTTTGCACCTGGGCGCGGCTCAGCGACGGTTGCGAGCTTTGGACTTTGGCACCGGGATTGTCGACGTAGCCGACTTCGCCAGCTTGGGCAGCGCCAATGGCAGCGGTGGACAGGACGAGTGCGGCGAGGATGCGGTTCATGATGATTCCTTGAGGATGGGGGATCTGTTCGATCAAGATTGCAAAGTTATCTACGTGTAGGTCAGGCGGCGAAGAAAAAAATCAGCCGCTATCGGCTGTGATCAGCCGTTCACGAATGCGCCGCCAGCGGGGTTCGACACCTTGGCGAACTTTTCTTGCTGAGCGATCTGGGCGCGGGTAGCAGTGCCGGCCGGTGCGTTGGTCACGCTGGGGTCCAATTGGCCTTGGAAGGCTTGAACGTTCGCGCGATCGGCATCCAGGGCCTTTTGTACGTCGGCACGGGTAGCCACGCTTTGGATGGTCGGTGCATCGCGATAGCCCAGTTCACCTGCTTGGGCGGCGCCAATGGCAGCGGTGGAAAGAATCAGTGCGGCGAAAATGCGGTTCATGGTGAGACTCCAGTGTGCGTTGATGGTTATGACCATATTGGCCGTTCCAGTATCTACTACTAGGTAGATGCGTCGGGAAATAAAAACGCCGAAATCGGCGGTGGTGCTTGTTCTCTTGCGTTTTCCTGCGTGTGCTTGGACTTGCTTCTTGCTATTCGCTGCAGCGCTTGTTTGTGTGTGCTGCGTCGATGGATGAATCTTATCTACTACCAGATAGATAGGCAAATGGTTTTCCCTAGTAGTTACGCAGACTTACATTCTCTAGAGCATTATTTCGCACTGCTCTGGTGCGGAAACCCCTGCTCAATCAAGCCGAGGATTCCACGAAAACGGCTATATATCGCCGTTTTTCAGCTTGTCAGCACCGCCTCGATGTCATCTGAAAGTGATTCAGGCGCCGTTGATGGTGCATAACGTTTGATGGCCTGACCCTGACGATTCACCAGGAACTTGGTGAAGTTCCACTTGATCCCTTCGGTGCCGAAGATGCCGGGCCGCTCGTGGCGCAGCCATTGGTAGAACGGATGGGCCTGCTTGCCGTTGACTTCGATCTTGCTGAACATCGGGAAGGTCACTGCGTAGTGCAGCGAGCAGAAATTGGCGATTTCCGCATCGTCGCCTGGCTCCTGCTGACGGAACTGGTCGCAGGGAAAGCCCAGCACCACCAGGCCCTGATCCCGATAGCGCTTGTACAGCGCTTCCAGACCCGTGTATTGGGGCGTGAAGCCGCATTTGGATGCCACATTGACTACCAGCAGCACCTTGCCGCGATAGGCCTCCAGAGGCTGCTCGCTGCCGTCGATGGCACGGGCGGAAAAGTCGTAGGCGGTGGTCATGGGTCTTCCAGTCGGTGGTGGGGGATGACACGCAGCATACGCGGGACAGATTCGTCGCCACTGCTGGCTCCGAGTCGTGGCGGCACAGACCTGACCCGATATCAGCAATGCACGTCAAAAAAAATCCCCACGACATCAGGATGTCGCGGGGATTGCATTCATGCGGCAGGCGTTTGACGATGCCTGCCAGATCGCCTGGCTGGTTTGCCGGCCGCTTGCGCGTCTGACACCCCAGCCGGACTTACCAGCAATACGGCCCGAAAGCCGCATTGCCGTTCTGCCATTACGCTTGCGCGTCGTCGCTGTTGCCAGCGCCCGGCGCAGCAGCTTCCGCTTCGTCCAGCGTCGAGACGAACAGGCTCTCGACGCCCGGCTCGGCGAAGGTATCCGTGAACACGACTTCGCGTTCCGCGGCTTCCTGCGCTTCCTTTTCCTTGCGGGCAATGTGGAAGGCCATACCGGTACCAGCCGGAATCAGGCGACCCACAATGACGTTTTCCTTCAAACCGCGCAGGTCGTCGCGCTTGCCCATGATGGCTGCTTCGGTCAGGACACGCGTGGTCTCCTGGAACGATGCGGCCGAGATGAACGAGTCGGTCGACAGCGATGCCTTCGTGATACCCAACAACACGTTGTCGTAGGTAGCGTGGCGACGGTTTTCCGTGGTGGCCAGGTCGTTGGCGTTGTACAGCTCGGCACGCTCGACTTGTTCACCCGGGATGAAGCCGGTTTCGCCGTTGTCGACGATGGTCACGCGACGCAGCATCTGGCGAACGATCACCTCAATGTGCTTGTCGTTGATCTTCACGCCTTGCAGACGGTAAACGTCCTGCACTTCGTCAACGATGTAGCCAGCCAGCTTCTCGATGCCTTGCAGACGCAGAATGTCGTGCGGATCGGCCGGGCCGTCCACGATCATTTCGCCCTTGTTCACGACTTGACCGTCGTGCACCAGAACCTGCTTTTCCTTCGGGATCAGGAACTCGTGGCTCACGCCGTCCAGGTCGGTGATGACCAGACGTTGCTTGCCCTTGGTGTCCTTGCCGAACGAGACGGTACCGGTGACGTCGGCCAACATGCCGGCGTCCTTCGGCGAACGTGCTTCGAACAGTTCGGCCACACGCGGCAGACCCCCGGTAATGTCGCGGGTCTTCTGCGATTCCTGCGGGATACGGGCCAGCACTTCACCCACACCCACGTGCTGCGCATCGCGCACGGTGATCAGCGCGCCAACCGGGAACGAGATGTTCACCGAGTGATCGGTGCCGGCGATCTTGACGTCCTCGCCTTGCTCGTTCATCAGCTTGACCTGCGGACGAACCGTCTGCTTGGATGTACCACGCGTCTTCGGCGTGATCGCAACCAAGGTCGACAGACCCGTCACATCGTCCACTTGGCGAGCCACGGTGACGCCTTCTTCGACGTTCTCGAAACGCACCGTACCGGCGTATTCCGTGATGATCGGGCGGGTCAGCGGATCCCAGGTGGCCAGCTGCGTACCAGCCTTGACCGACGAACCGTCGCCGTGCAGCACGGTTGCACCGTACGGCACCTTGTGACGTTCGCGCTCGCGACCAGCGTCGTCCACCACGATGATTTCGCCGGAACGGGAAATGGCGATCTGCTCACCCTTGCCGTTCGTGACGTAGCGCATCGTGCTGGTGAAGCGAACGATACCGTTCGACTTCGTTTCCACGGCGGAAGCCAACGCGTTACGCGATGCGGCACCACCGATGTGGAAGGTACGCATGGTCAGCTGCGTGCCCGGCTCACCGATCGACTGTGCAGCGATCACGCCCACTGCTTCGCCGACG
This sequence comes from Pigmentiphaga aceris, assembly GCF_008119665.1. Classification (NCBI taxonomy): domain Bacteria; kingdom Pseudomonadati; phylum Pseudomonadota; class Betaproteobacteria; order Burkholderiales; family Alcaligenaceae; genus Pigmentiphaga; species Pigmentiphaga aceris. Next base: position 5,868,623 of record NZ_CP043046.1, on the reverse strand, counting down.
TTGACCAGCATGCCGCGGCCCAGATCGCGGCCGTAGCACTTGGCGCACAGACCGTGACGGGTTTCGCAAGACAGCGGGCTGCGCATCTTGACTTCGTCGATGCCGCGACGCTCGATGGTTTCGACAGCATCTTCGTCCAGCAGGGTACCGGCTTCGAACACGGTTTCCTGGGTGTCCGGATCGACGATGTCGAGTGCGGTCACGCGGCCCAGAATACGGTCGCGCAGCGGTTCGATGACTTCACCGCCTTCCACCAGGGCCTTCATGAAGAAGCCCTGCGAGCTGCCGCAATCTTCCTCGATGATCACCAGATCCTGCGTCACGTCGACCAGACGACGGGTCAGGTAACCCGAGTTCGCGGTCTTCAGTGCGGTGTCGGCCAGGCCCTTACGTGCACCGTGGGTCGAGATGAAGTACTGCAACACGTTCAGACCTTCACGGAAGTTAGCCGTGATCGGGGTCTCGATGATGGAGCCGTCAGGCTTTGCCATCAGACCGCGCATGCCGGCCAGCTGACGGATCTGCGCAGCGGAACCGCGCGCGCCCGAGTCGGCCATCATGTAGATCGAGTTGAACGATTCCTGGCGCGTCGGGTTGCCGTGACGGTCGATGACCGGCTCGGTTGCCAACTGCTCCATCATGGCCTTGCCGACGCGATCGCCAGCCTTGCCCCAGATGTCCACCACGTTGTTGTAGCGCTCTTGCGAGGTAACCAGACCCGACGAGTACTGCTTGTCGATCTCTTTCACTTCGCGGCTGGCTTCGTCCAGGATGCCGACCTTGGCTTCCGGGATCAGCATGTCGTCCATGCAGATCGAGATACCGCCGCGCGTTGCGAGGCGGAAGCCCGACTGCATCAGCTGGTCAGCGAAGATCACCGTGGCACGCAGGCCGCAACGACGGAACGACTGGTTGATCAGGCGCGAGATTTCCTTCTTCTTCAGGGGCTTGTTCAGCACCGAGAAGGGAAGGCCCTTCGGCAGGATCTCGGACAGGATCGCACGGCCAACCGTGGTTTCGTGACGGCGCACGAACGGCTGGAACTGTTCGTTCTCATCCAGTTCCCACTCCGTCAGACGCACGGTGATGCGCGTCTGCAGTTCGACTTCCTTGTTCTCGTACGCGCGCAGGGCTTCCGACACGTCGATGAAGTACGCGCCTTCACCACGGCCGTTGATGCGCTCGCGCGAGGCGTAGTACAGGCCCAACACGATGTCTTGCGACGGCACGATCGACGGTTCGCCGTTGGCCGGGAACAAGATGTTGTTCGAGGCCAGCATCAGCGTGCGGGCTTCCAACTGGGCTTCGATCGACAGCGGGACGTGGACAGCCATCTGGTCGCCGTCGAAGTCGGCATTGAACGCCGAGCAGACGAGCGGGTGCAGCTGGATGGCCTTGCCTTCGATCAGCACCGGCTCGAACGCCTGGATACCCAGACGGTGCAGCGTCGGTGCGCGGTTCAGCATGATCGGATGCTCGCGGATCACCTCTTCCAAGATGTCCCACACCACCGGTTCCTGCGTTTCCACCAGCTTCTTCGCGGCCTTGATGGTCGTGGCCAGACCCATCATTTCCAGACGGTTGAAGATGAAGGGCTTGAACAGTTCCAGCGCCATCAGTTTCGGCAAGCCGCACTGATGCAGCTTCAGCTGCGGGCCCACCACGATGACCGAACGGCCCGAGTAGTCCACGCGCTTGCCCAGCAAGTTCTGACGGAAACGACCGCCCTTGCCCTTGATCATGTCGGCGAGCGACTTCAGCGGACGCTTGTTGGCGCCCGTCATCGCCTTGCCGCGACGACCGTTGTCCAGCAGCGAGTCGACGGCTTCCTGCAGCATGCGCTTTTCGTTGCGCACGATGATTTCAGGGGCCTTCAGCTCCAGCAGGCGCTTCAGACGGTTGTTGCGGTTGATCACGCGACGGTACAGGTCGTTCAGGTCGGAGGTCGCGAAACGACCGCCGTCCAGCGGCACCAGCGGACGGAGTTCCGGCGGCAGCACCGGCAGCACTTCCATGATCATCCAGTCAGGCTTGATGCCCGACTTCTGGAAGCCTTCCAGCACCTTCAGGCGCTTCGACAGCTTCTTGATCTTGGCGTCCGAGCTGGTCGCGTTCAGTTCACCGCGCAGCTTTTCCACTTCGCGATCGATTTCGATCGAGCGCAGCAGTTCGCGCACGGCTTCCGCGCCCATCACGGCACGGAAGTCATCGCCGTATTCCTCGGTCTTCGCGAGGAAATCGTCTTCCGACATGATCTGGCCGCGCTTGAGCGGGGTCATGCCGGCGTCGATCACGCAATAGGCTTCGAAGTACAGGACGCGTTCGATGTCCCGCAGCGTCATGTCCAGGACCATGCCCAGACGCGACGGCAGCGACTTCAGGAACCAGATGTGCGCAACCGGGCTGGCCAGCTCGATGTGGCCCATCCGTTCGCGACGCACCTTGGCCAGCGTGACTTCAACGCCGCACTTCTCGCAGATCACGCCGCGATGCTTCAGGCGCTTGTACTTGCCGCACAGGCACTCATAGTCCTTGATCGGACCAAAGATCTTGGCGCAGAACAAGCCATCGCGTTCCGGCTTGAAAGTCCGGTAGTTGATGGTCTCCGGCTTCTTCACTTCGCCGAACGACCACGAGCGGATTTTCTCCGGCGACGCGATCCCGATACGGATGGCGTCGAACTGCTCGTCCTGCGTGACTTGCCTGAACAGATCCAGTAAGGCTTTCATGGCGACTCCTAAATTCCGTTATCCGATCAGTTCCGCTCGAGATCCATGTCGATCCCGAGTGACCGGATTTCTTTGACCAGCACGTTGAACGATTCCGGCATGCCGGCTTCGATCACGTGGTCGCCCTTGACGATGTTCTCGTACACCTTGGTACGGCCATTCACGTCATCGGACTTCACGGTCAGCATTTCTTGCAGCACGTAAGCCGCGCCGTACGCTTCCAGTGCCCACACTTCCATCTCACCGAAGCGCTGACCACCGAACTGCGCCTTACCACCCAGCGGCTGCTGGGTAACAAGCGAGTACGGGCCGGTCGAGCGAGCGTGCATCTTGTCGTCAACCAGGTGATGCAGCTTCAGCATGTGCATGTAGCCAACGGTCACGGGGCGCTCGAACTGCTCGCCGGTACGACCGTCGAACAGGAAGGCCTGGGTCTTCGAGTTGTGCAGATGCAGACGTTCAGCCAGGTCGTCGGGGTAGGCGAGATCCAGCATCAGGCGGATTTCGTCTTCCGACGCACCGTCGAACACCGGCGTTGCGAACGGCACGCCGTTACGCAGGTTGTTCGCCAGTTCGATGATGTCGTCATCGCTCAGCTCTTCCAGGCGCGCGGGCGTGCCGGTCGAGTTGTACAGCTTGGCCAGGAATTCACGAATCTTCTGGACTTCGATCTTCTGGGCGTCTTTCAGCATTTCAGCCACGCGCAGGCCGAGGCCCTTCGCAGCCCAGCCCAAGTGGACTTCCAGCACCTGACCGACGTTCATCCGCGAGGGCACGCCCAGCGGGTTCAGCACGATGTCGGCAGGGGTACCGTCAGCCATGTGCGGCATGTCTTCGATCGGGGTGATCTTGGAGACCACACCCTTGTTGCCGTGACGACCTGCCATCTTGTCGCCAGGCTGCAGACGACGCTTCACGGCCAGATAGACCTTGACCATCTTCAGCACGCCCGGGGGCAGCTCGTCGCCTTGCGTCAGCTTCTTGCGCTTTTCTTCGAAGGCCAGGTCGAACTGGTGACGCTTGGCTTCGATCGATTCCTTGGCTTGTTCGAGTGCAGTCGCACCGGCTTCGTCAGCCAGGCGAATGTCGAACCACTGCCAACGATCGACTTCGTTCAAGTATTCAGCGGTCAGGGTCGCGCCCTTGGCCAGCTTGCGCGGGCCACCGTTGACAACCTTGTTCAGCAGGGTCTTCTCGATACGATGGAAGGTATCGTTTTCGACAATGCGAAGCTGGTCGTTCAGGTCTTGGCGATAACGCTTGAGTTCGTCGTCGATGATGGCCTGCGCGCGCTTGTCACGCACGATGCCTTCACGCGTGAACACCTGGACGTCGATCACCGTGCCGATCATGCCCGAGGGCACGCGCAGCGAGGTGTCTTTCACGTCCGACGCTTTTTCACCGAAGATCGCACGCAGCAGCTTTTCTTCAGGCGTCAGCTGGGTTTCGCCCTTGGGCGTGACCTTGCCGACCAGCACGTCACCGGCTTCGACTTCAGCACCGATGTACACGATGCCCGACTCGTCCAGACGGCCAAGCTGGCCTTCCGACAGGTTCGAGATGTCGCGCGTGATTTCTTCCGAGCCCAGCTTGGTGTCACGAGCAACAACCGTCAGTTCCTCGATGTGGATCGAGGTGTAGCGGTCGTTCGACACCACACGCTCGGAGATCAACATCGAGTCTTCGAAGTTGTAGCCGTTCCACGGCATGAACGCGACCAGCATGTTCTGACCCAGGGCCAGTTCGCCCAGGTCGGTCGATGCGCCGTCAGCCAGCACGTCGCCCTTGGCGATGATGTCGCCGCGTTTGACGATCGGACGCTGATTGATGTTCGTGTTCTGGTTCGAACGCGTGTACTTGATCAGGTTGTAGATATCGACGCCAACTTCGCCGGCGATATTTTCTTCGTCGTTCACACGGATCACGACACGGTCGGCATCGACGAAGTCGACCAGACCGCCACGCAGTGCCTGCACGGTGGTGCCCGAGTCAACGGCCACGGTACGTTCGATACCGGTACCGACGACAGGCTTTTCCGGACGCAGGCAAGGCACGGCCTGACGCTGCATGTTGGCGCCCATCAGTGCACGGTTCGCGTCATCGTGTTCCAGGAACGGAATCAGCGAGGCAGCAACCGACACGATCTGCGACGGGGCAACGTCCATGTAGTGCACGTTTTCCGGTGCGGTCAACATGGTTTCACCGGCTTCGCGCGATGCAACCAGGTCGTCGGAGAAGCGGCCGTTGTCGTCCAGGGCAGCATTTGCCTGGGCGATCACGTAGTTGCTTTCTTCGATGGCCGACAGATAGTCGATCTGGTCGGTCACGGCACCCTCGATCACCTTGCGATAAGGCGTTTCCAGGAAACCGTACTCGTTCAGGCGTGCGTACAGCGCCATCGAGTTGATCAGACCGATGTTCGGACCTTCAGGCGTTTCGATCGGGCACACGCGGCCGTAGTGGGTCGGGTGCACGTCGCGGACTTCGAAGCCTGCGCGTTCGCGGGTCAGACCGCCCGGGCCCAGTGCGGAAACACGACGCTTGTGCGTGATTTCCGACAGCGGGTTGGTCTGGTCCATGAACTGCGACAGCTGGCTCGAACCGAAGAACTCCTTGATTGCGGCCGAAATCGGCTTGGAGTTGATCAGGTCGTGCGGCATCAGGTTTTCGGCTTCGGCCTGGCCCAGACGTTCCTTGACGGCACGCTCAACACGCACCAAACCGGCGCGGAACTGGTTTTCGGCCAGTTCGCCAACGCAACGAACACGACGGTTGCCCAAGTGATCGATGTCATCGATTTCGCCACGGCCGTTACGAAGCTCAACGAGAACCTTGATGGTTTCGAGGATGTCTTCGTTGTCCAGCGTCATCGAGCCGGTGATGTCGTTGCCGCGACCCAGGCGGCTGTTGACCTTCATGCGGCCAACGCGCGACAGGTCATACGTCTCTTCGTTGAAGAACAGACGATGGAACAGTGCCTCGACCGCATCTTCGGTCGGGGGCTCACCCGGGCGCATCATGCGATAGATCGCCACGCGCGCAGCGGTCTGATCGGTGGTTTCGTCGGTACGCAGGGTCTGCGAAATGTACGGACCCTGGTCCAGGTCGTTCGTGTACAGCGTCTGGATCTGACGAACGCCGGCAGCGCGCAGGCGCTCCAGCAGCGATTCGGTCAGTTCGTCGTTGGCGTTGGCCACGACTTCGCCCGTATCCGGATCGATGGCGTTCTTGGCGAGCGCACGGCCCAGCAAGAAGTCTTCGGGGACCGAGATACGTTCGGTGCCGGCCGACACCAGGTCGCGAATGTTCTTCGCGTTGATGCGCTTGTCCTTGCCGACGATGGTGTTGCCCGACTTGTCGTTGATGTCGAAGCGAGCAACTTCACCCTTCCAGCGTTCCGGCACGAATTCCATCTGGCCGCCTTCGTTCATCAGTTCGAATGCATCGAACTTGAAGAAGTGCGACAGGATGGTCTCCGGCGTCATGCCGATGGCCTTCAGCAGGATCGTGACGGGCATCTTGCGGCGGCGGTCGACGCGGAAGAACAGAATGTCCTTCGGGTCGAACTCGAAGTCCAGCCACGAGCCGCGGTAAGGAATCACGCGTGCCGAGAACAGGAGCTTGCCGGAGCTGTGGGTCTTGCCGCGATCGTGTTCGAAGAACACGCCAGGCGAACGGTGGAGCTGCGACACGATGACGCGCTCGGTACCGTTGATGACGAACGAACCGGTGGTCGTCATGAGCGGCATTTCGCCCATGTAGACTTCCTGTTCCTTCACTTCCTTGACGGTCGGCTTGCTTGCCTCGCGGTCAAGCAGCACCAGGCGAACCTTGGCGCGCAACGGAGATGCGAAGGTCAGACCACGCTGCTGACACTCTTTCACGTCGAAAGCAGGCTCGCCCAGCACGTAGCTGACGAACTCAAGACGCGCCATCTGGTTATGGCTGACAATCGGGAAAATTGAACTGAACGCGGCCTGCAGGCCTTCGCTCTTACGCTGCAGGGGGCCGGTGTCGGCTTGCAGGAAAGTGAGATAAGAGGCAAGCTGCGTCGCCAGCAGGAAAGGAACGGCTTGAACGTCCTCACGCTTGGCGAAGCTCTTGCGGATGCGCTTCTTTTCGGTGAACGAGTAGGGCATGAGCACTCCGACTCAGGTTGCGCGGGCTGCGGGCAGCAGCCCAAAATACGACTTCTTCGAGACGGAACGTACCAGGTGCGTACATTCCGGGCGGCCGGGACCCCGGCACGGATTTCGGGTCCGCAGGCGGTGGGGACATTTCCCCCTGCGCACCGAAAATCCGTCGAGTTCCGTCGACATGGCGGACTATCCACCGTGCGACGCGGATCACGTAATGCTGACAAACCGGTCGACAAACCTGCCTTGCCGCAAAGCCCGACATTAAATCTTCAAGGCTTCAACAGTTCGACGCGTCTGTCTGTTACAAATGCAATGATTCTGCATCTTTGCGTTTCCTGGAACCGGCAATAAAACACCGGTTCCAGAAACGCAAAAACCCGGTGGTCGATTTATCGACCCCCGGGCACTTGCTAGGCCGAAATTACTTCAGTTCAGCCTTGGCGCCGGCTTCTTCCAGCTTCTTCTTGGCGGCTTCGGCGTCAGCCTTCGACACGCCTTCCTTCACGTTCTTCGGGGCGCCGTCAACCAGGTCCTTGGCTTCCTTCAGACCCAGGCCGGTCAGTTCGCGCACGGCCTTGATGACGTTGACCTTGCTGGTGCCAGCTTCGACCAGAACGACGTTGAATTCGGTCTGCTCTTCAGCAGCAGCAGCGGCACCGCCAGCAGCCGGAGCGGCCACAGCGACAGCAGCGGCAGCAGCCGACACGCCGAACTTTTCTTCCAGGTCTTTGATCAGTTCCGACAGTTCGAGAACGGTCAGGCCAGCGATTGCTTCGATGATTTCAGCTTTGTTCAGTGCCATTTCTTAGAACTCCAGGTATTTTTTAATGCCAGGTATTTGGTGTCGCTTGTCCAACGAGTCGAACAGGGCTTATTAAGCGGCCTGTTCCGACTTTTGATCGCGAACGGCTGCGAGGCCGCGGACGAACTTGGTCGGGACTTCGTTGAGCGTACGTGCAAAGGTTGCGATCGGGGCTTGCATGGTGCCCAACAGCTTTGCCAGCAACTCTTCGCGCGAGGGCAGGGAGGCCAGGGCCTTCACGCCATCAACGTTCAGCAGGCCGCCCGGGAGAGCGCCGGCCTTCAGAACGAGCTTGTCGTTGGTTTTGGCAAAATCGGACAACAGCTTGGCTGCCGAGACCGGATCAGCGGCAACGCCGTAGATCAGCGGACCGGTCAGCTGAGCCGACAGTGCCTCGAAAGGCGTGCCAGCAACTGCGCGGCGCACCAGCGAGTTCTTCAGAACTCGCAGATACACACCCGACTCGCGCGCTTTTTGGCGCAGTACGGTGACAGAGGCGACGTCCAGACCCCGGTACTCTGCGACGATGATCGATTGAGCCTTGGCTACTTGAGCCGAGACTTCCTCGATGACCACCGACTTCTCTTGACGATTGAGACTCACGGTTTGAACACTCCATCATGAGACGCTTGGGAAATCCCCGTGCGTCAACCGAACGCGGCGACCTGGTCGAGTTCTTCAAAAAGAATTCTTCCTGGGACCGCCGTCTGCGCTGGATCCGGGCACCTGAACTGCTTGTTGCGATCTTTCTGACTCGCAAGGCGTCGATCAGGCGTTGCCGGGATTAAGATCCTGAAACCTGCCATTCGATACCGTTCCGAATGGTCGTATTCCAGGTTCTCCAGCGGTCTTTGACAGCAGCGCCGTTTGCCCGCCGATCGGTTTGCCGAATCGACTGGCTGCACGGCGCAGCCCAAAGTTTGGTACAGCTATTTCTTACCGTTTGATCAGCGCATCGGCAGGCCGACACGCTGGTTCAAACTTAGGCAGTCAGCGACGACTGGTCGACGCGAACACCGCCGCCCATGGTCGAGGACACGGCCAGCTTGCGCAGGTAAACACCCTTGGCGCTTGCGGGACGAGCCTTTTGCAGTGCGTCGACGAGTGCCAACAGATTGCTCTGCAGCTGCTCGACGCCGAACGATGCACGGCCGATGGTTGCGTGGATGATGCCGGCCTTGTCGGTACGGTACTGAACCTGACCAGCCTTGGCGTTCTTCACTGCAGTGGCGACGTCCGGGGTCACGGTGCCAACCTTGGGGTTGGGCATCAGACCACGGGGACCCAGGACCTGGCCCAGGGCACCGACGACGCGCATCGTGTCGGGCGAAGCGATCACGACGTCGAAGTCGATCTGACCAGCCTTGATGCGGTCGGCCAGGTCTTCCATGCCGACGATGTCAGCACCAGCAGCCTTGGCCGCTTCAGCCTTGTCGCCTTGAGCGAACACGGCGACGCGAACCGACTTGCCGGTACCTGCGGGCAGCACGACCGAGCCGCGAACCAACTGGTCCGACTTCTTGGCGTCGATGCCGAGTTGCACGGCCAGGTCGATGGACTCATCGAACTTGGCGGTTGCGGTTTCTTTCACCAGGGCCAGAGCTTCGGCAACCGGGTACAGCTTGGTGCGGTCGATCTTGGCAGCCAGGGCCGCGAGACGCTTCGATTGCTTAGCCATTACAGACCCTCTACCGTGATGCCCATGCTGCGGGCGCTACCAGCGATCGTACGGACAGCTGCATCCATGTCCGACGCGGTCAGATCAGGTTGCTTGGTCTTGACGATTTCTTCGACTTGGGCACGGGTCAGCGAGCCGACCTTGTCGGTATGCGGCTTCGGCGAACCCTTGGTGATGCCAGCAGCCTTCTTGATCAGGATGGTCGCCGGGGGCGACTTCATGATGAAGGTGAAGCTCTTGTCCGCGAAGGCGGTGATCACCACCGGAATCGGCAGACCGGGTTCCATACCCTGGGTCTTGGCGTTGAACGCCTTGCAGAATTCCATGATGTTCAGGCCGCGTTGACCCAGAGCCGGGCCAATCGGGGGGGACGGGTTGGCTTTACCAGCTGGCACTTGCAGCTTGATGAAGCCGACGATTTTTTTCGCCATGTTTAGCTCCTAACGGGTATTGACGCACACTGCACTTGCAGGTGCTCCCCAGTGTTTGCAGCCGGATGGGGCAGAACCCCTGCTTTGGCCAGTGACGTTTCCATCACGGACCACCGGATGAGGCTGGCTACAGCGCGTCATCCGGCAAATATTCTTTTGGAAAGCTGTCGGGCGTGTTGCCCGACTCAGGACAGCGTCCTGGAGATCAGGACTTTTCGACCTGACTGAAGTCGAGCTCGACCGGGGTGGAGCGACCGAAGATGGTGACCGAGACGCGCAGCTTGCTCTTCTCGTAGTTCACGTCTTCCACGTTGCCGTTGAAGTCGGTGAACGGACCTTCCTTGACGCGGACCATTTCGCCCACTTCGAACAGGATCTTCGGACGCGGCTTTTCCACGCCTTCTTCCATCTGCGACAGGATCTTCTCGACTTCCTTTTCGGAAATCGGGGTGGGGCGGTTACCCGATCCACCGATGAAGCCCGTGACCTTGTTGGTGCTCTTCACCAAATGCCAGGTCTCGTCCGTCAGGTCCATCTCGACCAGCACGTAGCCCGGGAAGAACCGGCGCTCGGTGATCGACTTCTGGCCACCCTTGACTTCGACGACTTCCTCGGTCGGCACCAGGATGCGACCGAAGGAATTTTGCAGCTCGGCCCGCTCGAGGCGCTCGGTGAGCGCCTTCTGCACGCTCTTTTCCATGCCCGAGTAGACATGGACGACGTACCAACGCTTGCTCATGCTTATTTCCAGCCGAGTATCAGGTCGTACAGCACCCACTCGATCGATTTATCGGTAATCCACAGGAAGAGGGCCATGATTACCGCGAATGCGAACACTGCAGCGGTAGTGGTGACAGTTTCCTTGCGGGTGGGCCAGACCACCTTGCGCGTTTCCGAATAGGCATCGCGACCAAACGAGATGAAACGTCGGCCGGGTTCGCTGAACATGGCGATGGCAATAGCCAATGCCAGCCCAAGGAAAATCACGCCGACGCGAGCGATCGTCGGGCTGGTCGGCAGCGCATAATAGCCGGCAATACCAGCAACTACGCACGCCAGCGCCAAACCGACCTTGACGCGGTCGGAGGCGCTTGTAACGGTTTCGACGTTTGGATTCGACATCAATTCGTCCGGGCCGCGCCTGAATCGGCAAGCGGCGGTGACTGAGATAGTGCCCCGGACCCGCAGCGGGTTACCCGCGGGGTAGCCCCGCGAGCACCGGGAAAATTTTGGCAGGGGCAGTAGGAATCGAACCTACAACCTTCGGTTTTGGAGACCGACGCTCTGCCAATTGAGCTATGCCCCTACTGCTATGGCTTCGATACGTTCCGAACCCATAATTCTAACAGCGTATTGCTACGCCGTCACGTGCACTTTAAGTCTGCCTCGTGTGAGACAAACAAATTCCGGGAAAATTGGCTTTCCCGGAATGTAGAAACAACAGTCTTGCTTAGGCCAGGATCTTGGCGACGACGCCGGCGCCGACGGTACGACCGCCTTCACGGATGGCGAAGCGCAGACCTTCTTCCATGGCGATGGGGTTGATCAGCTTGACGGTGATCGACACGTTGTCGCCGGGCAGAACCATTTCCTTGCCTTCGGGCAGGGTGATCGAACCGGTCACGTCCGTGGTACGGAAGTAGAACTGGGGACGATAGCCTTGGAAGAACGGGGTGTGACGGCCGCCCTCGTCCTTCGACAAGATGTACACCTCGGCGGTGAAGTCGGTGTGCGGCTTGATCGAACCGGGCTTCGACAGCACTTGGCCGCGTTCGACGTCTTCGCGCTTGGTGCCGCGCAGCAAGATGCCGACGTTGTCGCCTGCTTGACCTTGGTCGAGCAGCTTGCGGAACATTTCGACGCCGGTGCAAGTGGTCTTGACGGTGTCTTTGATACCGACGATTTCGATTTCTTCGCCGACCTTGACGATACCGCGCTCGATACGGCCGGTCACGACGGTGCCGCGGCCAGAGATCGAGAACACGTCTTCGACGGGCATCAGGAAGGTGCCGTCAACTGCGCGCTCGGGCAGGGGGATGTACGAGTCCAGGGCGTCGGCCAGGCGGAAGATGGCGGGTTCGCCGTTTTCCGATTGGTCGCCTTCCAGGGCCAGACGAGCCGAGCCGGTGATGATCGGGGTGTCGTCGCCGGGGAAGTCGTACTTCGACAGAAGTTCGCGAACTTCCATTTCGACGAGTTCCAGCAGTTCAGCGTCGTCCACCAGGTCAGCCTTGTTCAGGAAGACGATGATGTACGGCACGCCGACTTGGCGCGACAGCAAGATGTGTTCACGGGTTTGGGGCATCGGGCCGTCAGCGGCCGAGCAAACCAGGATAGCGCCGTCCATTTGAGCGGCGCCGGTGATCATGTTCTTCACATAGTCAGCGTGGCCCGGGCAATCAACGTGAGCGTAGTGGCGGGTAGCCGTTTCGTACTCGACGTGGGCGGTGTTGATCGTGATGCCGCGTGCCTTTTCTTCGGGCGCTGCGTCGATCTGGTCGTAGCCCTTGGCTTCGCCGCCGAACTTGCGCGACAGAACCGTGGTGATTGCTGCGGTCAGCGTGGTCTTGCCGTGGTCAACGTGACCGATGGTACCGACGTTGACGTGCGGCTTGGTACGTTCGAATTTGCTTTTTGCCATGGCTGACTCCCGACTGGATGCCTGCTTGAACTACTGGAACTTTGGAAGAATGGTGCCCATTACGTGGATCGAACACGTGACCTCTCCCTTACCAAGGGAGTGCTCTACCACTGAGCCAAATGGGCAAACCTTGATGCTTCAGACTCGCTGCCGAGAGGCTAGCCAATCTGTATTGCAATCGATCTTGCTAGTACTTGTCGTACTACTTACTGGAGCGGGTGAAGGGAATCGAACCCTCGTCATAAGCTTGGAAGGCTTCAGCTCTACCATTGAGCTACACCCGCCCTGCCAACAACTCAGATCCGCCAACATTTCCAGCGAGGCCGCATTCTGCCTGACTTTCGTGCTGACTTCACCTCGCGACGCCGATTATTTTTTGCTGCACCGTAATGCGGCTTAAAACAGATCAACGCCTTATAAAACTGGTGGAGGAGATTGGATTCGAACCAATGTAGGCGCAAGGCCAACAGATTTACAGTCTGCCCCCTTTAACCACTCGGGCACCCCTCCGCAGGGAGCCTCGCATTATGAGGCTCTCGGATAAGCGAGTCAACCGCCTATCCCATCAAACTTCTGTTCCGTTCCCTTGTTTGGGGAGTTCCAGTCGGCTCGCGCCGCAGTCAGTCGTTTGAGGCGAGGCCGAATACTACAACAAAAATCGAGCTTGTGGGGTTTGACGCGCAGATTTGTGCAAGCTAATATCTAAGGCTCTTCTGGAGTTGGCTCGCTCGGGCCGCGCGTTCTTTGATTTGAAGATGGCCCGCCGGGGCTGAAAAGGGTAGGGGTTTACAGGCTTTTATGGCTTACAAGCTCTTGCCGCTGAGCTGAAAAGCTCTCTTCTACGGGTGCCTATATATAGGTGCTGCACAGGGTGAAAACTCTGTTCTCCTCTAGCGGGGCGTAGTGCATACCCGGAAAGCCCTTTGCCATGGCTTGTTGTCATGTGCCCAGGGTGGTCATCGGACAAAGGCACGCGCATTCATGTGCCTTGCGTGTCGTGTGACTGAAAAAGTTCTTTGCAGTGTGTGTTCCTGCATCGCTTTTTTCCTCGCGCGACCTGTCTTTCGCACTTGTCCTGAACGTTCTCGTCTTCCTTAAGTTGTTTTTTATGCACCATGCGGCGTCACGCTGAATTCTCGAATTCAGGCTTGGCTGGCGCAGGGTGCGTTCTACATGCCGCGCGATCGTGCGGCCCGTGCAAGCAGGCGTGACCCTTATCGGGGGTGGCGGCTTCGTGTACGGAGCCGGACTACCGCTCGGCCACCACCGAAACCCACCGACCGCAAGGTTACGGAAGAGGTCATGCCTACTATCAGCCAGCTCGTGCGCAAGCCGCGCGAATCCAGCCATGCCAAGAGCAAGAGCCCCGCGCTCGAAAGCTGCCCGCAGCGTCGCGGCGTGTGCACCCGTGTTTACACCACGACCCCGAAGAAGCCGAACTCCGCACTGCGGAAAGTTGCAAAGGTTCGCCTGACCAACGGCTTCGAAGTCATCTCCTACATCGGCGGCGAAGGCCACAACCTCCAGGAACACTCGGTGGTTCTGGTTCGCGGCGGCCGTGTGAAGGATTTGCCGGGTGTGCGTTACCACATCGTCCGCGGATCGCTCGATCTGCAAGGCGTGAAGGATCGTCGCCAGTCGCGTTCGAAGTACGGCGCGAAGCGTCCGAAGGCCAAGTAATTCTGGCCAGCCGGTTCGCCGGCACTGGGCACGGTCTTCATCGATCAGCCCGCAAGCAATATCGCTCTACTGTTATGCCCAACGTTACGCGCCCCTGTGGCCCAAGCCCCGTGCGCGCGAAATGGTCCCGTGGTTGCCAGATTTCTGGCGACAACGAGTAAGGGGCGGCTCCCGGCCAAGACCGGTTGGTGCCGCCGCGGCTGTGTGGTGATCGCCCGAGTCACAATGATTCGTTGTAGCGAACCCACATGGTTCAACTGAACTGACACAAGGAAGTGTTGAAATGCCCCGTCGTCGCGAAGTACCCAAGCGCGAAATCCTGCCGGATCCCAAGTTCGGTAGCGTCGATCTCGCCAAATTCATGAACGTGATCATGCTCGCCGGCAAGAAGGCCGTCGCTGAGCGGATCGTTTACGGCGCGCTCGAGCAAATCTCGACCAAGACCGGCAAGGACGCTATTGAAGTGTTCCAGCAAGCGATGGGCAATGTGAAGCCGATCGTCGAAGTGAAGAGCCGCCGCGTTGGTGGTGCCAACTACCAGGTCCCGGTTGAAGTCCGCCCGGTCCGTCGCGTGGCACTGGCCATGCGTTGGTTGCGTGAAGCCGCAAAGAAGCGCGGTGAGAAGTCGATGGACCTGCGTTTGGCAGGTGAATTGCTCGACGCGGCCGAAAACCGCGGTGGTGCCGTCAAGAAGCGTGACGACACCCACAAGATGGCCGAAGCCAACAAGGCATTCAGCCACTTCCGCTGGTAAGCCAGCGCGTTTGCGCGTTTGCATTCCCTCGGTTCGCCGCCTGTGTGCGGCGAACCAATAGCATCAAGTCACGAAGGAACCGATCATGGCCCGCAAGACCCCGATCGAGCGCTACCGCAACATCGGTATCTCTGCGCACATCGACGCAGGGAAGACCACCACGACCGAACGTATCCTGTTCTATACCGGCGTCAACCACAAGTTGGGCGAAGTTCATGATGGCGCAGCCACCATGGACTGGATGGAGCAAGAGCAAGAGCGCGGCATTACCATTACCTCGGCTGCTACCACCTGCTTCTGGAAGGGCATGGCGGGTAACTTTGCTGAACATCACATCAACATCATCGACACCCCGGGTCACGTTGACTTCACCATTGAAGTTGAACGCTCGATGCGCGTGCTCGACGGTGCTTGCATGGTCTACTGCGCTGTGGGCGGCGTTCAGCCCCAGTCGGAAACCGTGTGGCGTCAGGCCAACAAGTACAAGGTCCCGCGTCTGGCCTTCGTGAACAAGATGGACCGTACCGGTGCCAACTTCTTCAAGGTCTACGAGCAGATGCGTCTGCGTCTGAAGGCCAACCCGTTGGCTCTGCAGATCCCGATCGGCGCCGAAGACACCTTCAAGGGTGTGGTCGACCTGGTCAAGATGAAGGCTATCTTCTGGGACGAAGCCAGCCAGGGCATCAAGTTCGAATACGCCGATATCCCGGCCGAGCTGGCTGACACCGCTGCCGAATGGCGCGAGAAGCTGGTCGAAGCGGCTGCAGAGTCGTCTGAAGACCTGATGAACAAGTACCTGGAAGAGGGTGAGCTGTCGGAAGCCGAGATCAAGCTCGCCATCCGTACGCGTACCATCGCCGGCGAAATTCAGCCGATGCTGTGTGGCACCGCCTTCAAGAACAAGGGCGTGCAGGCCATGCTCGACGCGGTCATCGAATATCTGCCCTCGCCGGTGGACATTCCTGCCGTTGACGGTATCGACGACGACGAAGCCCCGACCACCCGCGAAGCTGACGACAAGGCGAAGTTCTCCGCTCTGGCGTTCAAGTTGATGACGGACCCGTTCGTCGGTCAGCTGACCTTCATCCGTGTGTACTCGGGCGTGTTGAACTCGGGTGACACCGTGTACAACCCGATCAAGCACAAGAAGGATCGTGTCGGTCGTCTGCTGCAAATGCACGCGAACCAGCGCGAAGAAATCAAGGAAGTCCGTGCCGGCGACATCGCTGCTGCGGTCGGCCTGAAAGAAGTGATCACCGGCGAAACGCTGTGCGATCCGGAAGCGATCATCACCCTGGAACGCATGGTGTTCCCGGAGCCCGTGATTTCGCAGGCTGTCGAACCGAAGACCAAGGCTGACCAAGAGCGCATGGGTATTGCTCTGGGCCGTCTGGCTCAGGAAGATCCGTCGTTCCGCGTTCGCACCGACGAAGAATCGGGTCAGACCATCATTTCCGGCATGGGCGAGCTCCATCTGGAAATTCTGGTCGATCGCATGAAGCGTGAATTCAATGTGGAAGCCAACGTGGGCAAGCCCCAGGTTGCCTACCGCGAAACGATCCGCAAGACCTGCGAAGAGTCGGAAGGCAAGTTCGTCAAGCAGTCCGGCGGTCGCGGTCAGTACGGTCACGTGGTTCTGAAGGTCGAGCCGCAAGAAGCCGGCAAGGGCTTCGAATTCGTCGACGCCATCAAGGGCGGTGTGGTTCCTCGCGAATTCATCCCGGCCGTGGAAAAGGGTTGTATCGAAACCCTGACCTCGGGCGTGATGGCTGGCTACCCGATCGTTGACATCAAGGTCACGCTGTTCTTCGGTTCGTACCACGATGTGGACTCGAACGAAAACGCGTTCAAGATGGCAGCTTCGATGGCTTTCAAGGACGGCATGCGCAAGGCCAGCCCCGTGCTGCTCGAGCCCATGATGGCCGTGGAAGTCGAGACTCCGGAAGACTACGCCGGTAACGTGATGGGCGATCTGTCCTCGCGTCGCGGTATGGTCCAAGGTATGGACGACATGGTTGGCGGCGGCAAGGTCATCAAGGCCGAAGTTCCGCTGGCAGAAATGTTCGGCTACTCGACCACGCTGCGTTCGCAGACCCAAGGTCGTGCGACGTACACGATGGAATTCAAGCACTACGCTGAAGCGCCCAAGAACGTCGCGGACGCGATCATTACCGCGCGCGCCAAGTAATACGGCGTTCGGGAGGGCGCTGGTCGTTCTCCCGGTAAACCAGAAATAGACAGGAATAGAGATAAATCATGGCAAAAAGCAAATTCGAACGTACCAAGCCGCACGTCAACGTCGGTACCATCGGTCACGTTGACCACGGCAAGACCACGCTGACCGCAGCAATCACCACGGTTCTGTCGCGCAAGTTCGGCGGCGAAGCCAAGGGCTACGACCAGATCGACGCAGCGCCCGAAGAAAAGGCACGCGGCATCACGATCAACACCGCCCACGTCGAGTACGAAACGGCTACCCGCCACTACGCTCACGTTGATTGCCCGGGCCACGCTGACTATGTGAAGAACATGATCACCGGTGCCGCTCAAATGGACGGCGCTATCCTGGTTTGCTCGGCCGCTGACGGCCCGATGCCCCAAACCCGTGAACACATCCTGCTGTCCCGCCAGGTCGGCGTGCCGTACATCATCGTCTTCCTGAACAAGGCTGACCTGGTGGACGACGCTGAACTGCTGGAACTCGTCGAAATGGAAGTTCGCGAACTTCTGTCGAAGTACGACTTCCCCGGCGACGACACCCCGATCATCACCGGCTCGGCACGTCTGGCCCTGGAAGGCGACCAATCGGAAAACGGCGAACCCGCCATCTTCCGCCTGGCCGACGCCCTGGACTCGTACATCCCCCTGCCCGAGCGCGCAGTTGACGGCACCTTCCTGATGCCCGTCGAAGACGTGTTCTCGATCTCTGGCCGCGGCACCGTCGTGACCGGCCGTATCGAGCGCGGTATCGTCAAGGTCGGCGAAGAAATCGAAATCGTCGGTATCAAAGACACCGTCAAGACCACTTGCACCGGCGTCGAAATGTTCCGCAAGCTGCTCGACCAAGGTCAAGCAGGCGACAACGTCGGCATCTTGCTGCGCGGCACCAAGCGCGAAGACGTCGAACGCGGCCAAGTGCTGTCGAAGCCCGGTTCGATCAAGCCGCACACCGACTTCACCGCCGAGGTGTACATCTTGTCGAAGGACGAGGGCGGCCGTCACACCCCGTTCTTCCAAGGCTATCGTCCCCAGTTCTACTTCCGTACCACGGACGTGACCGGTTCGATCACCCTGCCCGAAGGCAAGGAAATGGTTCTGCCCGGCGACAACGTGTCGATCACCGTCAAGCTGATCAACCCCATCGCCATGGAAGAAGGTCTGCGCTTCGCCATCCGTGAAGGCGGTCGTACCGTCGGCGCCGGCGTCGTTGCCAAGATCCTGGCCTAATTTTCAGGCTGCTTTGCGTCGGGGATGATCCCCGACGCTCGTTCTTTACTCGTTCTTTGGAATCGCTTTCATGAAAAAGCAAAAAATCCGCATCCGTCTGAAGGCTTTCGACTACAAGCTGATCGATCAATCGGCAGCCGAAATCGTCGAAACCGCCAAGCGCACTGGTGCTGTGGTCCGTGGTCCCGTGCCGCTGCCCACCCGTATCCGTCGCTACGACATCCTGCGTTCGCCGCACGTCAACAAGACGTCGCGCGACCAGTTCGAGATCCGCACCCATCAGCGCCTGATGGACATCGTGGATCCGACCGACAAGACCGTTGACGCACTGATGCGCCTCGATCTGCCGGCTGGTGTGGATGTGGAAATCGCGCTGAATTAAGACGTAGCCCCCATTGCTGCTTGTTATTTAAGCAGCATGGGGGCTATACTCTTTGGCTTGCCAGCCTTTACCGGCAAGTTGATCGGCTGCAAGGGAATCCCGAGAAGGATTCCCTTCGGTGCTGGAGCTGTTGGATATTGCCCGCCGCTGCGTTTTGCTGTGGGGGCAGTGTTCAATTCCGGTGCTGACCGCCCAGTGACTACCCGCGTGTCTCGCGGCGAGCCTGGCAAGTAGCCCGCAGTAACTTAAATTAGCCCCGGCCAATCGTAGTCGGGAATGGAGAAAACGATGTCGACCCAATCGTCGGCCACCACGCCTGCCGCATTCCGGCTGGGCCTGGTGGGTCGCAAGGTTGGCATGACCCGCATTTTCACGGAAGAAGGCGAAAGCATTCCCGTGACCGTGCTGGACGTGTCGAACAACCGTGTGACCCAGGTCAAGGCCCCCGAATCTGACGGCTATGCAGCCGTTCAGGTCACGTATGGCACTCGTCGTGCCTCGCGTGTTGCAGCTCCCCAAACCGGACACTTCGCGAAAGCGGGTGTTGAAGCGGGTAGCCTGCTCAAAGAATTCCGTCTCGCCCCCTCGAAAGCCGCAGAATTTGCTCCCGGTGCCGTTATCGCCGTCGAGAGCCTGTTCACTGCTGGCCAGAAAGTGGACGTGACCGGCACCACGATCGGTAAAGGCTTCGCCGGTACCATCAAGCGTCACCACTTCAAGTCGCAACGCGCTTCGCACGGTAACAGCCGTTCGCACCGCGTTCCCGGCTCGATCGGTATGGCGCAAGATCCGGGTCGTGTGTTCCCCGGTAAGCGCATGGCAGGTCACCTCGGTGACGTGCAGCGTACCGTGCAAAATCTCGATGTGGTTCGCGTTGATGCTGAACGCGGCCTGCTGTTGGTCAAGGGCGCAGTCCCCGGCCACGCTGGCGCGAACATCATCGTACGTCCCGCCATCAAAGGAGCCTGAAGATGGAACTCAAGCTCCTGAATGACCAGGGCCAGTCCTCTGCAACCGTTACCGCTCCGGACACCGTGTTCGGCCGCGAATACAACGAAGCGCTGATCCACCAGATCGTCGTGGCTTATCAAGCCAACGCACGTAGCGGCAATCGCGCGCAGAAAGACCGTGAGCAGGTCAAGCACACCACGAAGAAGCCGTGGCGCCAGAAGGGTACGGGCCGCGCTCGTGCCGGTATGTCGTCGTCGCCCCTGTGGCGTGGTGGTGGTCGTACTTTCCCGAACTCGCCCGACGAAAACTTCTCGCAGAAGGTCAACAAGAAGATGCATCGCGCGGGTATCCGCTCGATCCTCTCGCAGTTGGCTCGCGAAGACCGTATCTCGATCGTTGATGGTTTCACCCTTGCCGAGCCGAAGACCAAGCTCGCAGCTGACAAGCTGAAGGCAATGGGTCTGGAATCCGTCCTGATCATCACGGACTCGGTCGACGAGAACCTGTACCTGGCGACTCGCAACCTGCCGAACGTGGCAGTGGTCGAGACCCGTTACGCTGATCCGTTGTCCCTGATCCACTACAAGAATGTGTTGATCACGAAGAACGCGATCGCTCAGTTCGAGGAGTTGCTGGGATGAGCAATGACCGTCTGATGAAAGTGCTGCTGGCGCCGATCGTCTCTGAAAAGAGCACGTTCATCGCCGACAAGAACCAGCAAGTGACTTTCCGTATCCTGCAAGACGCTACCAAGCCGGAAATCAAGGCCGCGGTCGAACTGCTCTTCAAAGTGCAGGTCGAGGCCGTGCGTGTCTTGAACACCAAGGGCAAGGCTAAGCGCTTTGGTCGTTTCAACGGCCGCCGTCGTAACGAGCGCAAGGCATATGTCTCGCTCGCGCCGGGTCAGGAAATCGACTTTGCGCAGGAGATCAAGTAAATGCCCATCGTCAAGCTGAAGCCGACCTCCCCGGGTCGCCGCGGGATGGTGAAGGTGGTTCACCCCCACCTGCACAAGGGCGAACCGTTTGCGCCGCTGCTGGAAAAGCAATTCCAGAATGCTGGCCGCAACAACAATGGTCACATCACGACGCGTCATCGCGGCGGTGGCCACAAGCATCATTACCGCGTCGTCGATTTCAAGCGCAACAAGGACGGAATTCCGGCCAAGGTTGAACGCATTGAATACGATCCGAACCGCACCGCGCACATTGCACTGGTCGTTTACGCCGATGGCGAACGCCGGTACATCATTGCGCCGCGTGGTCTGGCAGTGGGCGCAACCCTGCTGTCCGGTATCGAAGCGCCGATCCGTGCTGGTAATACCCTTCCGATTCGCAACATCCCGGTCGGTAGCACCATCCACAACGTCGAGCTGACCCCCGGCAAGGGTGCACAGATGGTCCGTTCGGCAGGTACCTCTGCCGTGCTGTTGGCCCGTGAAGGCACCTACGCCCAAGTCCGCCTGCGCTCCGGCGAAGTGCGCCGCGTGCACATCGAGTGCCGCGCCACCCTCGGCGAAGTCAGCAACGAAGAGCATGGTCTGCGCCAAATCGGCAAGGCCGGTGCAACTCGTTGGCGCGGTATTCGTCCGACCGTTCGTGGCGTTGCCATGAACCCGGTTGATCACCCGCACGGTGGTGGTGAAGGCCGTACCGGTGAAGCTCGTGAGCCCGTGTCCCCGTGGGGCACGCCGACCAAGGGCTTCAAGACCCGTCGCAACAAGCGGACGAGCAATATGATCGTCTCGCGACGCAAGAAGAAGTAAGGGGCGACCATGTCACGTTCTATCAAGAAAGGCCCGTTCGTCGACCTGCACCTTCTGAAGAAGGTCGAGGCGGCAACGGCCGGAAAAGACAAGAAGCCGATCAAGACCTGGTCGCGCCGTTCCACGATCCTGCCCGATTTCATCGGTCTGACGATTGCGGTTCACAACGGCCGCCAACATGTGCCCGTGTACGTCAACGAGAACATGGTTGGTCACAAGCTCGGCGAGTTCGCCATGACCCGTACGTTCAAGGGCCATGCTGCGGACAAAAAGGCCAAGAGGTAAGGAATGGCTGATACCACATCGATTGTCCGCGGCGTTCGCGTCTCGGCCCAGAAGGCACGTCTGGTTGCGGATCTCGTCCGCGGCAAGCCGGTTGCCCACGCTATCAACATTCTGACTTTCACGCCCAAGAAGTCTGCCGGCATCATCAAGAAGGCACTGGAAAGCGCCATCGCGAATGCTGAGCACAACGACGGTGCCGACATCGACGAACTGAAGGTGAAAACCATCTACGTCGACAAGGGTGAGTCGCTGAAGCGCTTCGATGCACGGGCCAAGGGCCGCGGCGTGAAGATCGAGAAACAGACCTGCCACATTGTGGTCAAGGTCGGGGTTTAAGGAGCGGCGATGGGTCAGAAAATTCACCCTACCGGGTTCCGTCTTGCGGTCAGCCGCAACTGGGCCTCGCGTTGGTTCGCCAATGGCAACGCTTTCGCCGACATGCTTGCCCAGGACATCAAAGTCCGTGAGTATCTGAAGAAGAAACTCAAGGGCGCGTCCGTCGGTCGCGTTGTCATCGAGCGTCCCGCCAAGAATGCCCGCATCACCGTCTACTCGGCTCGTCCGGGTGTCGTGATCGGCAAGAAGGGCGAAGACATCGAAGTCCTGAAGGCAGATCTGCAGCGTTTGATGGGCGTGCCTGTGCACGTCAACATCGAGGAAATCCGCAAGCCGGAGACCGACGCTCAACTGATCGCCGACTCGATCTCGCAACAGCTCGAAAAGCGCATCATGTTCCGTCGCGCAATGAAGCGCGCGATGCAAAACGCGATGCGTCTGGGTGCCCAAGGCATCAAGATCATGAGCGCCGGCCGTTTGAACGGCATCGAAATCGCTCGCACCGAGTGGTACCGCGAAGGCCGCGTGCCGTTGCATACCCTGCGCGCGAACATCGATTACGGCACCTCGGAAGCCAGCACCACGTATGGCCTGATCGGCATCAAGGTGTGGGTCTACAAGGGCGACAACCTCGGCACCAACGATCTGAACTCGACCCCGGACACTACGAAGGAAGACGATCGCAAGCCGCGTCGTGGTCCCCGTAATGACCGTAACGAACGTCCGGGCGGTGCACGTCCTGGCGCTCCGGGTGCGGGTCGTGGTCGTCCGGCGCCGGCTGGCGACGCTGCTAAGCGTGGCGCGCGCAAGCCCGCTGCTGAAGCGGCAGCGCCTGCTAAAGACGGAGAATAAGCATGCTGCAACCAGCACGCAGAAAGTACCGCAAAGAGCAGAAGGGCCGTAACACCGGTCTGGCTACGCGCGGCGCCGCCGTTTCGTTCGGCGAATTCGGCCTGAAGGCCACCGGCCGCGGTCGTTTGACCGCACGCCAGATCGAGTCGGCACGTCGTGCCATCTCCCGTCACATCAAGCGTGGCGGTCGTATCTGGATCCGTGTGTTCCCCGACAAGCCGATCTCGCAGAAGCCCGCCGAAGTTCGGATGGGTAACGGTAAGGGCAATCCGGAGTATTGGGTCGCCGAGATCCAGCCGGGCAAGGTGCTTTACGAGATGGACGGGGTCAACGAAGAACTTGCACGTGAGGCGTTCCGTCTTGCTGCAGCCAAGCTTCCGATCTCGACCGTCTTCGTGACGCGTCTCATCGGCGCGTAAAGGGGATCGACATGGCAATCAAAACGAGCGAACTCGTTTCGAAAGATGAAGCCGAGCTCGGCAAGGAGCTCGAAAGCCTGCTGAAGGCGCAGTTCAGCCTGCGCATGCAGCTGGGCACCCAGCAGCTGAGCAATACCAGCCAGCTCGGCAAGGTGCGTCGCGACATCGCGCGCGTCCGCACCGTGCTGCGTCAGAAGGCAGGGAAGTAATCATGAGCGAAACTAAGCGCAAGCGCACGTTGTCCGGTCGCGTTGTCAGCGACAAGGCCAACAAGACGGTGACCGTATTGGTCGAGCGTCGTGTGAAGCATCCGCTGTACGGCAAGATCATCGTCCGTTCGGGTAAGTACGCCGCACACGATGAAACCAACCAGTACAAGGAAGGCGACCTGGTCGAGATCGTTGAGACTCGTCCCGTGTCGAAGACCAAGTCCTGGGCGGTGACTCGCCTGATCGAAGCTTCCCGCGTTATCTGATGTTGTTTAGTGGCATGCATTCGTGCGTGCCACTTGCATCGTCAGACCTGACCGGTTAGTATGCAAGGCTTGCCTAAACGCAAGCCTTGCAGTGCTTTGGGGCAAGGGAAAACTTAAGGCCTTTCGAAAGCTTGGTTCTTCTGCAGATCTCCTTCAGAGCAAGGCAAGACGGTAAGAAAAGTGTCCGGCACCATGTGTCTGGTACTGAAAGCACTGATAAGCAATACCCCTGGCAAGACGCAAAATTCACGGGGAAGACTTTGGGCTGGTCACAGTTCGAGGTGTTCGCCGCCGACCCGGGACGCGAGTTTCGGGGTACCACCCCAGGAAGCCTCAAAAAAAGCTTCTGACGGGACCAAAACTGATCGAAAGCCAGATTTGGCTGGCCCCGTTCTAAGGGCGGGTACCGTGAACTTCGCGGCTTTCGTTTAAGTTGGACAAGGCCAATCATGATTCAAATGCAGACCACGCTGGACGTGGCCGACAATACTGGTGCGCGCCATGTGCAGTGCATTAAGGTTCTCGGTGGCTCCAAGCGACGCTATGCCAGCATCGGTGACGTGATCAAAGTCACGGTCAAGGATGCGGCCCCGCGCGGACGCGTCAAGAAAGGCGAGATCTATAACGCTGTGGTGGTTCGTACCGCCAAGGGCGTGCGCCGCAAAGACGGTTCGCTCATCAAGTTCGGCACGAACGCTGCCGTTCTGCTCAACGCCAAGCTCGAGCCCATCGGCACGCGCATCTTCGGACCGGTCACGCGCGAGCTGCGTACCGAAAAGTTCATGAAGATCGTGTCTCTGGCTCCTGAAGTGCTGTAAGGAGCCAAAGATGCCTAGCAAGATTATCAAGGGTGACGAAGTCATCGTCCTGACGGGCCGTGACAAGACCAAGCGCGGTGTTGTGCTTGCTCGCGTTGATGCCGACCACGTGCTGGTCGAAGGTATCAACGTCGTCAAGAAGCACCAGAAGCCGAATCCGGCCAAGAACGAGACCGGTGGCATCGTCGAAAAGACCCTGCCCATCCACATCTCGAACGTGGCTGTGTTCAACAAGGTGACCGGCAAGGCCGATCGCGTTGGCTTCAAGCTCGTCGACGGCAAGAATGTTCGCGTTTTCCGTTCCAACGGCGAAGCCGTCGGTTCGAAGGCGTAAGGGGCAACATAAATGGCTCGTCTCCAAGACGTTTATCGCGACACCATCGCACCGGAACTGGCTACCAAGTTCGGGTACAAGAGTGTCATGGAAGTGCCGCGCATCACCAAGATCACCCTGAACATGGGTGTCTCGGAAGCCGTCGCTGACAAGAAAGTAATCGAGCACGCTACTGGCGATCTGACGAAGATTGCCGGCCAGAAGCCGGTTGTGACGAAGACCCGCAAGGCAATCGCAGGTTTCAAGATTCGCGAAAACTACCCGATCGGCGTGATGGTTACGCTGCGTGGTCAACGCATGTATGAATTCCTCGATCGCCTGGTGAACGTGGCTCTGCCGCGCGTACGAGATTTCCGTGGTATTTCCGGCCGTGCCTTCGATGGCCGCGGGAACTACAACGTCGGTGTGAAGGAACAGATCATCTTCCCCGAAATCGAATACGACAAGATCGACACGCTTCGTGGGCTGAACATCAGCATCACGACCACCGCCAAGACCGACGAAGAAGCCAAGGCACTGTTGACCGCCTTCCGCTTCCCGTTCCGTAACTAAGGGGTGATGTAGTGGCTAAGCTCTCACTCATCAATCGCGACGCCAAGCGCGCCAAACTGGCTGCCAAGTACGCTCCCAAGCGTGCTGAGCTCCAGGCGATCGTAGACGATTCGTCCAAGACGGACGAAGAGCGTTATCAGGCACGTCTGAAGATTCAGCAACTGCCGCGTAACGCAAACCCCACCCGTCAGCGTAACCGCTGCATGGTGACTGGTCGCCCGCGTGGCGTGTTTAGCAAGTTCGGTCTGTCCCGGATGAAACTGCGCGAGATGGCTATGCGCGGCGAGATCCCCGGTATGACCAAGGCAAGCTGGTAAGAGAGGCACTTCATATGAGCATGAGCGATCCGATCGCCGACCTGCTGACGCGCATTCGTAATGCGCAACGCGTCGAAAAAGTATCAGTGACGATGCCCTCTTCCAAGCTGAAGGTGGCTATTGTCGCCGTGCTGAAAGAAGAAGGTTACATCGACGATTTCAAGGTCAACGCCAATGGCGCGAAGCCCGAACTCGAAATCTCGCTGAAGTATTACGCCGGTCGTCCGGTCATCGAGCGCATCGACCG
Source organism: Pigmentiphaga aceris (assembly GCF_008119665.1). NCBI lineage: Bacteria > Pseudomonadati > Pseudomonadota > Betaproteobacteria > Burkholderiales > Alcaligenaceae > Pigmentiphaga > Pigmentiphaga aceris. The sequence goes on along the minus strand of NZ_CP043046.1, from coordinate 5,842,589 downwards.
CGTCTCGAAGCCTGGCCTGCGCATCTACAAGGGACGTCACGACATCCCTCAAGTGATGAACGGCCTTGGCGTGACCATTGTGTCCACCTCGCGTGGCGTGATGACCGATCGCAAAGCACGCGCCAATGGCGTGGGCGGCGAAGTCATCGCCTACGTGGCATAAGGGGACAACGATGTCACGTATTGCCAAGTATCCGGTCGAGCTGCCCAAGGGCATCGAGGCCACTGTCACCGACAGCCAGATCGTCGTCAAGGGCCCCCAGGGTTCGCTGACCCAGCCGCTCACCGGCCAGGTCACGATCACCGAAGCCGACGGCAAGCTGACTTTCGCTGCAGCCAACGACTCGCGGGAAGCCAAGGCGATGTCGGGTACCGTGCGCGCGCTGGTCGCGAACATGGTCACCGGTGTCAGCAAGGGTTTCGAGCGCAAGCTGACGCTGGTTGGCGTGGGCTACCGTGCTACCGCCCAAGGTGACTCGGTCAAATTGCAGCTGGGCTTCTCGCACGACATCGTGCATCAGATGCCTGCTGGCGTGACGGTGGCAACGCCGACGCAGACCGAAGTCGTTCTGAAGGGCGCCGACAAGCAACGTGTTGGTCAGGTGGCGGCCGAGATCCGCGCGTATCGTGAACCCGAACCCTACAAGGGCAAGGGTGTCCGTTACGCCGGTGAAAAGGTCATCATCAAAGAGACCAAGAAGAAATAAGGCCGGGACGAATCATGGACAAGAAGCAAAGTCGTCTGCGCCGTGCGCAGGCAACCCGCCGCAAGATCGCCGAGTTGCGCGTTCATCGCCTGGCGGTGTTCCGCACCAACACGCACATCTACGCAAACATCATCTCGCCGGAAGGCGACAAGGTGCTGGTGAGCGCGTCGACCGTCGAGGCCGATGTGCGTTCGCAACTCTCCAGCGAGTCGGGCAAGGGCGGCAACGTCGCTGCAGCGACCCTGGTGGGCAAGCGCGTGGCCGAAAAAGCCAAGGCTGCAGGCATCGAGACGGTTGCGTTTGACCGTTCCGGTTTCCGCTATCACGGTCGCGTCAAAGCTGTTGCTGACGCTGCCCGCGAAGCCGGCCTGAAGTTCTAAGCGAGGATCAAATGGCCAAGATGCAAGGTAACAAGAACGCTCAAGCGGAACAAAACGACGACGGTCTTCGCGAGAAGATGATCGCCGTGAACCGCGTGACCAAAGTCGTGAAGGGCGGCCGTATCCTCGGCTTCGCTGCACTGACCGTGGTTGGCGACGGTGACGGCCGCGTGGGCATGGGCAAGGGCAAGTCGCGTGAAGTGCCTGTCGCTGTTCAGAAGGCAATGGAACAGGCCCGTCGCGGTCTGATCAAGGTGCCCCTGAAGAACGGCACGCTGCATCACACCGTGATCGGCAAGCATGGCGCCTCGACGGTGCTGATGTCGCCGGCCGCTGAAGGTACTGGCGTTATCGCCGGCGGCCCGATGCGCGCGATTTTCGACGTGCTGGGTGTGCGTAACGTGGTTGCGAAGAGCCTCGGCTCGACCAACCCTTACAACCTGGTCCGCGCCACCCTCAACGGTCTGAAGAACGTGTCGACGCCGGCTGATATCGCAGCCAAGCGCGGCAAGTCCGTTGAAGAAATTCTGGGGTAAATCATGGCAGACAAGCGCATTAAAGTGACGCTCGTGCGTTCCCCGATCGGGACGCCCGAATCGCACCGCGCCACGGTCCGTGGCCTCGGACTGCGCGGCATCAACACCAGCCGCGTACTCGAAGACACGCCGGAAGTGCGCGGGATGATCCGCAAGGTGATCTATCTGCTCACCGTAGCGGAAGCCTGAGGAACACATCATGCAACTCAATACGATCAAGCCCGCCGAAGGCGCAACGCACGCTAAGCGTCGTGTTGGCCGCGGTATCGGCTCTGGCCTGGGCAAGACCTCGGGCCGTGGTCACAAAGGTCAGAAGTCCCGTTCGGGCGGCTTCCACAAGGTTGGCTTCGAAGGCGGTCAAATGCCGCTGCAACGTCGCCTGCCGAAGCGTGGTTTCAAGCCCCTGGGTGGTCATCTTTCCGCTCAAATCCGTCTCTCGGACCTTCAAGCGCTGCCCGTCGACGAAGTCGATGTGCAAGCACTGAAGCAAGCCGGCGTGATCGGCCAGCCCGTGCGCTACGTCAAGGTCATCCTGTCGGGTGAACTGTCGCGCAAGGTTGCCCTCAAGGGTATTTCGGCGACGGCTGGTGCCAAGGCGGCGATCGAAGCCGCTGGCGGCTCCGTAGCCTGAATCGGGGACTGACGCTTTGGCTACTGCGAACGCACTGGGTAAGACTGGCAACAAGTTCGGCGATCTGAAGCGCCGGCTGGTCTTCCTGCTGCTCGCCCTCGTGGTCTATCGCCTCGGCACACACATCCCGGTCCCGGGAATCGATCCGAACGAGTTGACTGCCCTGTTTCGCCAGAATCAGGGCGGTATTCTCGGTCTGTTCAATATGTTCTCGGGCGGGGCGTTGTCGCGCTTCTCCATCTTCGCGCTGGGGATCATGCCGTACATTTCGGCATCGATCATCATGCAGCTGATGACGGTAGTCGTGCCGTCGCTCGAAGCGATCAAGAAAGAGGGCGAGGCTGGTCGTCGACGGATTACGCAATACACGCGCTACGGCACGTTGTTGCTGGGTCTGGTTCAGGCAGTAGGTATCTCTGTCGCACTGGAATCGCAACCTGGTCTGGTCATCGACCCGGGTGTGATCTTCCGCGTGACGACCGTGGTGTCGCTGCTGACCGGTACGATGTTTTTGATGTGGCTTGGCGAGCAAATCACGGAGCGTGGGCTGGGTAACGGCATCTCGATCCTGATTTTCTCCGGTATCGCAGCGGGTCTCCCGAGCGCGATGGCGGGGCTCTTCGAGCTGGTCAACACGGGTGCGATGGCAGTGTTGTCGGCGCTGGTGATCATGGTGTTGGTGGTTCTCGTGACCGCTTTCGTCGTGTTCGTCGAGCGGGGTCAACGCAAGATCGTGGTGAATTACGCCAAGCGTCAGGTGGGCAACAAGGTGTATGGCGGGCAAAGCTCGCATCTGCCCTTGAAGCTCAACATGGCCGGTGTGATTCCTCCGATCTTCGCGTCGTCGATCATCTTGTTCCCGGCAACGGTGACAAGCTGGTTCTCGACAGGTGACAGCACGCGTTGGTTGCGAGACATCGCAGCCGCGTTGTCGCCGGGACAGCCGCTGTATATCGCGCTGTACGCCGTCGCTATCGTGTTCTTCTGCTTTTTCTACACAGCGCTTGTCTTCAACAGTCGCGAGACTGCGGACAACCTGAAGAAAAGCGGGGCATTCGTGCCGGGGATTCGTCCTGGTGAACAGACTTCGCGTTATATCGACAAGATTCTCACGCGGTTGACCTTGTCGGGAGCGATTTACATCACTCTCGTGTGTCTGCTGCCCGAGTTTCTGGTTCTGCGCTGGAACGTGCCGTTCTACTTCGGTGGCACTTCCTTGCTGATCCTGGTGGTAGTAACGATGGACTTCATGGCGCAGGTTCAGGCCTACGTGATGTCGCATCAATACGATTCGCTGCTCAAGAAAGCTAATTTCAAGGGTGGCAAACTTCCGGCTCGATGAGCGTGAAGGCATGTCCAAAGACGACGTTATTTCGGATCCTGCCGGGAGAGTCGTGTGAAGGTCGAATCGACCTCTCGCGATTTCTCCCGAGCAAGTATCGTGTTCCGCTCGAAGTGAGCCCGGCCCGCCGGGTGGAAGTTTAGGAGTCAATCATGAAAGTAATGGCATCGGTCAAGCGCATTTGCCGTAATTGCAAGGTCATCAAGCGCAAGGGTGTCGTGCGGGTGATCTGCACGGATCCGCGCCACAAGCAACGCCAGGGCTAAGCCCTCGCGTTTGGAATACAAGGACAGGTAATGGCCCGTATCGCTGGCATCAACATCCCGCCGCAACAGCACACCGCTATCGGTCTGACGGCTATCTTCGGTATCGGTCGCACCCGCGCGCTTCAGATTTGTGAAGCCGCTGGCGTCGCCGCTAACAAGAAAGTTCGTGAGCTGAATGACGCTGAGCTCGAGCGCATCCGTGAACACGTGAACGCCTTCGCTGTTGAAGGCGATCTGCGTCGCGAAATCCAGTTGTCGATCAAGCGTTTGATCGACCTGGGAACTTACCGTGGTCTGCGTCACAAGCGCGGTCTGCCGGTGCGCGGTCAACGTACCCGCACGAACGCTCGCACCCGCAAAGGCCCCCGTAAGGCCGGCGTGGCGCAGAAGAAGTAATCGGCTGACCAGGCAAGGACTCAGACATGGCTAAGGCACAGAACAACAGCGCTTCGCAGCGCGTTCGCAAGAAAGTCAAAAAGAACGTTTCGGACGGTATCGCACACGTCCACGCTTCGTTCAACAACACGATCATCACGATCACCGACCGTCAGGGCAATGCTCTGTCGTGGGCAACGTCGGGCGGCGCTGGCTTCAAGGGCTCGCGCAAGTCGACGCCGTTCGCAGCTCAGGTTGCAGCGGAAGCCGCTGGTCGCGTGGCGATCGAGTACGGTATCAAGACCCTCGAAGTTCGCATCAAGGGCCCTGGCCCGGGTCGCGAATCGTCGGTCCGCGCGTTGAACGCACTGGGTATCAAGATCGCCAGCATCGCTGACATCACCCCCGTGCCGCACAACGGCTGCCGTCCGCCGAAGCGTCGTCGCATCTGAGTTTCCTGCCTCGTCGCGCCTGGCGCGATGTGGCAAGTAACCCGGTTGCGCAGGACACGCAAGACCAGTAAGTCACGTTCTATACGTAATCTTGGTCGTACCGCCCTGGTGGTGCTTCCTGATCGTCTAAGACCACCGTCTGCCGCGTACGTAATCAACGTACGTTTGATGCATGTTGCGGGCAGACTCCTCGTCCGGCGCAAGAGCCGCCCCGGACCTGACAGAGAAAGGAAAAATTGTGGCACGCTACATTGGCCCGAAATGCAAGCTCTCCCGCCGCGAAGGCACCGACCTCTTCCTGAAGAGCTCGCGTCGTTCGCTGGAATCCAAGTGCAAGCTGGACAGCAAGCCCGGTCAGCACGGCCGCACCTCGGGTGCCCGTACTTCTGACTACGGCCTGCAACTGCGCGAAAAGCAAAAGCTGAAGCGCATGTACGGCTTGATGGAAAAGCAGTTCCGCAAGTACTTCGAACAAGCTGATGCCCAGAAGGGCAACACCGGCGAAAACCTGATCAAGATTCTCGAATCGCGTCTGGACAACGTCGTGTATCGCTTGGGCTTCGGTTCGACCCGCGCTGAAGCGCGTCAGCTGGTGAGCCACCGCTCGATCCAGTTGAACGGTCACACCGCCAACGTCGCTTCGATCCAGATCAAGCCGGGCGATATCATCGCCGTGCGTGAAAAGGCTAAGAAGCAAGCTCGCATCCAGGAATCGCTGCAACTGGCAATCGGCCAAGGCCTGCCCCAGTGGATCGAGCTGGACGCTAACAAGCTCGAAGGCAAGTTCAAGCAATACCCCGATCGTTCGGATGTCGCCCGCGACATCAACGAATCGATGGTGGTCGAGCTTTACTCGCGCTAAGCAGTAACCGGTTAGTCTTCGCCGCGCCTTTGGGCGCGGCGTTGGTTTTTGTAGTCCGCAAAATCTTGCACACCAAGTTTGCCCCCAGCCTTATCGGTGTAACGAGCCGAGGGTATTGAAAAGGAAAACTGTCTCATGGCGAATGCCGCTTTCTTGAAGCCGCGCAACATCGACGTCGAAGCCGTCGGCCCCAATCACGCCAAAGTGATCATGGAACCGTTCGAGCGCGGCTACGGCCACACGCTCGGCAATGCGCTGCGCCGCATCCTGCTGTCTTCGATGGCCGGCTATGCCCCCACCGAAGTGCAGATCACCGGTGTCGTGCACGAGTACTCGACGATCGATGGCGTCCGTGAAGACGTGGTCGACATCCTGCTGAACCTGAAGGGCGTCGTCTTCAAGCTGCACAACCGTGAAGAAGTCTCGCTGACGCTGCGCAAGCAAGGTCCTGGCGCGGTCACCGCTGCCGACATCGAGCTGTCGCACGACGTCGAGATCATCAACCCGAATCACGTCATTGCCACCTTGACCGACAGCGGCAAGCTGGAAATGCAGATCAAGATCGAAAAGGGCCGTGGCTACGTCCCGGGTAACCTGCGCGGCTTCGCCGACGACCACAGCCGTGCAATCGGCCGTATCGTTCTGGACGCCTCGTACAGCCCGATCCGCCGCGTCAGCTACTCGGTCGAAAGCGCTCGCGTCGAGCAGCGTACCGATCTGGACAAGCTGGTTCTGGACATCGAAACCAACGGCGTGATTTCGCCCGAGGAAGCCGTGCGCCAGTCGGCTCGCATCCTGATGGAACAGCTGTCGGTGTTCGCTGCACTGGAAGGCTCGACCGAAACCATCGAAGCACCTGCTCGTGGCACGCCGCAGATCGATCCGATCCTGCTGCGTCCGGTTGACGATCTGGAACTGACGGTGCGTTCGGCCAACTGCCTGAAGGCCGAAAACATCTACTACATCGGCGACCTGATCCAGCGTACCGAAAATGAACTGCTGAAGACCCCGAACCTGGGCCGCAAGTCCTTGAACGAAATCAAGGAAGTGTTGGCTGCACGTGGTCTGACGCTGGGCATGAAGCTTGAGAACTGGCCCCCGCTGGGCCTCGAGCGTCCGTAATAGGACGCTTGCGCCAGCCGCAAGTCAGAAAGTTGTCGTACCGGTGCCGCGTTTGATTGCGTGGCACCCGCAAGACGGGGCGGGGATGGTATCCTCGCACCCCTCGATTACCGGCCCGCGACGCTTTTATTTCAGCGTCGATCGAAGAGCTGGACCCTCGGCAGCCATATTGGCTGTCATTCATTAGATTCACAGTAAAGGATTTGCCATGCGTCACCGTCACGGTCTCCGTAAGCTCAATCGCACCAGCAGCCATCGTCAGGCTTTGTTCCGCAACATGTCGGTCGCTCTGCTGACCCATGAAGTCATCAAGACCACCGTGCCGAAGGCCAAGGAACTGCGCCGCATCGTCGAGCCGCTGATCACCCTGGCCAAGGTTGACTCGGTTGCCAACAAGCGTCTGGCATTCGCCCGTCTGCGCGACCGCGATCTGGTCGTGAAGCTGTTCGCCGAAATCGGCCCGCGTTTCGCAGCCCGTCCGGGCGGCTACACCCGCATCCTGAAGGCCGGCTTCCGCCAAGGCGACAACGCACCGATGTGCTACATCGCGCTGACCGACCGCGCTGAAGAAACCGATGCTGAATCGGCTGTCGACGCTGAGTAAGCTGTCGCAAAAGATGCCGCAGTCGCGCCAAGGCGCGTAGCGGCAGGCAAGACAAGATGAAAGCCCTCGGAGACGGGGGCTTTTTCTATTTCCGGCATGGGAAACTGAAGCTCAACAGTCTGGACGTTCAACAGTCGATTCGAAAGCGAGGCCGAACATGACAATAAAAGGAAGCTGCCTGTGCGGCGGCATACGCTACGAAGTTCGCGGGCCGCTTACTGGTGCGCTGTATTGCCATTGCACCATGTGCCAGAAGGCGCAGGGATCTGCCTTTCGAGCACGGGCCGGCGTTGCGGTGAAAGACTTCCACTTGCTTGAAGGCGAGGCCTTGCTTACGTTCTACGCGTCTTCACCAGGCACGTATCGCGTCTTTTGCAAGGTCTGCGGTTCGCCAGTGCTGAGTCGTTTCGACGACTATCCCGACGTCTATGGTTTGCCGCTTGGGCTGCTTGATGACGATCCTGAGCTGCGGCCGCAGATGCATGTGCATACTGCCAGCAAAGCGGCTTGGCACACGATCGCAGACGATCTGCCGCAGTTTCCTGGCGCAGCGCCCTGAGAGGCAGCCGCAAGGCTATTGGCGCGTGCGTGCTGATGGGTCGTGCTCATTCGTGGTCATCTGATGGGCCGTGACCAGATAAGGGCTCACGGCCCCTTGACGACGGATCACTGCCCCGCTCATCACATCACCTGTGCTCGCATCCATCAGCCTCCAGCGGTAGACCTTACGCAATCGCCGGATACGTCCCATCCTGATCCGGCCAGGGCGTCAGTACCTCGAACCCCGTGTCGGTCACCACCACCATGTGTTCCCACTGCGCCGACAGTGAATGGTCCTTGGTGACCACCGTCCAGCCATCGGCCAACTGCCGGATGTCGCGTTTGCCGGCGTTGATCATCGGCTCTATGGTGAAGATCATGCCTGCCTTCAGTCGCAGACCCTGACCGGGGCGGCCGTAGTGCAGCACTTCGGGCTCGTCATGATAAGTTTGGCCAATGCCGTGACCGCAGTACTCGCGGACCACGCTGAAGCCTTCGCGGTGGGCAACGGTCTGAATGGCGTGACCGATGTCGCCCAGTGTTGCCCCGGGCTTTACCTGCCGAATGCCCGCGCGCAAGGCTTCGAAGCTGGTGTCGACCAGGCGTCTTGCCAGCACGCTGGGCTCCCCCGCGAAATACATGCGGCTCGTGTCGCCGAACCAGCCGTCCTTGATCAAGGCCACGTCGATATTGACGATATCGCCGTCTCTGAGCGTTTTGGTAGCCGAGGGGATGCCGTGGCACACCACATGGTTCACGGACGTCAGCACGGTCTTCTCGTAGCCTTGGTAGCCGATATTGGCGGGCGTGGCCTGCAGCACGTCGACGATGTAGTCGTAGCAGCGCTTGTCCAGTGCTTCGGTGGTGACGCCGGGTTTCACAAACGGCGCGATCATGGCCAACACCTCTGCGGCCAGCATGCCTGCCGCACGTGACTTGTCGATCTCGGCGGCAGTGCGCAGCGGAACCGCCGCGATCATGGCTGGGTGGCCAGGTTTTGCGAGGCTGCTGCGGGCGACGCATCAATCAGCGCACTTACCGTCGCCAAATCAAAACCGCCCGCCTGTTCGACACGAATCAGCAGTTTGCTGATGTCCTGATGAGACAGCTCGGGGTGCAATTCCGCCAGCATGCCGATGCGCATCCAGTGCTCTGCCTGGGCATTGATCGAGCGGCTGAGTGCGTTGCCAACCACCCGAAGATTCTCGTGCATGAGGTCTGAAATCTTGACGATGCCCATCACTACCTACCTGTAACTGCTATACGAAACATATATAAAACGTATATGAATAATAGCGCAATCACAGAATTTTGATGCAGTGAAATCTTGACCAAAAAACGCATGTATCAAACCGGCCATTCCCCTGTTATATCGGGATAATCGGCAATTTCTGCCATCTTGATTGCATCGTTCATCAATGGCTTTCATCCAGCTTTTATCTTGCGCTGCACAAATCTATCGGCTACCCTAAAAAGCTGCTCTTGTCCGACGGCACTTGTAGTCAGTGAGGTCAACACCTTTCTGACATCGAGTCGCCCACCCACTCCGCACTTTTGCCTTCGCATTGCGCAGGCCTGCTTCTCGCTCGGTGTTTTCCGCTCGTGATTGTGTGTCGATCCGGGGTGGGTTGAATCTGCTGTCAGGTGCGTGCAGCACTGTCGTCGCCACATCCACGCTCACATCAACACCCACACAAGGAACCCCCCGTAGATGCATCGTCTTTCCAGACTGAAACTTTCGACCACTTTCATGGCACTTGCGTTGAGCGCAGGGCTGCACACCACGGCACAGGCTGCCGATCCTCAGTGCGAACTAGACCGCCCGGTCCGGTTTGGCGGCATGAACTGGGAATCGAATCTGACCTTGGTTGGTATCGAACGATTCATTCTGGAAAAGGGCTACGGCTGCAAGACGGTGGTCGAGTCTGGCGAGACGTTGCCGATGTTGACCGCGCTGCAACGCGGTGACGTCGATGTGAACAGCGAAATCTGGGTCAACATGATGGGCGACGTCTGGCAGAAGGCCTTGGCCGACGGCAAGGTCAAGGCAGTTGGCCAGGTGTTCACCGGCCGCGAAGGCTGGTACATCCCGCGCTACACCGCCGAGCGTTATCCGGAACTGAAGAAAGCCACGGACCTGGGCCGCTTCAAAGACAAGTTCGTTGACCCGGAAGACCCGGCCAAGGGCCGCTTGTACGGGTGCCCGGTGGGCTGGGTATGCGGAACATCCAGCGAGAACCTGATGAAAGCGCTCAAGCTGGATCAGGACTACGTGATGTACGCGCCCGGCAACAGCGCCGCGCAGAAAGCCGCGATCACGTCGGCGTACAAGCGCAAGAAAGACATCGTCTTCTACTACTGGACGCCCACGCCGCTGATGGGCGCACTCGACTTGGTGAAGCTGGAAATGCCACCGCTGGACGAGAAGGCCTATGCCTGCCTGGTCGACCCCGAGTGCGCGAGCCCCACGCCGACGGACTACAAGCCCAATCCGATCGTGACCGGCTTGAACACGCAGTTCACCCAGCAGGCTCCCGCCTTGACCGCCTTCTTCACCAAGGTGTCGATCCCGGATGCGGCCATCAACGACACGCTGGGCTGGCTGGATCGTGAAAACGCGGAGCTTGCCGATGTGCCCAAGTACTTCCTGAAGACGCATGGTGCCGTGTGGAAGACCTGGGTGCCTGCGGATGTCGCACAGCGCGTCGAAGCCGCGCTGTAAGCAGGCCGTTCAGACCGCAAGCAAGCCAAGCCAAGCAAGCCAAGCAAGCCAAGCCAAGCAAGCCAATGCGAGACAAGGCACCCGGGCCTCTGCCCGGGTGCATGTAAACAGCCTGCGCGCCTCGTGTTCGCAGACTGAGAAAGCAAAGGGAGGAGAACACATATGATTTTTAAAGAGAGACAGATCCAGGCCGCCATTTTTGATATGGACGGCACCATGTTCGACACCGAACGACTCCGGTTCAAAACGCTGGCACAGGCGTCGACCGAACTCTTTGGTGAACCCATCGGCGAAGACATCTTGCTGGGCTCTTTGGGCCTGAGCGCAAAGAAGGCCGAGGCACTGGCCAAGCAGCGTTATGGCGAGGCCTACCCTTATGCCGAGATCCGCAAACGCGCTGACGAGTTGGAGTTGCAGCACGTGCGCACCCACGGCGTGCCCGTGAAAGATGGCCTGAGCGAAGTGCTTGAACGTCTGAAGAAAAACGGCTTGCTGATGGCCGTGGCGACATCAAGCCGCCGCGCGATTGCCGAGGAATACCTGATCAACGCCAACGTGATGAAGTACTTCGACATCACGGTCTGCGGTGACGAAGTCACGCAGGGCAAGCCGCACCCGGAAATCTTCCTGACGGCTGCCAGCGAATTGAATTGCGTGCCCGAGCAGTGCCTGATGTTCGAAGATTCCGAAAACGGCTTGTTGTCTGCAGCCGGGGCCGGTGGCTTGCCGATCCTGATCCGCGACATCAAGGAACCCGCGCCGTACATCAAGCTGCAGGCCTTCCGGTTCTACGAAGCCATGACCGGTTTCCTGGCCGACCTGGTGGAATTCACGCCCAACCTGCCGGTCCCTGAACTGACCGAACCGTTTCCGCAAGCGCTGAACGATGTGGTGGCAGGTATCCACGGTTTTGGTGCCATCGGTGGCGGGTACCTCACGCAGATCTTCTCCCACTGGGACGGCTATACACGTCCGACCGAGATCATCGGCGTAACCGGCAACGCCACCTTGCGTGGCTTGGTGAATGCCTTCGGCAAGTTCGATGTGCACTACGGCGACCTGGCATTTGACCAGACCATCGACCGCGTTCGCATCATCGACAGCGCCGATGAGGCCGCCATCTGCGATATGTATGCCGTGTCGGAAATCGTGGGCCTGAGCCTGCCTGAATCTGCCATCAAACAGCAGGCTGGGGTGATCGCCAAAGGCTTGATTGCACGCCATGAACGGCATGGACGCGAGCTGACCGTGCTGGTGGTGTTGAACAAGGTGTCGGGCGCGGCCTTCGTGCGCAAGCAGGTACACGACGCCTTGCTGAAGCGGGTGTCGTCCGAGCTGGCCGACGAGATCATGCAGAAGACGGTGTTTGCCGAAACCGTGGTCAATCGCATCGTGTCGAAGATTCCACGCGAGACCTTGTTGAAGCAGGTGCGCATCAACTTCGGTGCCTTCGAGCATGAACTGGGTGCAAACGGTTATCCCGCCGCGCTCAAGGCCGAAGCCGGACGAGCCTTGCCGGCTGACTTGAGCGTGAAGCTGATTACCGACCGACTGGGCCAGGCTTCGCGGCTGACCCACGCACTGGAAAAGCTGCACATGGGCCTGTTCCAGAGTGGCCCCGACATGCCTTTGTATGCCGAGAAAGGCAGCAAGATTCTGGAGCGTCTGCGCCAGGTGCACACGGTGGCAGACATCACAGAGATCCAGGCGATCAAGAACAAGCTGCTGAACGGCACGCACGCGATCATTGCCTGGTATTCCAGCCTGCTGGGTTATCAGACCATCGGGCAGGGCATGGGTGACGACCGGGTCAATGCGCTGGTACGTCGCCTGATCAACGATGAAATCAAGCCCGCCATGCTGCTGGAAAGCCCGCGCCTGGCCACACACGTCGGCAGCTTCGTGGGGCGATTCATCCAGCGCTGCAAGGCTTCGTTCAAAGACCCGTGCAATCGCGTCGGGCGCGACCCACTGCGCAAGCTTCAGCGCAAGGAACGCATTCTGGGCAGCATCGACCTGGCGGCCAAACGCGACATTCCTACCCCGATGCTGGAGTTCGGCATCGCGCTGGGCATTCTGTACGCGGTACGCCTGCTGACGCCTGACGACGAGGAGTGCAAACGCATCAAGGCACTGTACGAAAAAGATCGTTCAGTCGCGGCCGTGTTGACCTGGTCGGGGCCGTACAACGGCAAGGTCTATCAAGGCCTGGACGCGACCAGGGATGCGGCCTTGATCAGCAGGATCAGCGCGCACTTTGCCAACTTGTCGGACCCGGCTTCCGAGCATTGGGCATGGCCGCTGGCACCGGTCAGCGAACACGAAATGGCGTGATGGTGGCGCGGGGATTTATCGAATCCCCGCGCGCAGGAAGCTTTGCACGAACTGACGCTGGAACAGCAGGAATGCGATCAGCAAAGGCGCGGCTGCGAACAATGTGGCCGCGTTGATAATCGCCCAGTCGATGCCTTGATCGGTACCCGAAAACACCGCCAGCCCCACCGTCAGCGGACGCGTGTTCACCGAGTTCGACACGATCAGCGGCCACAGGAAATTGTTCCAGTGGTAGCTGACCGACACCAGCGCATAGGCCACATACGTCGGCTTGGCCAGCGGCACATACACCCGCCACAACACCCCTAGCGGACCACAACCTTCGATGCGCGCGGCTTCTTCCAGTTCGCGCGGCAAGCTCTTGAAGGTCTGTCGCAGCAGGAAGATGCCGAAGGCCGATGCCATGTACGGCAAGGCCATGGCCGCGATGCTGTCGGACATGCCCAGCCAGTGCAGGCTGCGGTAGTTTTCGACGATGACGATGTCTGGCATGACCAGCAATTGCACCAGCACCAGACCGAACACCACATTGCTGCCCGGGAACGGAAAGCGCGCGAATGCGTAGGCACCCAGGGTGCACAAGACCAGTTGCCCGATCAGGATGCTGGTGACCAGCAGGAAGGTGTTCAAAAAATATTGCGGGAAGGGTGCAGCCGCCCACGCAGCGCGGAAGTTATCCAGCGTCCAGGGCGCGGACAAGGTGAAGTTGGCCGAGTATTCCGAGGGGTGAAACGCGCTCCACATCGCATACAGCAGCGGCAGCACCCACAGCACGCCCAGCAACCAGGCACCTGCGGAATTCAGCCAGTAATCAGTGCGTGAATGTTGCATGGTGGCCTACTGGTAATGGGTGCGACGTTCCAGCACCGTGAACTGCAACAGCGCGACCAGCGCCAGGATCATCAGCAGCACCACAGTCAGCGCGGCGGCGTAGCCCGAATCCCAGAACTTGAAGCCAGTCTCGTAGATGTAATACAGCAGCAGGTTGCTGGCGTTGTCCGGCCCGCCACGCGTCATCACGACGATGTGATCGACCAGGCGGAAGGCGTTCACCACGGCGTTCACAAACACGAACAGCGTGGTCGGCATCAGCAGCGGGAAAGTCACGCGACGGAAGATCTGCCAGCGACTGGCTCCTTCCAGTTCGGCGGCTTCGCGCAGCTCTGGCGGCATCTGCTGCAAGGCGGCCAGATAGAAGATCATGAAGAAGCCTGCGTCCTTCCAGACGGACACGAACATCAGGCACCACAACACCGTGTCGGGCGAGCCCAGCCAGTTGTAGGCGGACAGTCCGAACAGGCCGCGAATCTGGTCCAGCAGCCCGTAGCTGGGCGTGTAGAAGAACAGCCAGATGTTGGCGACGGCGATCATCGGCAACACTGTGGGCGTGAAGAAGGCCAGCCGCAAAAAACCACGGCCAGCGAGTTTGCCGTTGACCCACAGCGCCATCAACATCGCGAGCGCAATAGCGGGCACGATGGTGCCCGCTGCATACCAGAGATTGTTGACCAGCGCTGTCCAGAACACTGGGTCGTCTGCCATTGCACGGTACTGGTCGAAACCAATGAAACGCGCAGGCCGAATGCCCTTGGGGGTGGAAAACGCGCTATGCCAGAAAGTGGCCAGCGCGGGGTAGTGCGTGAACGCGACCAGCAGCACCGCAGAGGGCAGCAGCAATAGCCAGCCGACCGTGATGTTCGTGCGTCGGGATGGATTCAGCAGTTTGCTCATACGGGTGCAGGTTGCGGTTGTCGTCGGGGCGTGGGGCAGGTGTCGAGTGCCGGTTGCTAGGTGCTGGTCATCAAGCTGCCGTCACCAGGCACAAATGCCGGACTCAAATGTTGGGCACCAGCGCCAGGCACCAAGCGCGTATTGCCAGGTGCTCAGCGCTTGGTGACCAACACTTGAGAATCAGCGATAGCTGCGCAGAATGCGATCGGCTTCGCGTTGCGAATCCTTCATCGCGGCTTCAGGCGTCTTGGCTCCGGTCAGCGCCGCTTGCAGGCCGTCGTTCAAGGCCTTGGTGACGCGCTGATTCTCGTGCGTAGACAACTCGGCCACGGCGTACTTCAGTTGATCACGCGCGACGATCGGTGCCGGGAAGTCGGCCACGTACTTCTTCATTTCCGGCGTTTCCCAGGCAGCCGGCGACACAGCGACATAACCCGTGGCAATTGCCCATTCGGCGGCGCGCTTGGGTTCTGTCATCCACTTCACGAACTTCAGGGCCGCGGCGTTCTGTTCCGGCGTGTTCTTGTCGAACAGATAGAAGTTGCCGCCACCGGTGGGCGAACCCGGTTGCTTGCCGGCGGGCAGCATGGCCACGCCGAAATCGAACTTGGCATTGGCGCGGATGTTGGTGAGGTTGCCGGTGGTGGTCCAGATGATCGCGGCCTTGCGCTCGAAGAAGTCCTTGGGCGTGGTGCCCCATTCCACGACGCCCGGCGGGTGGATGGCGTGCTTGCGCGACAGGTCAACCCAGTACTGAAGCGCTTCGACCACAGCGGGCTTATCAAAATACGTTTCGGTACCTGCCGAGTTCATCAGTTCCACGCCGTTCTCGGTCGTGAAGCACTGGAACAGCCAGTACGGGAAGCCCGAAGACGGCACTTGCACGCCCCACGTGGTGACGTTGCCAGCGGCGTCACGCTTGGTCAGCTTCTTGCCGAATTCGACCAGCTCGTTCCAGTCCTTGGGGGCACGGTTGGGGTCCAGACCGGCCTCTTTGAACAAGTCCTTGTTCCAGTACATCACCACGGTGGAACGCTGGAACGGAATGCCCCAGGTCTTGCCGCCGGTCTGGCTGTTGGCCATGAAACCGGGGTAGAAGCTCTTGAACCATTCCTGGTCGGCGGGCGTATTTGCCACCTTGTCGAACGGTGTGATCACGTTCTCGTCGATCAGCGTGAACATGTCGGTCGACAGCAGCACGGCCACGTTGGGCGCAGCGCCACCCTTGGCGGCGGTCAGCACCTTGGCGATGGTGTCCTGGTAGCTGCCTGCGTACACCGGCTTGATGGTGATGCCGGGGTTTTCTTTCTCGAAGCTGGCAGCCATGTCGTCCAGCGTCTTGGTCACCGGGCCGCCGACGGCGACCGGGTAATAGAAGCTCAGTTCAACGGCCGAGGCGGGCAGGGCGGCCGACAGCAGGGTGGTGGCGCCCAGGCAGGCTGCGAAGCGGCGCAGGGGAGTAAACCAGGAAGTCATCAACGTATTCCTTGCAGGGTGGGGGATACCGGGATGGCGGGGAAATTGCAAAGGCGTGGTGGTGCAAGTAAGCGATGCGCTCAGCGATTGCTGCTGTCAGGCAGCCAATGGCACATCGATGCGATGGCCGGCTGCGCTGTCGAATCGGTGTTCGTCGCCGGGTTGCCAGGCAAGGCCAATGTTGTCGCCTGCTGATACCGTGGTGCGCCCGGCCTGGCGCACGACTATGCGCGCGCCGTTGTGCGAACACACCAGCATCGACTCGGCACCCAGGTATTCGACGGCTTCCACGCGTGCGGACAAGCCTGCGGACAAACTTGCCGCCGAACTTGCTGCCGACAACCCCGTACCAGGCGCGACCACCCGCAGATGTTCAGGCCGCACGCCCAGCGTGACGCCTTGCTGTGCACCGGCCTGGCCACTGGCAAACAGGTTCATCGCGGGCGCGCCAATGAAGGCAGCGGCAAACAGCGTGGCCGGGCGTTCATACAGCTCGGCGGGCGTGCCCTGTTGCTCGATACGGCCACCGCGCATCAGCACCACCTTGTCGGCCATGGTCATGGCCTCGGTCTGATCGTGCGTCACGTAGACCATGGTCATGCCCAAACGCTGCTGCAAGGCGCGGATTTCGCTGCGCATCTGTTGACGCAGTTGCGCGTCCAGGTTCGACAGCGGTTCATCCATCAGGCACACGTCGGCCTGCGCCACGATGGCGCGACCCAGAGCAATACGCTGACGCTGGCCACCGGACAACTGCGCAGGCTTGCGATCCAGCAAGGTTTCTAAACCCAGCAGCGTGGCGGCATCAAGCAGGCGCTTCTTGCGTTCCGCCTTGGGCACGCCGCGAACCGACAGGCCGAACACAATGTTCTCGGCCACCGTCAGGTGGGGGAACAAGGCATAGCTCTGGAACACCATCGCAATGCCACGGCGCGCGGGAGCCAGCTGGGTGACGTCTTTGTTGCCGATCAAAATCTGGCCGCTGCCCACCTGTTCCAGTCCGGCGATCAAGCGCAAGGTGGTGGACTTGCCGCAGCCCGACGGACCCAGCAAGGCCACGAAGCTGCCGGATTCCGCCTGCAGGCAGATGTCATCGACACCGGCCGCCGCGCTCCAGCGCTTGCTGACATGGTCAAGCACGATCTGGCTCATGACGTGGATTCCTGAGTGTCAATGATTCGTGCAGCGCCGGTCTGTGCGCTACCTGCCTGTGTACTTTCTGTCTCTGCACCACCTGCCTGCACTCCGGCCTCTGTGCTGCACACCGCAAGCATCGGCCCGACATGCAGCACCGGCTTTGCTCCGGCGAAAAGGCTCGCATATCCCGGTGGCGGGTTCGCGTCGACAAACACATGGCCTACATCGCCAACATGCCCGCCCCGCACAATCGCGCGCCGACCGAATTTGCTGGTGTCCAGTACCAGCAGCGCCTGGCGGCAGTTGTCGACCATGGCCCGGCGTGCGACAACCTCGCCGGTCTCGAAGTCCAGCAGTGAGCCGTCTTCATCGATGCCACCCACGCCGAAGATCGCGTAGTCGGTACGGAAGGCGTTGAAGCAACGCGCGGCGGCACTGCCGATCACGTCCAGATCATGAGTACGCAAGGCACCGCCTGCCATGGTCAGCTCGATGTCGCTGCGTCCGGCCAGCGCGTTCACCACATTGATGTTGTTGGTGATCACACGCAGATCGCGACGCGCACGCAGCGCCAGTGCCACTTGCTCGGGCGTGGTGCCCAGGCCGATCGACACGGAACAGCCATCGGGAATGTGTTCAGCCACCGCCGCTGCGATGCGCTGCTTGGCCGCCAGGTTCTGCACCTGGCGGCGGGTATACGGCACATTCGCGTTCAAGGCCGGCACCGACACACCGCCATGCACACGACGCAGCAAGCCCTGCTCGCACAGGTGATTCACGCGACGGCGAATGGTCTGCGGGGTGACCTCAAAGCGGCGTGCCAACTCCTCGATGCCGACAAAACCACTGGCGGTAATCAGGTCGAGCAGCTGTTGGTCGGGCGATGGGGCAGCAGAGTGGGCAGCGGGCATGTCACGTTCAAATGAAAACGGGTGGGTTCACTTGAACGCAACTCTACGGGCCGTAGTTGACCGGGTCGTGACAGTCCGACATGACGGATGGAAGACATGGCTGGCGTATCCGAAAGCACTGACTGCCCCACCTGACTGCCCAATCTTCACGTGCAAAAAGCGAGTTTCAACACGCACTGTCGATTTTTTCCTGCATATGGATATAAGGAATCGGCTGTTCGTTCGCGCGTGCGTCCACCGCAGAATGCGAGACCTGTCATGCAAGGGTTTTTGCTGACGCCGTTTCAGCGCGCACACCCCTGCGTGTTTGACGCGTCCTTGTCCGACACTCCGCACACCCCTCGGAAGCCATCCATGAACGTCACTCGTCGTGAACTGTTGTTGTCTGCTGGCGCGCTTGCTGTCGCGTCGATCTTCCCGCCCGCGCTGCGCGCGCAAGCCAGCACCGGCACGCCGGTCAAAGGCGGCACGCTGACCGTCCACCTGGGTTCCGAGCAACGCATCCTGAACCCGTCGCTGC